>CAYLTG010000020.1:0-5452 GCA_964386225.1 uncultured Bacteroidales bacterium
AACCTCTTCCGCTTCCTGGCCATGTTCTACCTGGCCAAGGTAAGGATCGGCGCGGTGAAGGACATCCGGAACGACATCTACCGGAAGCTGCTGATCCTCCCCCTCTCCTACTATTCCGGCCAGAAGAAGGGCGACATCATCGCCCGCATCACTACCGACGTGCAGGAGGTGGAGGTGTCCATCATGAATTACCTGGAGATGATCGTACGTGACCCGATCACCATCCTGGCCTATTTCGTGACCCTCTTCGTGATGAGCCCTCAACTCACGCTGTTCGTCATCGTGATCCTGCCTGTGACGGGGTACATCGTGGGCCGCATCGGGAGAAGCTTGCGGAAGGAGTCCAAGATCGGCCAGACACGGTTTGCCGGACTGCTCGCCGTCATCGAGGAGACCATCTCCGGGCTGAGGATCATCAAGGCGTTCACCGCCATCGGCTTCTCCAACGACCGCTTTGTCGACCTGAACAACCAGTATTCGAAGGTTATGCTCGGCATTTACCGCCGGCGCGACCTGTCGAGCCCCCTGAGCGAGTTCCTGTCGTCGGTGGTGATCATTATCGTGCTGTGGTTCGGCGGACGGCTGGTGCTTGCCAACGACCCGGGCATCAGCGCAGCCCTGTTCATTACCTACATCGTGATCTTTTCGCAGATCATCCCCCCTGCCAAGACTTTCGCCGCCGGGTTCTACAGCATCCAGAAGGGAATGGCCTCGGCCGAACGGATCTTCGAAGTGCTGGATGCCGCGGAAGTGATCGTGGAAAAACCCGATGCCAGGCCCATACACGAACTGAAAGACCGCATCGAGTACCGGGATGTGTCGTTCCGGTATGAGGCCGAACCCGTGTTGCAAGGCATCGACTGCACCATCGAGAAAGGAAAGATCATTGCCCTGGTGGGCCAGTCGGGCGGGGGAAAGTCGACCATGGTGGACCTGCTGCCCCGCTTCTACGATGTGACGGACGGGGTGATCAGGATCGACGGCACCGACATCCGGGACCTCAAGATCGACAACCTGCGCGGACTGATGGGCATCGTTACCCAGGAGGCCATCCTGTTCAACGATACGGTCTTCAACAACATCTCCTTCGGCAAGGAAGGGGTGAGCCGGGACGACGTGGAGAAGGCCGCCCGCATCGCCAACGCCCATGAGTTCATCGAAAAGATGGAGCATGGCTACCAGACCACCATCGGCGACCGGGGTTCCAAGCTCTCCGGCGGACAGCGGCAGCGGCTCAGCATCGCCCGCGCCGTGCTCAGGAACCCGCCCATCCTCATCCTCGACGAGGCCACCTCCTCCCTCGACACCGAATCGGAAAGACTGGTGCAGGATGCCCTGGCCAAGGTGATGTCCAACAGGACCTCCATCGTCATCGCCCACCGCCTCTCCACCATCGTGCATGCCGACGAGATCATCGTGCTCCAGAAAGGGATGATCGTGGAACGGGGCACCCATAAGGCACTCCTCGAAAAGAACGGCGCCTACAGGAAACTATATGACATGCAGGCCTTCGGCCAATAATGCAACGGTTTGTTTAACAAGTAGTTGAATCCCTCCTTGCCGAGCTGCCGCCAAAGCGGCCTCCCTTCCATCGCACCATTGTTAAAAACACGTATTCAAAATTTGATATCCCATTCCGGAATTAATGATTAATTTTGCTTGCAAATTCGACATTATGGATCTAAGCAAGATCATGGCGATCTCCGGTAAACCGGGTTTGTTCAAAATGCTGGCACAGACGAAGAACGGCATCGTGGTGGAATCCATGCTCGACGGCAAGAAATTCACCGCCTTCACCCACGAGCGGATCAGCACCCTTGAGGAGATCAGCATTTACACCCAGGATGAGGACAGGCCGCTGAAAGACGTACTGAAGGCCATCCACGAGATGCAGGAGGGCAAGGCCGCCATTTCCCATAAAGCGTCCGACGACGACCTGAAGGCCTTTTTCGAGCAGGCGGTACCCGACTATGACAAGGAAAACGTATACACCTCCGACATCAAAAAGGTGATATACTGGTACAACCTCCTGCTGGAGCAGGAAATGCTGGACTTTTCGGACAAGGAGGAACAAGAGGAGGAAAAGGCCGACGAAGGATCCGGCGACGGGAAGGACCAGGAAAAAGAAGCGACACAAGAATAGCGACACAAGGTCCTCCCCGGAGGACTTTTTTTATAAAAGAACATGCACAAGATCGTTGAAGACCATGAAGTGATCAGGGTGGAAAACCCGGTGGAAGGGAACCACATCCTCTACCTTCGTGCACCGGTGGACATTCCCGAGATCCGTCCCGGCAATTTCGCCGAGATCCAGGTACCCGAAACACAGGATGTTTTCCTTCGCAGGCCGTTCTCCTTCCTGGATGTGGATTACGAGACCAGAACCATCAGTTTCTACATCAAGGAGATCGGGAAAGGGACCCGCAAGCTGGGAGCGCTGCGGACCGGGCAGAAGGTGAACCTCATTTACCCCCTCGGGAATGCCTATACGATCGACGACGGGACCAGGAACGCCCTTATCGTGGGAGGCGGATCCGGGATCGCACCGTTCATCCTGCTGGGCCGGGAACTCAGGAAGCGGGGCATCAGGGCCACCTTCCTCCTTGGCGCAAGAACCGCCCGGGACATCCTGCTCACGGAGGAATTCGCCAGATTCGGCAAGGTGCTGGTCACCACCGAGGACGGGTCGATGGGCGAAAAAGGCCTGGTGACGCAACATTCCGTATTTCGGGACGGGAATTTCAACTTCGACAAGGTCTACACCTGCGGTCCGGACCCCATGATGAAAGCCGTGGGCAAGATGGCCACCGCGCGCAAGGTCCCCTGCGAAGTGTCGCTGGAGAACATGATGGCCTGCGGTTTCGGGGTTTGCCTCTGCTGCGTCACCGCCACCAGGGAAGGCAACAAAAGGGTGTGCATGGAAGGGCCCGTATTCAACGTAAATTATCTGTCATGGTAAACCTCAAGGTCAAGCTGCACGAGTTGGATTTCCAAAACCCGGTGACGGTTGCTTCCGGCACGTTCGGGTTCGGCGAGGAGATGGCCGAGTTCGTCGATTTGAACAGGCTTGGCGGCATCTTTGTCAAGGGGCTCACCCTCGAGAACAGGGAGGGGAACGATTACCCCCGCATGGCAGAGACCCCGTCGGGGATGCTCAACTCCGTCGGGCTCCAGAACAAGGGCATCGACTACTTCGTCGAACACACCTATCCCAGGATCAGGGACTACAACACCCACATCATCGCCAACGTGAACGGGTCGACCATCGAGGATTACATCGCGGTGACCGAGAAGCTCAACGAGCTCGACAAGGTGCCGGCCATCGAGCTGAACATCTCCTGCCCCAACGTGAAGGCCGGCGGGATGCTGTTCGGGACCAGCTGCCCCTCGGCCATCGCCGTCACCGAGGCGGTCAGGAAAGTATATGATAAAACGCTCATCGTCAAGCTCTCCCCCAACGTCACCGACATCGCCGAGATGGCGCGGGCCGTCGAAGGTGCCGGAGCCGATTCCATCTCCCTGATCAATACGCTGGTGGGCATGGCCATCGATGCGGAAACGCGCAGGCCCATCCTCTCCACCGTGACGGGCGGACTGTCGGGGCCGGCCATCAAACCGGTGGCGCTGCGCATGGTATGGCAGGTCTACAGGGCGGTGAAAGTGCCTATCGTCGGGATCGGCGGGATCATGAACGCCACCGATGCCATCGAGTTCTTCCTCGCCGGTGCGAAGGTGATCCAGGTGGGCACCGCCAACTTCATCGACCCGCGCATTACCGTGAAGATCATCGACGGCATTGCCGAATACATGGAACGGCATGGGGTGACAACGATCGATGAACTGGTGGGTGGACTGCAGATCTGAAGGATAAAAAATCCCAAAATCAAGCACCAAATCCCAATGGATCCTGGCAACGGTTCAAATCACTCTTCACTCTTCACTCTTCATTCTTCACTCTTACCTTTCTTGACGGCCTCCAGTTTCTTTTTCAACACATTCTTCTCCGTCCGGTACTTCCTGGCCAGGGATTTCTGGTTGGTGATCTCCTTCTTCAGGTCTTTCACAGATTCCTCCAACTCCTGGATCCGGGTCCTGTATTTATGGATGTCGGAGAGGAAGGTGGTAATGTGCTCGTTGAGCTGGTCGGTATACTTGGACATAACGATTGGTTTTAATAATAAATGATCAGTTTCTGACCGGTGTAGATGTGGGACGGGTCTTGAAGGTTGTTATCCCTCGCCAGGTCCTTGTATCGGAAGCCGTTCCCATAGACTTTGCGGGCGATGCCAAACAGCGTTTCGCCGTTCTGCACCACGTATTCCTTCGTCCTTTTGGCAGGCGTCTCCTCATTGTTCGCAGGGGCTTGCTTCAGCGCGGCCACCTCCTTCAGCAGTCGGTCCCTTTCACCGTTCACCTTGTTCAATTCAGCCTTCAGGCTTGCGTTTTCCGAGATGGCGGCATCAACGGCCGGGTTTTCCGGCGGCTTCGTCCCGGGAGCCGAGAGCAGCCAATAGAGGATCACGGCCACCAGCACGATGGCCATGACGACCGTGATGGAGAAGAGCCGGTTCCTGGCCTGTGCTATGCGGCGTGTGAGATGGAACACATCCAGCCTCGATTCACACTGCGGGCATTGATCCAATTCATCGGGCAGGCCATCGGCCTGGCAAACGGGACATTTCATGATCGTTCGTTTTGAAGGTGTTAATTTCCCGAAAGATAGGAAAAAAATGCCGGCGGTGCAAGCAAGTGCGCATTTCGTGTCATACCGGACCCTTCGGCTGCCGGGCCGGCACATTGACCGGGGCCTTGCCACATCGGGTGAATGTATTACCTTTACGCCCTGAAAACTGCAATCCATGCTGCTCAAGATACACCCTGAAACGCCCAGCGACCGGGCCATCAAAACGGTGGTGGAGTGCCTCTCCGACGGAGGCGTGATCATCTTCCCCACCGACACCATCTATGCCCTGGGCTGCGACATGTTCATGTCCAGGGCTGTCGACCGGGTCGCCCGCATCAAAGGGATCAAAAAGGAAAAGGCCAACTTCTCCTTTCTCTGCTATGACCTCAGCCACCTGTCCGACTTCACCAAGCCCCTCTCCAACGACGTGTTCAAGCTGATGAAAAGCACCCTTCCGGGGCCCTTTACCTTCATCCTCGATGCCAACAACAGCGTACCCAAGATGCTTCACCGGAAGAAAAAGACCGTGGGGATCCGGGTGCCCGACAACAACATCACCCGTGAGATCATCCGGCTCCTGGGCAATCCTCTCATGTCCACCTCCGTTCACGACGAGGACGAAGTGATCGAGTACACCACCGACCCGGAACTGATCTACGAGAAATACGGCGACCAGGTCGACATCGTGATCGACGGCGGATACGGCGACAACGAGCCGTCGACCATCATCGACTGCACAGGGGATGAGATTGTCGTGGTGAGGGAAGG
>CAYLTG010000020.1:5552-36231 GCA_964386225.1 uncultured Bacteroidales bacterium
AGCCGTCGACCATCATCGACTGCACAGGGGATGAGATTGTCGTGGTGAGGGAAGGGAAAGGGCGGTTGTAGATTGGAGATTTGAGGTATTAGATTGTAGATAGCAGAATGGGGTGGCAGTTGGCAGTAGGTAGTTGGCAGTAGGCAGTAGGCAGTAGGCAGTGGCAGTGGCAGTTGTGGTGGCATAACGCTGAGCTTGCCTGCCCGCCGAAGCGATAGCGCAGGTGGGTCGAAGCGGGCAGCAGACAGCAGGCAGTTGACCTTCGCAACGAACGTTGGATTGCTGAATGCAAGGGTGGTCACCCTGAGCTTGTCGAAGGGTGGTGCAGGGCTCTAAGTTCAGACCAATGTTTGATCAAGTGCTTGGCCCCCTATACCTTTAGACCCCTATAACCATATATACCCCAATGAACAACCTATTCGACACAACATCACTAAAAACCAGGCAGGGCGAAGTCTTCGAAACCCTCCTGTCAAAAGGGGACCTGCGCATCGAACGCATCGTCACCCTCACCCCCTATTCGGAGCCCGGGGATTGGTATGACCAGGACACGGACGAATGGGTGGTCCTGCTGAAGGGTAGCGCGGAGATCGAATACGGGACAGGGGAAAAGGTGCGCTTGAAGGCTGGTGACCACCTGCTCATCCCGGCACACCGGGTACACAGGGTCAGTTGGAGCGGCCCGGGAGAAACGTGCATCTGGCTGGCCGTGCACGGCAATTTCAAATAAATTCGAAAAAGGGTTTGCATAAATAAAAAAAAGGCCTAATTTTGCACCCGCGTTTGAAATTTTCGACCCACATCGAATATGGATACATCGCACATCGTTCAATCGAATAATTTCCTGATTCGGTAGCTCAGCAGGTAGAGCATATGCCTTTTAAGCATAGGGTCCCGGGTTCGAGCCCCGGCCGAATCACACATTGAAAATAAGAAATGCAGCCACTCACGTCGGGTGGCTTTTTCCATTATCAGCTGAACCAACAATTGAACCTTGCCCAAAGTGCACCCGCCGGCCCGGGGCCACCCACAGGCACCCACTGGCAATCAAGAATGATTCCATCGAAGCATATTTAATTCATATACTACTTACTATCAAGTTCTTAAACACAAATATCACCCTGGATCCCGGGTTCATTTAAAAAGTACATGCCGGTGATACAACCTTACTCTTTGCATTACTGTCTTTTTATTTAATTTTGCAGATAATAAAAATTCAATCTTTCAATCTAAAACAGCAATTATGAAAAAACTCTACACATTGATTTGTTTGCTGGGTTTGGCTGGCTTTACGTTCGGCCAGACTTACATTCTCGAGGATTTCAGCGGCAACCAGATGCCCCCCAGCGGGTGGTCGATCGACAACCTGGCAAGCCAGTGGTCCATCAACAACGGGAGCAATGCCGGCGGCGAGGCCCCCGAAGGAATGTTCACCTGGGTAACCGGCGTGAGCACCAGCCGGCTCATATCCCCTGCCGTCGACCTGAGCGGTCAGGACGAAGTAAATTTCCTTTTCAACCATTTCCTGGATGACTATTCAGGGACCGGCTATACCATCGGCGTGGCCACCCGTTCGGGCGGCGGTAGCTGGAATACCGTATGGAGCATCACCCCCAACGGAAATGTCGGGCCCGAGACCGTCGACATGGTCATCAGCAACGACGACGTGGGACAGACCGATTTCCAGATCTGCATGTACATCGAGGGAAACACCTACAACCTCGACTACTGGTATATCGACGACCTGTGGCTCTTCCTGCCCCTCAACCTGGATGCCAGCCTGACGGGCATCACCACTCCGAATTTCCTGGGCGGACCCACCCCGGTGGAAGGAACGATCAAGAACATGGGCGCTGACGACATCACCAGCGTGGAGATCAGCTACCAGGTTGATGACGGCGAAGTGGTAACCACCGCCATCGACGGCTTCTCCATCGGCTTTGGCGAAACGTATGCGTTCACCTGCGACGGGCTCCTGGAACTGCCAATCGGCACTTACAACCTCGCTGTCTGGATCGAGACCGTGAACGGTGTCATCGACGATGATCCCGACAACAATATGCTCTACAAGACTCTGAGCGTCGTCAGCCATACGGTGGCGCACAAGCCCTGCCTGGAAGAGTTCACCAGCTCGACCTGCGCCCCCTGTGCCTCCTTCAACGTACAGTTCGTTCCCTGGTGCAACACCCACGAGGATGAGATCACCCTCGTGAAATACCAGATGAACTGGCCGGGTGTAGGTGACCCCTATTACACGGAAGAAGGCGGCGTGCGGAGGAACTGGTACGGCGTGTCCTGGGTGCCCTGGACGAACCTCGACGGGACCTACACCGACAACAACATGACCATCATCCAGAACATGTTCAGCGCATCCCAACTGGAATCCGGGCTCATTAAAGTAATCGGCTCCAATACCTCTGTCACCGGCGAAGGCACGGAGATGGACATTGTCGTGACCCTGCTTCCCTTTGCGGCGTTCGAGGACGTGTTGGTGAGCATCATCGTTTTCGAATACGAGACCGTAGAGAACGCTTCCACCAACGGCGAGACCAGCTTCGAGCACGTCATGATGAAGATGGTGCCGGATGCCTATGGCACCGTGACCAACCTCAGCGACCGCGTGCCGTTCACCATCACTGAGACCGTCGACCTGGCCGGTACCAACGTGGAAGAGTGGGACGATTTGGGCGTGGCGATCATCGTACAAGACCAGAGCTCGAAGTACATCTGGCAGTCGGATTACGCGCAGGTGGATGCCACCTTCGCCACGGATGCCACGGTCACGGACCTGACCGTCGACGGGGTGACCATCGAGGGATTCTCCCCCGACGTCTACGAATATACCGTCACCCTGCCATCGGGCACTGTTGAAATTCCCGTGGTGGAGGCCGTCGCTGCCGATGAGAATGCCACCAAGATCATCGTTCCGGCTGTGGAACTGCCCGGCGCGACCACGGTGGACATCTTCGCGGAAGACCTGGCCACGCACATCACCTACACCGTGAACTTCGACCTGGGAACAGGCATCGGGAACGGCGCCGTGAGTGCCGTCAACGTATATCCCAACCCGACTGACGGACAGGTGATCATCTCGGGTGTGGAGAATGCCACCATCACCGTGCTCAATACTGCCGGTTCCGTCGTGGCCACCTACGCCAACTTCAACTCCGGCAGCATCGACCTGGGGAACCTCGAGAAGGGGATCTATTTCCTGAACATCCTCATCGACGACCGGACGATCATCAACAAGAAAGTAAGCCTGATGAAATAATCGGGACACAATAGAAGCGAAAGGGTGGGACCTAAGGGCCTCACCCTTTTTTTATCCTGACAGCCGGGCGTGCACTTCCAGCACCTGGGGGATGAGGAGTTCAGCACCATCGTTGCGGATGAGGTAATCGGCCATTCTGGCCTTTTCGGCTTCCGGCCACTGGTTCCGCATGCGGTCACGCACCTCCTTTTCCGTCACCCGGTCGCGTTTCATGACCCGTTCGATGGCTGTGATCTCCGGGCAGGTGACCACGATGACCTTGTCGAAGAACGTGTTGAATCCGCTCTCGAACAGGATGGCCGCCTCCTGGACCACATAAGGATGCCCTTCGTGGGCGTCGATCCATTGTTTCAGGTCGGCCCTCACCCGGGGGTGGATGATGGCGTTGAGGGCCCGCAGGGCTTCCGGGTCGTTGAACACCACGGTCGCCAGCGATTTGCGGTCGATACGCCCTGCGGCAAGGATGCCGTCACCGAAGTGTCGCCTGACCTCTTCCAGGACCTCGGGTTGGTCGAGCATCTCCCTTGCCCTGGCATCGGCATGGTGCACGGGTACGCCCAGCACCTCGAAGATGCCGGCGACGACACTTTTACCGCTTCCTATGTTCCCGGTGAGTCCTGCCTTTATCATCGCTTCAGAAGGAGAAAATCAACCTCCTGCGGATCGACCCGCGTCACATCCACAAAGGAGGGTACCTTTTCAAGCCTCACGCGGGCCTTGACCCTGCTGCCCGCCTCTTCCGGGATGTCGACCACCACCGAGAAAAGGTCGGGCGTGACCCGCTTGAAATTGTCGAGGGAGACCAGGAAGGTGACATTCACCGTCTCCGGAAAGGTTTTTACCACCTGCACCTCCCCGTCCGAATGCACGGGCAACGCGATGGTCGATTCGGTGTACCGCTCCGCCTTCAGGCTGTAGCTCACCTGGTCGGGCACCAGGGCCAGCTGGTCACTGGTGAAGGGTTTCACGAGCCCGCAGGTGCCGGTCACCATCTCGTTGATGTTGCTTACCTGCACCGCCCGGGTCTTCACATGGTCGATGCGGTCGATGAGGTTTTGCGGACCGACCACCTTGACCATCGGGGGATCGAAGGCGATGGTGTCCGTCAGTCGGTATTGCTGCTGGAAACCAAGCTTCAGGGCCGACACCACGGGAACCATCTTCCCGGCAAGGTCTTCGAACCGGAAATGGATCTGTTCCGGCGATATGGAGACGAGCTCCTCCGAAAAACGGTACTGCGCCCGGATCTCGGCAGAGAGACGGGAGGTGTTGAATACGCCGGCGTATTGCCCGTCCTGCCTCACCAGCACGATGTTGCGCAGGTCGACCTCGATGGGTTTTTTCGGGGTGAGGTAACGCAGGGTGAACAATTCAAACCCTCCGGAGGAGATCCGGAAGGTCAGGATGCTGTCGGGATGGTTCACCAGCGCCATGTCGGCCGGGGGGTGGACAAACGTCACGGGGTATTCGAGCGTCGTGTAGGACTGCTTGGAGACGGCGATCAGGAACCAGATGAACACAGCGATCACCAGGCAGATGAGGAATACATACAACTCATGCCTGATCTTTTTCTCACCCGGATCGTCAGACCCTTTGAGAAGCCGGCTGAAGCTGGATTCCAATTTCACGGATTTCGTTTTTAAGCACGGCAGCCTGGCCGTGGCGGCTCCTACTTGGAGGCACCGATCTGCGAGGAGCCGTCCATGGCGACGGCGCTCTTCTCGATCTTCAGCCGGTTCTGGCCTTCCACCTCAATGGTGAAGGTGGTCTCCTGCACCTCCACGATCTTGCCGTGAATGCCGCCGATGGTGATGATCTTGTCCCCTTTCTTCAGGGCCTCGCGGTATTTCTTCTGCTCTTTTGACTTCCTCATCTGGGGCCTGATGAAGAACAGGTAGAAGACGAGCACGATCAGGATGAGCGGCAGGAAACTCATGAATCCTCCTCCTTCCTGGCCTTCAGCAGGTGGCATGAAGAGTAAAATGCTTGCGAATGTCATAGGTATGTATTTTGAAAATTTATAAATGCTTGATCAGGGTGAGATCACTTGTGCCTTGATCCGGACGATGGTGCTGTTGGGCTGGCCGTTGTGGACGACCGTGACGGCCTTGTTCTGGATGCCGCTCCGCCCCGAGCTGTCGAAGGTGACCTTGATCTGCCCTTCCCCGCCCGGCTCGACCGGATCCCGCGTGAACTGGGGCACCGTGCAGCCGCAACTGCTCTTGACCTGCGAGATGACCAGGTCGGATTTTCCGGTATTCCTGAACCTGAAGGTATAGACCGCCTTTTCGCCGGCGATCAGCTTTCCGAAGTCGTGCAGGTCCCTGTCAAATTCGATGGCCGGCAATGCATTGTCCTCGCTGCCGGAAGCCGAATTGGGGTTCGTGACCACGTCGGTGGGGATATTCCCCTTGCGGTCGTTACCGCAACCCGACAGGATCAGTGCCACCAGGAACAGTGCCGATATGAAGATTCGTGTGCTCATAGTCGTTACAGGCCTGCAAAAATAGCAAATAAATCGTTACGCGCCGACCCGGCACCAAGATAATCACCGGTTGCATTGCGCTGCCCCTTTTCCGCTATTTAGGATGGGTATAAATGATCAATATTTTAACAATTTTTTATTGATCTGCGAGTTTATATTAATACTTTTGAACATACGTTCTGCCGTGCAGAAGGCAGGTCCGGCAGGACCAAGCCCTGCATGCCGCAACGTTTTCGAAGGCCCGACACCTGATTACCGGACCAGATCATAAAAGAACACATATCAGCATGAGAAAACAGATTTACATTGCCATCGGCGTCATCATTGTGGTGATCGTCGCGCTCTACTTCCTGCTCGGTTCCGATGCCAAGACCGCCGAAACCATCGAGGTGGAGGCCGGTTACGGGGAATTCAAGATCGCCGTGACCACCACCGGAGAACTGGAGGCCAAGAGCTCGGAGAAGATCTACGGCCCCGACAACCTCCGGAACGTACGGATCTGGAACGTCAAGATCGAGGACATGGTGCCCGACGGCACCGTGGTCGATTCGGGCGATTTCGTGGCCACCCTCGATCGCTCGGAACTGGCCAACCGCCTCAAGGACCAGGAACTCGAAGTGGAGCAGTTGGAAACCCAATACCTCAAGACCAGGCTGGACACCTCCCTGGAACTGCGGACCCTGCGCGACGAGCTGATCAACCTCAAATATGCCCTGGAAGAGCGCAAGATCGAACTGGAACAGTCCAAGTTCGAACCGCCTGCCACCATCAGGCAGGTGGAGATCGACCTGGAACGGTCGCAGCGGAACTTCGACCAGGCTGTGAAGAACTATGACCTCAAATACGAGAAAGCCAAGGCCAACATGCAGGAAGTGTCGGCACAGCTCAGCAAGGCCCAGCGCAGGTACGACGAGATGGCCGATGTGCTCAGCCAGTTCACCGTATTCGCCCCCAAGGCGGGCATGGTGATCTATAAGCGGAACTGGGACGGCACCAAGCAGGGAGTGGGAAGCCAGATCAGCACCTGGGACAACGTGGTGGCCACCCTGCCCAACCTCACCGAAATGATCTCCAAGACCTATGTGAACGAGATCGACATCAGCAAGGTGAAGGTGGGCCAGCAGGTGGAGATCGGCATCGACGCCTTCCCCGAAAAGAAATTCACCGGTCAGGTCACCGAAGTGGCTAACATCGGGGAGCAGATGAAAAACAGCAACGCCAAGGTGTTTGAAGTGCTGATCGAGGTGAACGAATTCGATTCGGTGATGCGACCGGCCATGACAACGAAGAATATCATCATTACCGACGTGATCGACAGCGTGGTGTTCGTACCCATCGAATGTGTGCATGCCGAGGATTCCATATCCTTTGTGGTAAAGGGAAGCACCAGGCGGCAGGTGATCGTCGGGAAAGGCAATGAGAACGAGATCATCATCCGGTACGGGCTGAGCGAGGGTGACGACATCTATCTCCTTCCGCCCGAGGGTTACGAAGAGTTCAAACTTGTCCCGCTGGACGAGAAGGTCCTGGCCCTGGTGCGCGAGGAGGAGGCCGAGGCCCGGAGAAAAGCCGAGATGAGCAGGCAGAAGGAAGAGGAGGAGAAGAACAAGCGGATGCAGTTCATCCGGCAGGGAATGAAAGGCAGGCCCGAGGGCAAACCTCCAAGAAGAAATTAAGAGGGTCGAATCGTGGAAAGGTATCTGCAGATCATCAATATCGCCCTTGAAGCGGTCTTTGCCAACCGCTTCCGCTCCATCCTCACCGCCCTGGGCATCATTTTCGGCGTGGCCGCGGTCATTGCCATGATGGCCATCGGCAACGGCGCACAGAAAGAGATCCTGGACCAGATCAAACTGGTGGGCGTCAACAACATCATCATCACCCCGGTGGTCCAGACCGGCGGGGGTTCATCCGGGTCGGATGAAGACCAGGGGAAATCCAAGACCGAAAAATACAGCCCCGGCCTCACCCTGAAGGATGCCCGGAGCTTCAAGGAGATCTTGCCCACCGTGGCCCAGGTAAGCCCAGAAGTGACCTACGAGACCTTCATCGTGAAGGACGGCATCCGCACCGATGCGACACTCTCGGGCGTTACCCCCGACTTCTTCGAAGTGTTCAACCTCGACCTCGTGAAAGGGAGCATGTTCTCCGACCAGCAGATGGAGCACGGCAGCTCGGTGTGCATCATCGGACCCAAGATCGCATCCAAGTTCTTCCCCCAGGAGGATCCCATCGGCAAATACCTCAAGTGCGGCACCCTCTGGCTTAAGGTGATCGGTGTGCTCGAAAGCATCAACGTGCTGACGGGGAGCGAGGAGAACCTGGGCATCAGCGATTACAACGTGAACATCTACGCCCCCATCCAGACCATCCTGCTCCGGTTCAAGGACCGATCGTCCGTGACGGAAGCCTCGATCCGCGGCGGGGGTGAAGGGGTGGTGGTCTTCGGCGGCGATTTTGCGGCCTCGTTCAGCACAAGCTCCGGCGGTGATGAATCGTCCAACTACCATCAGATCGACAAGATCACCGTCCAGGTGAAGGAAAGCGAGCAACTGACCTCCACCGTGAAGGTCATCCGGCAAATGCTGCTCCGCCGCCACCAGGGAGTGGAGGACTTCGAGATCAAGATCCCGGAGCTGCTGCTCAAGCAGGAGCAAAGGACGAAGGATATCTTCAACATCGTACTGGGGGCCATCGCCAGCATCTCGCTCATCGTCGGAGGCATCGGGATCATGAACATCATGCTGGCCTCCGTGATGGAACGGATCCGGGAGATCGGCGTGAGGATGGCCACCGGCGCAAGGAAACGCGACATCGTCTTCCAGTTCCTGGCCGAGGCCACCTTCATCAGCATCACCGGGGGCCTGCTGGGGATCATACTCGGCATCGCCCTGTCGAAGATCATCATGCAAGCGACCGACATCCTGACCATCGTCTCGCCGGGGTCCATCCTCGTATCATTCGGCGTATCGGTGGCCGTTGGGATCATATTCGGGTACATGCCCGCCAAAAGGGCGTCGGAGCAGGACCCGGTGGAATCGCTGCGGCATGATTAACAACACATGTAAGAAAATTGGTTATGAGAATTATTCGTAGGAGAAACGAACACGGCAACAAGATTCTGCTTTTCTTTTCATCGCTGCTGATGTGTCTGGCCATGGCCATGCCGGCTCAGGGTCAGCAACCGTCCTCCAACCTGCTTTCACTGGAGGATGCCATCGAGATCGCACGGGCCCAGTCGCCCGACGCCCTCACCGCCAAGCAAAGGTTCCGCGGGAGCTACTGGCAGTACAGGTCGTTCCGGGCAGCCTACCTCCCCTCCCTGGAACTCACGGGCACCCTGCCCAATTTCAACCGATCCATCGAGCAGATCTCGCTGGAGCAAGGCGAGGCCCTGCTCGAGAGGCAGTACATCGACTATTCGGTGTCGGCCTACCTGAGACAGCGGATCGGATTCACCGGCGGCGACATCTTCGTGCGGTCCGGGCTGCGGAGGCTCGACAACTTTTACAACGACCCCGACACCACCATCACCCAGCACCTCTCCACCCCCATCAACATCGGATACAGCCAACCCCTGTTCCAATTCAACTCCTACCGGTGGGAACGGCGCATCGAGCCCATGCTTTACGAAGAGGCCAAGAAAACCTACCTGGAGGATATGGAGAATGTATCCATGACCGCCACCAACTATTTTTTCAATCTTTTGCTTGCCCAGATCCAGGAAAAGATCGCCCTGATCAACCTGGCCAACTACGACACCCTTTACAAGATCGCACAGGGCCGTTACAACCTGGGCAAGATCGCGGAGAACGACCTGCTGCAGCTGGAGCTGCAATTCCTCCGGGCCAGTTCCACCGTCGAGGATGCACGCCTCGACGTGGAGAACCGGATGTTCCAGCTGAAGTCCTACCTTCGCATCAAGGATGACCTCCCCGTGGAACTCGTTCCGCCCACCGAGATCACCCCGTTCATGGTCCCCTTCGCCAAAGCCCTGGATGAAGCCCGCGCCAACCGGTCGGATGCCCTGGCCTTCAACAGGCGCGAGATCGAGGCGGAACGGGATGTGAACAGGGCCAGGATGGACGGCCGCTTCGATGCAGAGGTTTTCGCGGTCTATGGCCTTACACAGAGCTCCGTGGTCCTCGACGAGGTATACAAGAACCCCCTGGACCAGCAGCAGCTGCAGGTGGGGATCACGTTGCCCATCCTCGACTGGGGCGTCGCCAAGGGCCGGATCAAGATGGCCGAATCCAACCAGGAGATCGTGAAGACGGCCATCGAGCAGGAACAACTCGATTTCGACCAGGAGATCTTCCTCCTGGTGGCCCGCTTCAACATGCAATACCAGCAGGTGGTGATCGCCGCCAAATCCGATACCGTGGCCCAGAAGGGATACGACATCACAAAAGCGCGCTACCTGATCGGAAAGATCAGCATCACCGACCTGAACATCGCCCAGCGGGAGGCCGACCAGTCCAAAAGCAACTACGTCAACGCGCTATGGACCTATTGGAGCAACTATTACCGGTTGAGGCGGCTGACGTTGTATGATTTTGAAATCAACATGCCCATCCAGGTGAATCACTCGGAACTGCTCTGAGCGTGGAAGGCCCCAAAGCATTCCTTGCAGTTAAATGAATGAATATCAGAAGTCCTGGATCCAGGCATTGAACATCCACAGGTCTTTCTCGTGCCGCTTCATCATTGCCGTCAGCATATCGGCGGTTCCTTCATCCTTGATGTCGGCAGCCATGCGCACAAGTTGCCTGAGCTCCTCGATGAGTGTTTTCAACTGAAGGATGGTGACCTCGACAGCCTTGTCACCGGCTGCGACGCCATGCACCTCGATGAGGTTCGAGGCCCTGGTGTATTCGGTGAGGGTATGCAGGGGACTGCCATTGAGGGAAAGTATGCGCTCGGCGACGTCATCAGCAACCTGATGGGCCATTTCATATTGTTCCTCGAACTTCCGGTGAAGGTCGAAAAAACCCCTTCCCTTCACGTTCCAATGCAATCCGCGCATGTTCTGGTAAAACACCACGTAATCTGAAAGCAGGATATTCAGGTTCTCGATCAAAATGAGGGCTTTATCGGTCTTCAGACCAATCTGATTTGTCTTTGTCATGATAGTGTTAAGATAATGTGTGTTAAAAATGGATTTGAAAGGTGCACGGCGCCATCTACTGGTCCTGCCGTGCGATCTTGAATCTTCCTCCGTCTTTATCCTTGTATACCAACCCCTTTGCCTTGAGATAGAGCAGGTGATGCAGGATCTCTCCGTTGGGCCTCCTCAGCCGTTTTGCAATGCCTCCAAAAAAGTCGCCATCGCTCTTTTCGATGTAGTCCAAAATTTCTTTTTCCACTTGTTTCATTCTGTTGTTCTGATTTAATGTTCAATAATGTCTGGATCAGCCCAAATCCACAGGGAAGACCAGCATCGTGATCTGGAGCCTGTCCGAGAGTTTCTCGGCCGTCGTATGCCTGAACCAGTGGTAGGGCGCGTGTTCGTCGTGGTTGATCAACACAAGTTGGTCCAGTTGGTCCTTTCTGATCAGCTGCCTGATCTGTTCAGCCAGGTCGGTGTCGTCGAGGCGCAAATGCAGCGGGTTGAGATCACCTGTCAGCGGGGCTGACTCCTTGATGAATCCCTCGTAAAGCAATTTCGACCGGAATTCATCCTGCCCGGCCGGGTGGAGTATGACCATCGACCCTCCCAGTTGCCTGACGAACTCGATCACTTTGCAGAAAGCCTCAAACTCGGCCTCGCCGTATTCGAGCAGAACGCCGATCCTGGCCGGCTCGGTCATCGAACCCCCGAGGGGCACCAGGCACACCGGCACATTCACTTGCTGGATGATCCTGCTGTTGGATTCGCCCATGATCTTCTCCACGATCCCCTCGTGTTCACCCGGAAGGATGAGCAGGTCGGGACGCATCCCATGGACCGTGGATATGATGTTGGCGATCCGGTCGCCCTTTTCGATGACAAGCTCCAGGTAGGCATCGCCGGGGACCTCCCCCCGGAACCGGTCGAAGACCCTGCGATAAGCTTCCAGTGCATGGTCCTTCCCCTTCCTGTACTGCAGCTTGTTGGTCTCATACACGGCATAGGGCGGCGTGGCGGTGACCACGCCCACCTGCTCGACGGAATAAAGCATCACGAGCCGGGCATCCATCCGTGCGGAGTAAGCAAGGCCAGCCCTGACGAGGCGGTCCGCATCATCTCCGAAATCGGTCGGTATCAGTATTGTTTTCATGGCCGGAAACCAATTGTTAATTATTTTTACAAATATAGTAAATTTATTTTACAATTACAAATCCATGTTATCATCATTGACAATATTTATTAATAACGCTTAAATATTGTAATTAATTTCGCCATAAACAACATTTTTACTATTTTTGTAAAAATATTTCACACATGAACTTCTTCAGCAAGAACCTTCGCCACCTGCGTAACCGGGAGGGTCACAGCCAGGAGGCCCTTGCCGGCATGCTTGGCCTCAACCGCGGCAACATCGCTTCCTATGAAAAGGGGACGGCCGAGCCCAACCTGGCCAACCTCATGCGCATCGCCCGGTTTTTCAATGTCGATGCAGCCGGGCTGGTGGAGACCGACCTCGAGAGGAACAGGGAGATCCTGGTGATCCTCGGCGAACAAAGCGGGGACGACAGGATCGACGGACAGGACCCGGCCCTCTTCACGGGTGAATTGCAGAAGCAACTGAAGATCAGTCGCGAAACCATCGAGTCCTTCAAGAACAGGTCGGATGAGATGATGAAGATCCTCGAAGGGTTCAGGCAGTTCCACAAATATAAAATGGAATCAGGAGGGGAACTTACGGAGGACATGAAACAGATGGCCCTGGACTACGAGCGCCTGATGGGAGTGCTGGACGAAGTGCTCCGGTCGAACCAAAGGCTCATGGAACTGTTCGAAGAGTAAGGTGGCCGACCCCATGCCTCCCATTCGGGAATGGCGCGTCGGACCCCTAATTTATAATCAGTACAAATTCATCTGACTCAACGCTCACAACACAAGTTTTGATACTTTTGACGAAGTACCAACACACAGTACCCACTATGGAATCGATAAAAGGGACCCGCACGGAGCAGAACCTGCTGAAGGCCTTTGCCGGCGAATCACAGGCACGCATGCGGTACGACTATTATGCCAAGGCAGCCCGAAAGGAAGGGCTGGAACAAATCGCGGCCATCTTCGAAGAGACGGCCGAGAACGAACGATCCCATGCCAAACAGTTCTTCCGCTTCCTGGAAGGGGGCATGGTTGAGATCACCGCCTCCTACCCTGCCGGCGTGATCGGCACCACCCTGGAGAACCTGAAAGCCTCGGCCGAGGGGGAAAACGAGGAATGGACCCACCTTTACCCGGCCTTCGCCGACGTGGCCGAGGAGGAAGGGTTCAAGAAGGTGGCCACCATGTTCCGGCTGATCGCGAAAGTGGAGAAAGCCCATGAAGCGCGTTACCTCAAGCTATACAGGAACCTGGAGGAGGGAAAGGTGTTCCAGCGGGAAGGGAAAGTGGTGTGGAAATGCAGGGTATGCGGATTCCTTCATGAAGCGGCCAGCGCCCCCAGGAACTGCCCTGCCTGCAACCATCCCCAGGCCTATTTCGAAATCGACGCACAGAACTTCTGATCCCGGGAGATTATCCGGCGGGCCTTGCGCTCCGCCCGATACAGGCAGTTTGACACGGGTGCCGGGATCCTATCAGAAGATATCCTTGATCCTGATCTTCTTGCCGTTGAAGGTGAACTCATCACCGGCCTTCTTACCCTCCATCGCCCTGAAAATGGGGACAGCGCCGGACACGGCATAGTACTGATCCCCCTCGCAGTCGATCTTACCCAGACCGGTAGAGATGAACAGTTTCTGCAGGTCCGTGATCACAAGGGCCCCGAACTCCACCTTGTCGCACCCCCTTCCCGGGTCGATCCGGTCGAGGACATCCAGTTGGGTGTTCAATTTGGCCAGTTGTTGCGCGAACATATCCCGTTTCCTGAGGAGCTGTGTCCGGTAGGCATCGTAACGGTCTTTGGGGGCCCCATACTCATTGGCACTTTGCTGGGCCTCGTCCATTTCCCGCTGGAAATCGGCGGCCATGCCCTCCAATTGCTCCCTGCACCTGCTCAATAATTTCTGCTTCAATTCCATGTGATCACATCTTGCTGTTCCACAAATTTAAGAAATTGGCAGGAGGATTCCTTGGATAAACGACGCTTTTCAAAGTTTTTTTTCCGAAATCGACCCGATCATTTCCTTCCCGGTGTAACATTCGGATGACAATGGAGTCTTCCGGTTATAATACCAATTTAGCCATGTTCCAAAATTACTTCATTGTCACCCTCAGGCAGCTGATCCGGCAAAAGGGGTTTACCATCATCAATATTGCCGGGCTCTCCATCGGCATGGCCATCGCCATCATGATTTTCTTGTGGGTCCATCACGAATTGAGCTACGACCGTTTCAACAGCAAGTCGGACCGGCTGTACCGGCTCATCCAGACCCAGCACTATTCATCCGGGCCCCTCACCACGGTGTGCATGCCCGGCCCCATCGCCCGCGACATCAGGGACGAGATCCCGGAGATCATCAATTCCTTCACATACTATTCCCTGTCCCTGTCGGTAAGGCATGAGGAACGGATCTTCACGGAGGAGGTCAGGCTGGCCGGTCCGCAGCTCTTCGACATGTTCGATTTCGAATTCCTGCACGGCGATCCCTCCACCGTGTTCGGTAACCCCAATTCGGCGGTGCTCACCGACAAGATGGCTGAAAAACTGTTCGACGAAGAGGATCCCATGGGGCAAGTGATCACGCTCAACAACGAGCTGGAGTTCAAGGTCAGCGGCATCATCCGTGAAACGCCCAAAAACTCGTCATTCCGGTTCGACGTGTGCGTGCCTTTCGAGGTCATCGAGGACCTGGGGTTCACGACCGACCGCTATGGGTGGAACGCCTTTTACGTTTACACTGAACTGGACGAGCATGCCGACTACCGGGAGGTGAACCTCAAGATCAGGAAATACCTGCAGGATAAATCGATGAAACAGTTTGCAGCCGACGGGAGGACAGGTTACGAGAGCGATATCGACCTGTTCCTGTTCCCGCTCCAAAAGATACACCTGCACTCCTACAGGTCCGGGGAGCGGGGCGCCATCCAGTTCATCTATATCTTTTCCGCCATTGCCGTGTTCATCCTTGTGATCGCCTGCATCAATTTCATGAACATGTCCACTGCACGGGCATCCCGGCGGGCGAAAGAGATCTCAATACGAAAATCCGTGGGTGCCGACAGGGGCCACCTGGTCCGGCAGTTCCTCGGGGAGTCGGTCCTGGTCGCGTTCCTGGCCATGATCCTGGCGTTGGGGCTCGTGGCGCTCCTGCTTCCCTATTTCAACCTGCTCGTGGAGAAAGAGCTCACCCTGGGCTTGAACAGGCCCGGGTTCTGGGTCCTGCTGGTCGGCGTAACGGTGGTCATCGGCCTTCTTGCGGGCAGCTACCCGGCCTTCTACCTTTCGGGGTTCAACCCGGTAAAGACGCTTCGCCGGGGGCTCGGCGGACGCAGGGGCAACTACGCGTTCCGCCGGGCGCTGGTGGTGTTCCAGTTCGTGCTGTCGGTCGGACTGATCATCGGCACCCTGGTCGTCCGCCGTCAACTCGACTACCTTTACAACAACAAGCTGGGAATGGACCTGAACGATGTGCTGACCATGAGGATGCGTGGGAACACACCTGCGACCTACGAGGTCCTAAAGAATGAGCTGATGAGGAACCCGGCCGTCAGCAAGGTCACCCGGGCCTCCTCGATCCCGTTCTACATCGGAAGCAACACCGGCGGAATGGATTGGGAGGGCAAGGACAGCGATGACGATATCATCGTCGGGTTCACCTTCGCCGATGCCGGCTATACCTCCGCGTTCGGCATGCAAATGGCGGCCGGCAGGTTCTTTTCGGGCGACATCCAGTCGGATACGGCCGCTGTGGTGATCAACGAAACCGCGGCCAGGGCCTTCAGCATGGAGGACCCCGTAGGGAAATGGCTGTCATGGGGAGAGAACAGCAGGTTCAAGATCATCGGGGTGGTACAGGATTTCCATCACCTGCCCATGCAGGTGGGCATCGATCCGCTGGCGATCTTCTATAGGCCCGAACGGTGCGATCAGCTTTTCATCCGGACCGCTCCGGGTGACCCCGACCAGGCCAGGGCTGTCATCGGAGAAACGTGGGAAGGCCAGGTGCGTGATTTCCCCTTTGAACCCCAGTATCTTCGCGATATCTATGAGAACACATATGAAGATGAGGCGCGGCTTATCAAGATCATCGGGTATTTCGCCATCCTGGCCATCCTGATCTCCTGCCTCGGCCTTTTTGCCCTTTCCACCTACATGGCAGAACAACGCACCAAGGAGATCGGCATCCGGAGGGTACTGGGCGCCAGGACCGGCGGCATTGTGACCATGATCTCCCGCGAGTTTGTCCTCTGGGTCCTGGCTGCCAACATCATTGCCTGGCCCCTTACCTGGTTCGCCCTGAAAAACTGGCTTGACAGCTATGCCTTCCATGCGCGGCTGAGCCCCGACCTGTTTGCATCGGGCCTGGCCATCTCCCTGGTGATCGCACTCGCCACCGTCACCTTTCAGTCGGTATCGTCCGCCTTGAAGAAACCGGTGGATGCGATCAAGTACGAATAACCCCCCCCGGTTCAACGGCGGCATGACCCGCACGGGAAGCCCGGGATCAGGGCTCTGCCACGGGCACGTGTTAAAAATAACTGAAAATTGATCCGTCATAAAAGGCCCCTTTTTGCATATCTTTGCCCCTGCAATGAAAATCATTTATCCTTAACAGCTTAAGCAATGGGAGTATTAGTAGGTAAAAAAGCACCTTTGTTCGAGGCGGATGCGGTCATCAACGGGGGTGAATACGTCGAGAAATTCTCGCTTGACCAGTTCATCGGAAAGAAATACGTGGTCTTCCTTTTTTATCCTCTGGATTTCACCTTTGTGTGCCCCACGGAGCTGCTTGCCTTTCAGAAAAGACTGGAGGATTTCCGCAGCCGGGATGCGGAAGTGGTAGGCTGCTCCGTCGATTCCAAGTACGCGCACCGGGCATGGTTGAACACCGAGATCCGGGACGGCGGCATCAAGGGGGTGACCTTCCCGCTCGTCTCCGACCTTTCCAAGACCATCGCCGAGAACTTCGAGGTGCTTGCCGGCGAATACGACTACGATGAAGACAGCGACCAGTCGGTCTTCGACGGCGACGCCGTGTCGTACCGAGGCCTTTTCCTCATCGACAAGCAGGGCGTGGTCCGGCATCAGCTTGTCAATGACCTCCCCCTGGGCAGGAACGTGGACGAGGCGCTCCGCATGATCGACGCCCTGCAGCACTATGAGGAGCACGGCGAAGTATGCCCGGCCAACTGGAAACCCGGAACAGAAGCCATCGAGCCTACTGCCGAGGGAGTGGCCAGGTACCTCTCATCGAAATTTTAAATGCTCAGGACCCTCAAAGACATCCCGGCCTACCGCTGGTTGGTCCTCGTCCTGATCGCCAGCGTTCAGGCGGCCAACTATTATTTTTACGATGCCATCAGTCCCCTTAAGCGGCTCCTGGAGGAAAACTTCCAGTTCACCAACACCGATTTCGGCCTGTTCGTGTCGGCCTATTCCATCCCCAACATCTTCCTGCTGATGTGCATCTGGGGAGGGATCATCCTCGACCGGCTGGGCATCCGGCGCACGGGATTCCTGTTCGTCACCCTCATGACCGCAGGCGCTTTTGTGACCGCCTACGGAGCCAGCGAGTGGTTCAGCGGTGGCGGCCCCCTGCATGGGCTGTTCAGCAGTTTCCTGACCAGCTACTCCCCGGAACTGAAGATGATGCTGCTGGGACGATTCCTGTTCGGGCTGGGTGCTGAGACGAGCATCGTAGTGGTGAGCAAGGTCATTGTCAAGTGGTTCAAGGGCAAGGAACTGGCCCTTGCCTTTGGCCTGAAGATCGGCATCGCCCGGTCCGGTTCCTGGGCCGCATTCTATTTCTCCCCCGTCCTGGCGCTGAACGCGTCCCACTGGACCTTTGCCATCTGGTTCGCCGCCATCCTGCTTGCCATCGCCCTGCTGTTCTTCCTCGTCTATTCCATCTTCGACCTGCGTCTCGACCGGCAGACCAGCCTGGGCAGCGGGTTGCGGGAGGAAGACAAATTCCACCTCAGCGACCTGCTCAAACTGGTCACCAACCGGTCGTTCATCTTTGTCACCCTGCTCTGCATGACCTTTTATTCGGCCGTATTCCCCTTCCAGTCGTTCGCACCCGACTTTTTCCTGAACAAGTTCGGCGTGACGCAGGAAATGAGCGGCAAGATCGCCTCGGTACTCTCCATCGGCACGGTGATCTTCACGCCCCTCGTGGGCTTCCTGGTGGACAGGCGGGGCCGGAGCGCCACGCTTATGATCGTCGGTTCGCTCCTGCTGGTGGGGATCCACTTGTCGTTCGCCTTCACCTACCTGTCGCCTGTATTCCTGATGGTGGTCCTGGGTATCGCCTTTTCCCTGGTGCCGGCGGCCATGTGGCCTTCGGTGGCCAAGATCGTGGAAGAGAAACGGATCGGCACCGCATACGGCACCATGTTCGCCATCCAGAACCTCGGGCTGTGGGCTTTCCCCCTGCTGATCGGACGGGTCCTGGACTGGACCAACCCCGGCATCACGCCGGCGATGGTGGCCCGCGGAGAGGCTGCCTACGATTACACCTCCGCCATCGTCATGCTGGCCCTGCTCGGGCTGCTGGGGCTGACCTTCGCCATCCTGCTCAAGCGCGAGGACAAGAGGTCGGGTTATGGCCTGGAACTCCCCACCAACAAAAAGTGACCCATGTATTTTACCAGGACCCCCCATATTGCCCGGCTGCTCTACCCTGATCTCCTGTGGAAGGTAAAAACGGACAAGAAGAACATTTACATCACCTTTGACGACGGGCCCGCCCCGGAGGTGACCCCGGAAGCCCTCGACCTGCTTGCCTCCTATGATGCCAGGGCCACCTTCTTCTGTGTGGGCGAAAGGGTGGAGAAACACCCTGAGCTATACCGGCGCGTGCTGGAGCAGGGCCACACCACCGGGAACCATACCTGGGACCACCTGATGGGTACGCGTACCGACACCATTGCGTACCTTGCCAGCGTGGAAAAGGCCGCCCGTCTGGTCCGCTCCAACCTGTTCAGGCCACCCTACGGAAAGATCACCGGCCGGCAGGTCCGGCAGCTAAGGGACAATTACAGGATCGTGATGTGGTCGGTGCTGCCCGGCGACTTCGACAGGCACCGCACCAGGGAACAGGTGCGGGAGGCTGCGGTCAGGCATACCAAAGGCGGCAGCATCGTCGTTTTCCATGACAACATGAAATTCAAAGAAAAAATGCTGTTCGCGCTGGAAGGGTTCCTGAAGCACTTCACAGGCGAAGGGTACCGCTTCCTGCCGCTGGAACCCGCACCTACTGGACAATGAAGGGAATGAAGCCCATAGAGACCCGCCCGACGGCGCTGCTGACGCTGGTGCCCGCCCTCCTCGCCATGGCGCTGCTCATGGGACGTTGTGCCAACCCGGTATCCCCGGCGGGGGGCCCCAAGGACGAGACCCCCCCCGGGTTCGTCCGGTCAGAGCCCCCGCAGCTGACACGAAATTTCAGCGCCCCCAAGGTGCGCATCTACTTCGATGAGTTCGTCCAGTTCAGCAACGTGAACCAGCAGGTGATCATCAGCCCGCCCATGAAGGAACGGCCTACGTTCAAGCTGAAAGGCAAGTCGGTGGTAATCGAGTTCAACGAGGAACTGCTCGACAGCACCACCTACAACATATTCTTCGGCAATGCCATCGTCGACCTGGCGGAGAACAATCCGGCCACCAATTTCCAGTATGTATTCTCCACGGGCAACATCCTGGACTCCATGACCTTCAGGGGCAATGTGAGGGACGCTTTCACCCTGGAGCCCCTCCCCGACCTCAATGTCATGCTCTACCTCGACAACAACGACACCCTGCCGTTCGATTCCCTCCCTTATCATGTGAGGCCCTATTATTACACAAAGACAACCGAATCGGGTGATTTCCAATTCAATAACCTGCGTGACGAAGACTTCAAGCTGCTGGTGCTGGAGGATGGCAACACCAACATGCTTTTCGACCAGGTGACCGAGCGCATCGCCTTCCTCGACAGCCTGATCCATCCATACTACCTGGCTCCGCCCCTCCCGCCTGACACGG
The DNA here is from genome assembly GCA_964386225.1 of uncultured Bacteroidales bacterium. Lineage (GTDB taxonomy): Bacteria > Bacteroidota > Bacteroidia > Bacteroidales > JAADJA01 > JAADJA01. The sequence continues at coordinate 25,594 of CAYLTG010000020.1, forward strand.
TGATGGTGGATGACAGCCTGGTGATCGTGCCGCCCCCCATGCAATATGAGCCCGATCCTGTCGCCCTGTTCCTTTTCCAGGAACAGGATTCCCTGCAGCGGTTCATCAAGGCGAGCCTGGTCAAGGAGGGCAAAGTGATGTTCGTGTTCAAGGAGCCCACCCTGCAGCCTGCGATCCGCGCGCTCGAAATGGACGGTGAGCCCGGCAGCTGGGCCATGACAGAAGTACTGGCCAACCGCGATACCATCAACGTATGGTTCATGCGGGAGGTGCCCGACACCCTTCATTTCGTGGTGTCCGACAACCAGGAGGTGCTGGACACCGTGGAGGTCGTCACCGTGCCCAAAGCTGCAGGCCGAAGGGAGCGGCGAAGCAAGGAAGAGGAGCCCACCACCCTGAACGTCAAGTTCGGCAAGAAACCGGAGCTAAACATGCCGCTGCGGCTGCTGTTCAATTACCCCGCCACCCATCGGGACCTGGAAGGCAGCTTGCTGGTGGAGAACGACGACACCCTGGCCCCTTCCTTCCGTTTCAGGGACAGCCTCCGGCTGGTGGGAGAGATACACCACGAATGGCTCGAGAGCGCCAATTACCGCCTCCTGATCCCCGACAGCGTTTTCTTCGGGCCCTACGGCCAATCGCACGACACCCTCAAAACCACCTTTAAGACCAAGGCCCTGTCAGACTATGGCAACCTGATCCTGAAGGTGAAGGTCCCGGATACCGGGAGCAACTACATCCTCCAGCTCATGAACGGAGACAAGATCGCCCAGCAGGTCCCGGTCACCGGCGACGGCGAGGTCGCCTTCCGGTACCTGCTGCCGGGAAATGTCAGGATCAAGGTGATCTATGATGCCAATGGCAATGGCAAATGGGATACGGGCCATTACATCCTGGGCATTCAGCCCGAAAAGGTGAGCTTCTTCCCCAAGGAGGTGACCATTCGCGCCAACTGGGACATCGTGGAGGAATGGAGCCTCTGACGGCCACCCCCGGGAATCCAGGGATGCATCCCGCTAACGCAGGGCGGCCAGCAGCAATTCAATGTCCTGGTAAGGCAGGGTGAAATACTCGCCAATATAGGGTTTGGTAAGTGTTCCGTTGAGGAGGTAAGTGCCCTGCCGCATGCCGTAGTCGATGCGGATCATCTTCTCGACACCCCCCACGTCGCCGGTCCTCAGCAGGATGGGTGCAAAGAAGTTGCTGAAGGCATACGAGGCGGTGTGCGGCACCTTGGAGGCGATGTTGGGCACGCAGTAATGGGTCACATCGTGCTTCTTGAACACGGGGTTTGTGTGGCTGGTGGTCCGGGAGGTCTCAAAGCACCCGCCCTGGTCGATGCTGACATCGATGATGACGGAGCCCGGTTTCATCTTGCCGACCATCTCCTCCGTGACGATGCAGGGGGTCATCCCCTGTGCCGAGTGGATGGCGCCGATGGCCACGTCGGCAGTCCGGAGCGCCTTTTCGAGGACGGTGGGCTGGATGATGGAGGTAAAGACCTGGGCATTGAGGCTCTTTTGCAGTCGCCGCAGCTTGTAAATGGAGTTGTCGAACACCTTCACCACGGCTCCCATGCCCAGGGCGGCCCTGGCAGCCGACTCGGCCACGGCACCTGCGCCCAGGATGACCACCTCCGTGGGTGTGATCCCGGGGAAACCACCGATGAGGATGCCTTTTCCATATTCGGCATTCTGCAGGTATTCGTTGGCCACATAAATGGATGCCACCCCCACGATCTCGCTCATGGACCTGAGCACCGGGAACGACCCCGACTTATCCTTGAAGAACTCGAACGCGACGGCCGTCATCTTCTTGGCCATCAGTTTCTCGAAGTATTTCCTCGACTGTCCCGGCAAGTGCAGGGAGGTGATGATCGTCTGCCTCGTTTTGAGCATATCGAGCTCCTTGAGGGTCATGGGCGCCACTTTCAGGATGATATCGGCCTTGTAGACCTCCTCGGCCGAATAGACGATCTCCGCCCCGGCTTCGCTGAACTCCTCGTCGGAGAAGTGGGCCGATTTGCCGGCCCCTTTCTGGATGAGGATGCGGTGTCCGTTGGCCACAAGCAGGCCGGCGGCCTGCGGCGCCAGGGGAACCCGGCACTCCTGGTACGAATCCTCCAGCGGTATCCCGATGGAAAGCCGGCTTTTCTTCACATCAAAGTCAAGCATCTCCTCCTGGGGCAGCAAATTCTCATTCTCTGAGAACTTCAGGAAACCGTGTTGTTGGGTCATAGCAGGCAGGTATAAGGCAAATTGTGGGCTAAAAATAATAAACTAATGACAGAATGACAAGGAATTATTTTCCTTCCGGGGCATGCAGCGCGCAACTACTCCCCGAAGCTGAAGACGCGCTCGCCGGTATCCTTGTCCAGGACAATGCTCACCCGCACGGCATCCCCGGGGATCAGGGCCTCGATGACCTCCGGCCATTCGACGAAGCAATAGTCACCGCCGTAGAAATAATCCTCATAGCCGATGTCAAATGCCTCCTCCACCGACTTCATGCGGTAGCAGTCGAAATGGTTCACCAGGCTGTCAGTCCGGGTTTTGTAGACATTGACGATGGCAAACGTGGGGCTGCTGACGGTATCCTCCACCTGCAGCACCTGGCAAAGGGCCTTGATAAACGTGGTCTTGCCAGCCCCCATCTCGCCGTACAGCGCAAAGACCCTGTTCTCCGGGAAGGCCTCCAGGAGGCTGACTGCGATGGGACCCAGGTCGTGGACGCCCCTGCTCACATGACGGTATTTCTTTTCCATGGTGCCGGAATCGCGGGTTTAATTACCGGGGGATGAGCTCCACATAGGGCACCAGCACCTCCTCGAGGGAGATGCCGCCGTGCTGGAACGTATTTCGGTAATAGTTCACGTAATAATTATAGTTGTTCGGATAGGCGAAGAAATCGTTGGTCCTGCAAAAGACGTAGGACGAGCTTACATTGAGCCTTGGCAGGAAGATGTCGCCCGGATTCTTCACCTCGAAGACCTCTTTCTGGTTGTATTGCAGGGCCTTTCCAGTTTTGTAGCGGAGGTTGGTGTTGGTGTTCCTGTCGCCGAGGACCTTCACGGGGTCGCTCACGCGCACGGAACCGTGGTCGGTGGTGATGACCACATTCACCTTCTTCTCAGCCAGGTAGGTGAAGACCTCGCGGAGCGGCGAGTGCTCGAACCAGGAAAGGCTGAGGGACCGGTAGGCTGGTTCATCGTCGGCCAGTTCCCGGATGATCTCCATTTCGGTGCGGGCATGCGACAGCATGTCGACGAAGTTGTAGACGATGACGTTCAGGTCGTTGTTCATCAGGTTGGGCATATTCTCCACCAGCTTGCGGCCGACGCTGAGGTTGAGGACCTTGGTGTAGCTCATCCGGACGTTCTTCCCGTACCGCTTGAGGTATTCCTCCAGCAGCTTGTCCTCGAACTGGTTCTTGGTCCCCTCCTCGTCCTCACCGACCCAGTATTTGGGGTACTTCCGCTCGATCTCCGCCGGCATGAGCCCCGAAAAAAGGGCATTGCGGGCATACTGGGTCACGGTGGGCAGGATGGCATAATAGAGCGATTCGTTCCTGACCCTGAAACCCTCTTCGATCACGGGTTGTATGATCTTCCACTGGTCGAAGCGCAGGTTGTCGATCAGGATCAGGAATGTGGGCTTCTGGTTGTTCAGCAAGGGGAACAGTCGCTCTTTCAGCAGCGTGTGCGACAGCACCGGGCGGTCAGGGGTGCGGGCATTGACCCAGTCGTGGTAGTTGCGCTCGATGAACCGTGAGAACACCTGGTTGGCCTCCGTCTTCTGCAGGTTCAGCACCTCCTTGATCCCCGGGTCGGACGACTCGTCGAGCTGAAGTTCCCAGCGCACAAGCTGCTTGTAGACGTCAACCCACTCTTCGTGGTCGAGGCCCGCCGAGATCTTCATCCCCAACTGCCCGAAGCTCTGCTGGTACTGCGTGGTGCTCTTCTCGCTGCGCAGCTTTTTGTTCTCCAGGTTCTTTTTCAGGCTCAGCAGGATCTGATTGGGGTTTACGGGCTTGATAAGGTAATCGGCGATATTGGACCCGATGGCCTCCTCCATGATGGTCTCCTCCTCGCTCTTCGTGATCATGACCACCGGCAGGTTGGGATAGTCCACCTTGAGCCGTTCCAGGGTCTCGATCCCCGACATGCCGGGCATCTGTTCATCCAGGAAAATGATGTCGTAAGGGGTTGTCCGAACCATGTCGAGCGCTTCCGAACCGTTGTTCGACACATCGACCCGGTATCCTTTCTGTTCCAGGAAGAGGATATGGGGTTTGAGTACGTCGATCTCGTCGTCCACCCAGAGTATGTTGGCTAATTCCATTTGATTGAGTTTTGATTCGTTAAGTCAGGACGGGTTCATCCCGCCCCGGTTGCACGCACGCGGTCCTTCATAAAATTACAAAATCCGGAATGAAAGGGCAAATGCTTTTATTCACTGCTTGCAAATGTACTAATGGTTTTTTTAGGTTTTTATTGTTTCTTTTGCAGTGAATAATAGGACCGATGTCAATGCCATTCGTTAAATTTGCATAAATTCAACCCATTGCACGACCTCCTCTTCAATAAACGCAAGATCGTCAACGACCCCGTATACGGGTTCATCAACATACCCACCGACCTGGTGTTCGACCTGATTGCCCATCCCTGGTTCCAGCGGCTCCGGAGGATCAAGCAGCTTGGTCTGACCCACCTGGTGTACCCCGGCGCGTTGCACACCCGTTTCAACCATTCCCTGGGGGCCATGCACCTCATGCAGGAAGCCCTGAACACCCTGCGGCAGAAGGGTCACAAGATCACCAAGGAAGAACGCCAGGGCGCCCTGGTGGCCATCCTCCTTCACGACATCGGACACGGGCCCTTTTCGCATGCGCTGGAGCATTCCATTGTACGGGAGATCAACCACGAGTTCCTGTCGCAACTGATGATGCAGGAACTGAACCGCGCCTATGACGGTGCCCTCACCACGGGAATCGAGATCTTCAACCACCAGTACCGGAAACGGTTCCTCTCCCAGCTGGTGAGCAGCCAGCTCGACATGGACAGGATCGACTACCTGACCCGCGACAGCTTCTTCACCGGGGTTTCGGAGGGCGTCATCGGCACCCAGCGCCTCATCAAGATGCTGAACATAGCCGACGACGGACTCCTTGTGGAGGAGAAAGGCATCTATTCGGTGGAGAAGTTCCTGGTGGCCCGCAGGATCATGTACTGGCAGGTTTATCTCCACAAGACCGTGCTGGCCGCCGAGACCATGCTCATCCGCATCCTGGCGCGGGCGCGCCAGCTCTGCCGCCAGGGGGTCGACCTTTTCGCCACCCCCGCCCTGGCCTTCTTCCTGAACAATGACATCAGCAAGGAGGATGTGGAACAAAATCCGGAGATCCTGGAGTTCTATGCCCGGCTTGACGACTTCGACATTTTCACGGCGATCAAGGTGTGGACCGATCATGAGGACAGGATCATGAGCATGCTGTGCAAGGCCATGGTGAACCGGCGCCTGTTCCGGTGCGAGATCCAGACACAGCCGTTCGAATATTTCTACATCGAGGGGATCCGGGACAGCATCATGAAAACCCTGTCGCTGACCGAACAGGAGCTCCAATACTTCTTCATCAGCGAGTCCACTTCCAATTACGCCTACAAATACGACACGGAGGTGATCCAGATCCTGCGCAAGAACGGCCGGGTGGGCGACCTCACGGAGGTCTCGGACCAGTTCGGCACGGCGGCGCTGACCACAAAAGCGGTAACGAAGCATTTCATTTGCTACCCGAAGGAGATCGACCGGGTGACCTGAGAACGCGGCGCAAGTCCTTGACGCGGGCCTGGCGGACGGGAACGGCCCGATCCCTCCATATCTGAAATTACACTGCCCGCAGACGAGTTTTTTCTTATTTTTGCCCGATCAACAACAAGCAGCCACAGCACATGGAATTCTCAGCCCAGCAGATCGCCGCACTCGTGAACGGCAAGATAGAAGGTAACCCCGAGGCCACCGTCAATTATGTCTCAAAGATCGAAGAAGGCAAACCGGGAACCATCACTTTCCTGGCCAATCCCAAATACACCCAGTACATCTACGCGACAAAGGCTTCCATCGTCCTCATCAGCAAGGACCTGGCCCTCGACCGTCCGGTGGAGGCGACCCTCATCAGGGTGGACGACGCCTACAGCGCCTTCGCCGACCTCCTCGAAGCCTACAACCGCATCCGGCTCAACAAGACCGGTATCTCCCCCACCGCGTTCATCGACCCCACTGCCCGGGTGGGCGAGAACGTTTACATCGGCGAATTTGCCGTGATCGGCAAGGAAGTTACTGTCGGGGACAATGCCAGGATCTATCCTCACGTCACCGTTGGCGAGAATTCCACCATAGGCAATGGCACCACCCTCTTTGCCGGGGTCAGGATCTACTCCGACACGGTGATCGGCAAAAACTGCATCCTGCACGCCGGCGCCGTAGTCGGCAGCGACGGATTCGGGTTCGCCCCGCAGGAGGGCGGCGATTACAAGAAGATCGCGCAGATCGGCAACGTGGTGATCGAGGACGACGTGGAGATCGGCGCCAACACCACCATCGACCGCGCCACCATGGGTTCAACCATCATCCGCAAGGGGGTCAAACTCGACAACCTGATCCAGGTGGCCCACAACGTTGACATCGGAGACCATACGGTGATCAGCGCCCAGACGGGCATCTCGGGCTCCACCAAGATCGGCAGGAATTGCATGATCGGCGGGCAGGTGGGCATCGTGAACCACCTCGTGATCGCCGACGAGGTCAAGATCGCCGCTCAATCGGGGGTCGGAAAGAGCATCACCAACAAGGGCGAGATCGTGCAGGGATCGCCCGCCTTCGACATCGCGACCTACAGGAAATCCTACATCCATTTCAGGAACCTGCACCAGATCAAATCGCAGGTCGATGCCCTCGAGAAGGAGATCGGGAAGAAGTGAGCGGGCCCTGCGGAAGCTGTCAACATCCATCTGAAAAATTGTTAATCAGAATTTTACGGGCAACCATATCAATTATGGAATTATATTTATATTTGCCCGCTAATTATGAACAAGGAAAATCAAAGGACCATCCATACCCCGGTGAGCGTTTCAGGCAAGGGGTTGCACACCGGTGTCGACGTCACCATCACCTTCAACCCTGCACCGCCCGATTCGGGGATCCGTTTCCAGCGTGTTGACCTTGAAGGCCAGCCGGTGATCCCGGCCCTTTGTTCCCACGTGATCGACACCAACCGCGGCACCACGATCGGCATCAACGGCGCCCGGGTGGCTACCGTGGAGCATGTGATGGCTGCCCTGCGGGGCATGGAGATCGACAATGCGCTGGTGGAGATCGACAACTTCGAGACCCCCATCAAGGATGGAAGCTCCAATTTTTTCACCGAGGCCCTCAAAAAAGCCGGGGTCGTGGAGCAGGATGCCGAACGGAAATACTTCGCCCTGGACAGGGTGCTCACCTACAGCGACCCCGAGAACAGGGTGGAATTGGTCGCCATCCCGGCAGACGAGTTCAAGGTATCGGTAATGATCGATTTCGAGACCGAGGTCCTCTCCACCCAGAATGCCGCCATATCGAGTATCCGGGAGTTCAACGACGAGATCGCCAGGTGTCGTACTTTCGTATTCCTTCATGAGCTTGAGTTCCTGCTCAAGAACAACCTGGTGAAGGGCGGCGACCTGAGCAACGCCATTGTGTTCGTGAACAGGGAGATCTCCCAGGAAGAGCTCGACAGGCTTGCCAAACTGTTCAACAAACCTTCCGTCAAGGTATTGCGGAAAGGGATCCTGAACAACCTGGAGCTCTACTTCGAGAATGAGCCTGCCCGGCACAAGCTGCTGGACGTCGTCGGCGACCTGTCGCTCACCGGCATCCCCCTCAAAGCGCACATCATCGCGCGCAGGCCCGGTCACTCGGCGAATGTGGAATTTGCAAAAATCATCAAAAATTATATCGTGGAAAAAGAGAACAGCCGGTTCAACCCTCCCTTCGACCTGGGCAAGGAGCCACTTTTTGACATCAACGGCATCAAGAGAGTGTTGCCGCACAGGCCGCCATTCCTGCTCATCGACAAGATCCTTGACATGGACGAGAACCACGTGGTGGGCGTCAAGAATGTCACCATGAACGAAGACTTCTTCGTGGGCCACTTCCCGGAGGAACCGGTGATGCCCGGCGTTTTGCAGATCGAAGCCATGGCCCAGACCGGGGGGATCCTCATGCTCAACACCATCGACGATCCGGAGAAATACCTGACCTTCTTCCTGAAGATCGACAACGTGAAATTCAGGAACAAAGTGGTGCCCGGCGACACGGTCGTCTTCAGCCTGAAGCTCATCTCCCCCATCCGCAGGGGGCTCTGTCATATGAAAGGCATCGGCTATGTCAACAACAAACCGGTGATCGAAGCGGAAATGCTTGCCCAGATCTCAAAAAAACCCGAAAACTAAACACCCTCTCCCATGAATCAACCCCTGGCATACGTACACCCACAGGCAAGGATCGCCAAGAACGCGGTGATCGAGCCATTCGTAAACATTGAGCGGAACGTGGAGATCGGCGAAGGCACCTGGATCGGTTCCAACGTGACCATCATGGAAGGCGTGAAGATAGGGAAGAACTGCAAGATTTTCCCGGGGGCCGTGATCGGCGCCATCCCGCAGGACCTGAAATATGCCGGTGAAGATACGATTGTGGAGGTGGGCGACAACACGACCATCCGCGAGTTCGTGACCATCAACCGGGGCACCAGTGAAAGCTGGAAGACCGTTATCGGCCAGAGCTGCCTGCTCATGGCCTATGTCCACATCGCCCACGACTGCTTCATCGGCGACCATGTGATCCTGGGCAACGCCACTAACCTCGCCGGGCATATCCACATCGGCGACTGGGCCATCCTGGGAGGCATCTGCGCGGTGCACCAGTTCGTGAAGATCGGGGAGCACACTTACATCGGCGGGGGCTCGCTGGTGAGGAAGGACATCCCCCCCTTCACCAAAGCTGCCAGGGAGCCGGTATCATATGCGGGCATCAACTCCATCGGGCTGCGGCGCCGGGGCTTCAGCAACGAGAAGATCAATGAGATCCAGGACATCTACCGGTACCTCTATGTCAAAAAGGGGTACAACGTGTCGCAGGCCGTCAATTACATCGAAACCAACATGCCCAGCACCCCGGAGCGGGATGCCATCCTGTCGTTCATCTCCAACTCCACCCGGGGGATCATGAAAGGGTACGCCAAGCTGTCGGGCAATTCCGAAAGGTAGCGGCTAATCGCATTTTATCGCTTTTCAGTCTGGTATTGGTCCTTTCGCAAGGATTATTTCACTAATTTCGCGAAAAATTTCAAAAAACACATTTTCACCATATGGCTACAACCGCAGATTTCAGAAACGGGCTTACGCTGGAAATGAACAACGACCTGTTGACCATCGTCGAGTTCCAGCATGTAAAACCAGGCAAGGGACCGGCTTTCGTCAGGACCAAGCTCAAGAGCCTGAAAACGGGGAAGGTCCTCCAGCACACCTTCAACTCGGGCGTCAAGATCGACATCGCCCGGGTGGAGCGCAGGCCTTACCAGTACCTTTACAGGGACGAAATGGGGTACATCTTCATGCATACCGAGACCTTCGAGCAGGTACACATCCCGGAGGAGATCATCAGTGCACCGCAGTTCCTCAAGGAAGGGCAGGAAGTGGAGATCCTCTACCATGCCGATACGGAGACCCCGCTCACGTGCGACATGCCCGCCTATGTCGTCCTGGAAGTGACCTACACAGAGCCCGGCGACAAGGGCAACACCGCCACCAACGCCATGAAGGAGGCTACCGTGGAGACCGGCGCCACCGTCAAGGTTCCCCTGTTCGTCGGCGAGGGTGAGAAGATCAAGGTCGACACCCGTTCCGGCGACTATTCAGAGCGTGTCAAGGAATAATCTGACCATCCATGAGATTTGAACGGGAATACCGGCTGGAGGAGATCGCCGGAATGATCGGAGCAGAATATGATGGCGACCCGGCCTTCGGCATTACAGGCATCAACGAGATCCACATGGTGGAACCCGGCGACCTTACCTTCGTGGACCATCCCAAGTATTACGACAAGGCGCTGGCCTCCAGGGCCACCACCATCCTCATCAACAAGCGGGTGGAAAGGCCGGCCGGCAAAGCGCTCATCTTTTCCGAAACACCCTTCGACGATTACATGAAGCTGGTGAAACAGTTCAGGCCCTTCGTGCCTGCCACTGCCATGGTGAGCGATTCGGCGGTGATCGGCGAAGGCACGGTGGTGCAGCCCGGCGTCTTCATCGGACACCATGTCACCATCGGGAAGAACTGCATCATCCATCCCCACGTCGCCATCTACGACCATACCAGCATCGGGAACAATGTGATCATCCACTCCGGCACCGTGATCGGCGCCGACGCCTTCTATTTCCAGAAGCGAAAGGAGGCCACCGTAAAATTCGAATCGTGCGGCCGCGTCATCATACGCGACCACGTAGAGATCGGGGCCAACTGCACCATCGACAAAGGAGTTTCGGGCGATACCGTCATCGATGAATACACCAAGTTCGACAACCACATCCAGATCGGGCACGACA
>CAYLTG010000021.1:0-35042 GCA_964386225.1 uncultured Bacteroidales bacterium
CGCCTTACGGTGAAAAACTTTGAAAGGATGCACCCATATATTTTTGGAGAATCCAGTCGTAACAGGTATCGGTGTACACGCTGAGGCAGTGGGCACATTCGGTCACCTTAATGAATCACCCACGTTGGGTTTCCATGGATTTTCGAAGGCGATCATGGTCGCCGGCCCTCCTTCGAGCATCTGTGCCCTGTCGAACGCATAGATGTCAGTACCTCCAAAGGTGTTGGTACCCATGTAATACGCATCGCGCCAGATGCCGAACTTTTAGCAGTCAGGCATGTCGGCCACGTCGAATGAACACTGGTGCCAGGTTCCAGTGGGGTCGCCATCGTTGCAATTGGCTCCCGGCACGCTCCCGAACAGCAGGTTCATGTTGGTCGGACCCGCAACTGTGTTCCCCTCTTTGTCATAAACGGTATAAAAGGAATTCAAAGTGAGCATGTAATGATCGGGCCCCGCGGCGCCGTTGCAATCAGATACCTGGTATGGAGAAGTGGTGCCGGCAAAGGTCAGCTGGATGTCGTCCGTGCCCGATTTCTGTGTGCCCGGGGTATCCTGGACCGGATCAGGGCCTTTGGGCAGCGCCGCCTCGGAAAAAGGATAGCTCTTTTCCTTCTTTTCCTCCTCGTTGGGCACATAGGATTCCATCATCTGCTGACGGAACTCCTCCTCGGTCAGGACAGGAAGCTCGCTGAGCGGCGGGGTGAGTCCATGGTAGGTACCGGTGTCTACCAGGGTAGGAGTGATCGCCCCCCCTGCCCGCTGCCGGACAAAACGGGGAAAAGGAAAATGCAAATGAGCAGCATAGTAGTTGATGCTTTTATAAGTTAAATTATTGAATAGTATTATTATAAGTTATTCCAACCTCCCGGATGGACCATCGTAGACACGCGCTCATTATAACCGGGTGAAAACTGACTCATGAAAACCGCACATGAATCAAGGTCCGGACCCATTCCTGGACCCGGACCTTACACACAATCATAAAAAATTACACCTAAATTCGATCTTTATATTTGCAGTTGCCCGAATGGCAGTGACGCCCGGGGCCTTCAGCAATTGGTATCTCGCCACGCAGGATGTTCTCTTCTTCTTATTTCTTCTGCTGATGAACGAGGCAAAAATAATCCAAAGACGAAAGGAATAGATAACGATTTTTACGGTTTTAAGGATTTCAAGCACTTCACATTACTTCTTATATATCTGTTTTTCTGTAATTTAAAAAATATTATCACAGGACTTGTAACACAGAATCAATTGTTATAATTTTGGACCGGGCCGCGAACGAATACCTCAGGCCCCGGTCAGGGCCGGATCCTTGAATAAACCAGTAAGATGACAGACATGGAAGACCAACTGCATGCGCTCATCCGCTCCCTCTCGGCCCGCGAAAAGTCCTATTTCAAGCGGTACAGCCGGATCCATGGTGACAACCCCGACCGCAATTACCTCCACATTTACGAATTCCTGCAAAAGCAGGCCGATTATGACGAGAGCCGGCTGAAGGAGCATTTCAAGGCCAGGCCGTTCGTAAAATACCTCTCATCCGAAAAGAACTACCTATTCGACCAGTTGCTGAACAGCCTGATGAACTTCCACCTCAACACCTCGGTGAGGGGAAAACTTGCCAGGTCGGTATTGCATGTGGACATCCTGATGCAGCGGGGCTTCGACAAAAAGGCCCGCAAGATCCTGAAGCATGCCAAAAAACTGGCCTACAGGTACGAAGAGTTCACCACCATCCAGATATTGATCCGTTTCGAGGAAGAGATCATTTTCAAACATGGGGTCATCAATTCCGTAGACGAGCTGAATGTGCTGGAAAAGGAGCGGGAGGAATGCATTGCCAGGGTCAACAACATCAACAAACTGAGGATCCTCAAGGCACAGGCGCGGGAACTGCAGTTCATCGAACAATACTATGTCAAAGACCCGGGGAAATACCCGCACATCTTCGACAATCCCCTGCTGGAGGAGGAATCCCAGGCACTCAGCGTGATCGCCAGGGACTACTGGTATTACATCCGTGAGATCAGGCACTACCTGCTGCGCGAGTTCGACAAAAGCTTTCAATGGCTCGAAAAGTACCTGGCCTTTTTCGAAGCACACGAATACCTTTTTGATGCCAATAAAAAACTGCCCCTCCTCAGCAACTACCTCTACCTGGCCTCCAAAACGCAGCAACCAGAGAAATTCGGGGCCGCCCTGGAGAAGCTCAAGGCACTCAGGAGCGTACATGGGATCGAGGGGCACTACATCGATTACATCATTTTTTCTCGGCAGCTGGAACTCTATTACCGGAGCGGGGACCGGGAAACGACATCCAGCCTGCTTCCGGGTGCGGAGGATTTCTATGGCAAATACAGCGTGCTCCTGGGCCCGACGGAGCGGGACTACTTCATCATCCTCCTCATCAGGACATGCATTTACCTTGGCCATTACCAGAAAGGCCAGCAATGGCTCAACCGGTGGTATGAAAGCGACGGTGTGGAGGTCAGTTTCAGCCTCATCAAACTGCTGGGCATGATGGTCTATTATGAACTGGGGCATTTGTCGCTGGTGGCAAGCGAATGCGAATCGGCCTACAAGACCCTGCGGAAGAGGAACCGACTGGGAACGCTGGAGAATGAGTTCATCCGTTTCTTCAAATACGCAAGCCAGCAGGAGGAGGGTCCCGGTCTCCGGGCCCGGCTGGAGCGGTTTCATAACGCATTGCTTGAGATCCGCGGAAACCCGGAACAGAACATGCTTTTCGAGTATTTTGATTTTTCCCGCTGGACCGCTGCCAAACTGGGCAAATGATGCGTGCGGACCATGCCGGTCACCACACCGTCACCTCTTCCGCCTCCCAGCCATAATCGATATATTCCCAGCTGAACTCATCCCCTTCGACACTGACCCGTACGAACCCCTCCTCCATTCCTCTGTACCTGCCTCCCCACCAACGCGATGAAACGGCCCCTGCGGTGATGAAGGTGGTTTGACCTACCCGGATCTCCTCCAGGTAGTGAAGATGGCCCTGCAGGACCAGCTTCAGGGTATGGCCCCGGAACAGGTCCAGCACCTCACGGGCATTGTTGATTACCGTGCCCTTTCCATTGGCGACCAAAGGTCCTTGCTCGAGCTGCGTCGCCACCGTGATCAGGGGGATGTGCACACTTACTGCAATGGGCACGGTGGGTGCGACCTTTTCAATGTCCTGCCGCATCCATTCGAGCTGAGCGCTGTCGACCATCCCGATGTAACCGCCGCCAGCCGTATATTCTATGCCATCGAGCACCATGAAATGCCAGCCTTTGTGGTCAAAGGAATAATAGGACGGCCCCAGCCGGGATTCGTACATCCGCTGCCCGTATTCAGGATGATCGCGGCTCACCCCGCTCTTCTCATAGATCCCGAATACCTCATGGTTGCCCATGGTATTGAACACCGGCATCGCGAAAAGCCCCTGCATGGAATCATAGAGCGAATAGAGCGAATCGGCCCGGTCAAAACCCGTTCCCAACACATCCATGACGAGGTCGCCCCCGGTGATGACGAAATCAGGGTCGAGGGAATTGACCGTATCAATGGCTTTCCGGAACCCGGCAGGGGCATCAAGCTCCGGCTGCAGGTGTATGTCGGTGAGGAACACGAACGAAAAAGCGTTGCTGCCGCCTGCCTCTTCATGGGCCGGGGCGTGGCAGCAGGAGGAAAGCAAAACCGGCATCAGGAGCACGGGAAGGGAAAACCGAAAGAACTTGTTGAACATGGATCGACTGTTTGAATGAGGCACAAATATAGGGGAACTATCCCTCATTTCACATGCCGGTGGCATCACTTTTTGTCAGCGCGCAGTTGCTCGGGACCCGGCCATGATTTATTTTGATTAAACGCGCTCAATTAAAAATAATGGTTAAATTTGCGACGATAAAAATCAATCGTCATGGTAAACAACATCATTAAAGTCTTATTGCTGGTGGTCATCATCGTGTTGGCCTATCTTGTTTACGAAAGTGTAATGCGCCCGGTAAGGTTCAATCAGGAGGTCGAGAAAAGGAGTGCGGCGGTGATCCAGAACCTCAAGGACATCCGTTCGGCACAGATGGCGTTCAAGAACAGCTATGCCAAATATACCGGAAGTTTCGATACACTGGTCGATTTCCTGAAGAACGGCGAGATCGCGGTGGTGAAGATGGTGCCCGATCCGGAAGATACGACGTTTACCAAAACGATTACCGATACCCTTGGCTACATTGCCGTCATCGACTCCCTCTTCGGCAAGCGGCATGAATTCGATGTCAACCAGCTGAAGTACATCCCTTTCACCGACAATGAAGTGTTCGGCATGGAAGCCGGCATCATTGAAAAGGGCGGTGTGGATGTGAACGTATTCGAGGTCAAGGTGCATTACCGGACCTTCCTGGAAGGCCTGAACAGGCAAATGGTGGTCAACCTCATCGCAGCCCGGGAGCAGATCGAGAAGTACCCCGGGTTGAAGGTGGGCTCCATGGAAGAGGCCTCCACCGACGGGAACTGGGAATAAGTTTTCCTGCAATATGTCCGTTCAGTTAAAGACTGTTCTCAGTGCTTACGACGAGTCGCTGAACCAAGCGCATACCACCAACTGCCACCTGATCATTCAACTGTCGCTGGAAGGGTTCTCATTCACCATTTTCGATACCCTCTCCTCCAGGTTCCTGTCATTGGAATCGCAGGAGACCGGCGGCCCCGGCGACGCGGCCCTCATGACCACGCTGTTGAAAGGCTGCACCACCGGGCATGACTGGCTCGGCAGAAACTACGCCGGCATCACGGTGCTGTTCGAAACCTCCCGGTCCACGCTGGTCCCCTCACCGCTGTACAATCCTGCCGACCAGGACCTGCTGGCAGGGTTCAACTTCAAGGTGGAGGACGGCATGGAGATCCTGCACGACCACCTTCCCAATGCCGACGCCTACCTGGTCTATGCCATCGAAGGGGGACTGGCCACCGTGCTTCAGCAGCTTTTCCCGGGCCACGTGCTGAAATGTCACGCATCGGTATTGATCGAGGAATTGCTGATCCTCAACAAGAACCTCCCCGCCCTCAAACGGATGTTCGTCAATGTCAGGGGAGGATGGCTCGACGTCGTGATCACCGAAGGACGGCAGCTCCTGTTCTACAACTCCTTTCCCTATCATTCCGACCAGGATTTCATTTACTACGTCATATTCGTGATCGAACAGTTGAACCTGAACCCCGAAGAGATCGACCTCAAGCTCTCCGGCGCCATCGATCGCAAGTCGACCCTGTTCGACATGGCCTGGAAATACATCCGGAACATCCAGTTCCAGGAGCTCAGCCCCTCCTTCAAATACAGCTACCTCTTCAACGATATCCCGGCCCACCGGTATTTCACCATTTTAAATTCAGGACTGTGCGAATCATAAGCGGCAGGAACAAGGGACGTCGGATCACCGCCCCGGCCAGCCTGCCGGTGAGGCCCACCACCGATATGGCCAAGGAAAGCCTGTTCAACATCCTTGGCAATCACATGGACTTTGCCGGCACCGATGCGCTCGACCTGTTCACAGGCACCGGAAACATCGCCTACGAGCTGGCTTCACGCGGCTGCCCCAGGATCACCGCCGTCGACATCGACGGGCGCTGCATCAGGTTCGTGCGGAAAGTGGCGGATCAACTTGACTACCCGGCCATCCATACCGTCCAGGCCGACTATGCCGCATTCCTGAAAAGGGCCTCAAGCCGGTGGGACCTCATATTCGCCGATCCCCCGTACGCCCTGGAGGGCCTGGTGAAAATACCCGGGCTGATCTGGGAAAAGGACCTTCTGAGAGAAGGGGGCTGGCTTGTGATGGAACACGACAAGCGCCATGATTTTTCAGGTCATGCCGGGTTCTACGACCACCGCAAATACGGTACGGTCAATTTCACATTTTTCAGGAAACAGGCACCTGTTTAAAATTCATCTCTTCAAAATTTGTTTTTCCGGAAATAAGTCCTACCTTTGCACTCCTTTTTTAAGGACCTTATTGTCAACATTTAAACAAACATTCAACTATGGTAAATCAGTATGAAACCGTTTTCATTATGACTCCCGTTTTATCTGAAGAACAGATAAAGGAAACGGTAGGGAAGTTCAGGAAGTATTTGGCTGACAACGGGGCCGAGATGGTCCTGGACGAGAGCTGGGGCATGCGCAAGCTTGCTTATCCTATCCAAAAAAAATCCACAGGATTTTATCACCTTTTCGAATTTAAAGCCGAGGGTTCCGTGATCCGGGACTTCGAGATCAACTTTAAACGCGATGAGCGGATCATGCGCTTTCTGACCGTCAAGCTTGACAAGCACGCTGTTGCTTACAACGAGAAGAAACGTAAAAAAGCGCAGGAACAGGAAACTGCAGAAGCGAAGTAAGAACCTTAAAAATTCAACATCATGGCTCAGTCAAATTCAGACATCAAATATTTAACCCCGATAGCCGTCGATACCAAGAAGAAGAAGTATTGCCGCTTCAAGAAAAGCCGCATCAAGTACATCGATTACAAAGATGCCAACTTCTTGTTGAAATTCGTCAATGAGCAGGGGAAACTGTTACCCCGGAGGATCACAGGAACCTCCACCAAGTATCAAAAGAAAGTTGCACAGGCTGTCAAAAGAGCAAGGCACATTGCACTCATGCCATATGTGGGTGACTTGCTAAAATAAAAGGAGGGTATTATGGAAGTAATTTTGAAACAAGACGTACAGAACCTCGGCTTCGCCAACGACATCGTGAACGTAAAAGCCGGGTACGCCCGTAATTACCTGATCCCGAAAGGGCTTGCAATTACCGCGAACGTGACCAACAAGAAAGTGCTCGAAGAGAACATGAGGCAAAAGGCCTTCAAAGAGGAGAAGATCCGGAAAGAGGCCGAAACACTTGCCAAAGCGCTCGAAGGCATTACCGTGAAGATCGGTGCCAAAGCTGCCGAAACGGGTAAAATATTCGGATCGGTGAACAACATCCAGATCGCGGACGCCATCAAGGAACAGTTCAAGTACGACATCGACCGCAAGAAGATCCTGGTGGATGGCGAAAGCATCAAGGAACTGGGTACTTACTCGGCGGAGGTAAGGCTTCACAAGGAAGTGAAGGTCAACATCAACTTCGAGGTCTTCGCAGAATAGCGAGCACCCATTCATATCATAGAAAACCCCGGGCAGGATGTCCGGGGTTTTTCATTTCAGGTCGATGTTTAAGGCGGGACAGAGACGGATATAGGAGGGCTATCAAAGATTAGGTGTCAGCTGAATCACCCTCCATCCATCCTGTTGCTAGGTATTCTGTTCTCTTTTCACTTCTTTCAATGATCTGAACTTACACCCTCGAACCACTCGCTTCACGTTTCAGAACCCCTGTGGATTGTCGGATGTTGCGCCGTGAAATTAGTACAGTCCCGAAAATGAATCATAGCAGAAAACCACTAAAAAAAAAATTAGCAGAAAAAAGGAGTGGGCCACCAATTTAAAACAAACAACTGATCTTCAGTAAAATAAAAAAAGGCCCGGTGGGGCCGAGGCAAGTCAATGTAAAAAAAATGTGCAGAGGGGGGTGGCAGCGTCAGAAGATCAATTCAATGTCAGAATTGTCACGGGCGTTCACTTTGATCCCCTTGACCCATTTGGGCAGGTTCCTGAACCGGAATACCACATCCACTTCCATTTCCACTTCCATGGGGGTTGACCCGGTATCACCCAACACGAAATCCATCTCATAGATCCCGTCGCTCGATGGCTTCTGCGGATCAGAGGCAGAGACCAGGACAGGCGAGATGAGGTGTTTCAGCTCGGCTATTCCACTGGCCTTTATTGCCATCATCTGCGGTTCTTCTTTGTCGCGGATGATCTGGATGCCCTTTATGTATTTGACCTTTTCCATACAATCACGACAATATTATAACTTGCTGGTGATACAATCATAGCAGAAAACCACTACAAAAAAAAATCATATTAATTTTTTTTCAATATTTGGCATCCCGGGCGCCCTATCTTCTGAAACAGACCGAACCAATAAATCCATCGGGCCGTCCATCCTGCAAAAAATATGGCAGAATTCAGCCATGGATCTCATTGGCTTCGGTTGTACCTTTAGAGGACAGCAAAATTTGACCATCGAGCCAAACCAAAATGGAGTTCACCATGAAAACGTTCAGACTGCTCATTCTCGCCGCATCGATCTTGCTTGCCGGCCGTATCCTTGGCCAGGCGGGAGCGGGGTCACATGACATCCGGGTCCCGCTGGAGAAAGCCAAGTCCGATCCCCGGATGGCCAAAGCCATCTACGACCAGGTTGATCCGTACTTCCTGACCGGAGAGGCGAACGAGTTCGTTGCCAGGATAACCTGCCGCGAACATACCTATATAATATATGGGAGTAAAGAGGCCTGGGAGATCTTCTTTTCCATGGGCCCGAAATCGTCGCAGGCCTGGTCCAAAGCATTGCTATAGCATCACCGGTGCCTTGCAAAACCCTGAAACCAACCCCGCCGTGTGCGGGGTTTTTTTATTCACGGATTTCCCCTACCGGAAAAATACCAATTTTTTTACTGGCTGAAATCTGCGACGGTTCCGGGGGATGCGTGCCATAACTTTGCTTCATAAACATTTAATAAACCAATTCTAAAAACCAAAAAAACGGAGGTTACCATGAAAACAACAAAATTATCAGCAGTCGCCATTGCCATTCTCTTCGCAGCCACAGCCACACTGGCACAAACCGAAGCACCCCTCGATGCAGCACCGGGAGCAGATCACCAGTCCATCACCGTAATGTTCAAGCAGGCCATCCAGGACCGCGGCCTGGTCTACGCCATGCGCACGCAGCTCAATCCTCGCTTCCTGCTTCTCGACAAACCCATGTATACGGTACCTGTCAAATACAACCGCGGGGTGACCTACATCACAGGTTCGCAAAAGGAGTGGCTGGGATTTTTCAACATCGGTGAAGAAAATTCCCCCAAATATACCGATGGCCGGAGGATACACCTCAAGCAGGCATTGGTCGATTCGCGCCTTGTCAGGGCCATGCACCAGCAGCTCACCCCTGCCCTGCTCAGGGAAGACAAGCCCGTTTACACGGCAGCGGTGAAGTACAACCGCAGCACGGTGTACATCTATGCCACCCAGGGCGAATGGAAATGGTTCTTCAGGACCGACGACAACAACGACCATCCTGGCAACTGATTCACTGTAATGGCTCACCTGCCTGCTCACCACGACCTGCGCCAGGCCGGAAAGCCCTCCCCACGGAGGGCTTTCTCATTTTCCGGCTGCGCGCAGCCTGGCCCTTGCCGGGAAAAGAAGTCATATTATGCTGATTTCAAGAATTTTACAAATGACCATCCTGCGGTAATGAAATCAACCATTTTTTTTAATGGTGGAATTCTGCCATGCTTTCTCCTTGTTCACGATATAAATTTGTAACATAATCATTGACCAAATCACTAACCCAAACAACCAAACAAAAGGAGGTAACCATGAAAACAACAAAAGCAATCGCCATCGCGCTGATCCTCGGAATCGCAAGCCTGGGATACGCACAAGTGGAAGGTCCTGCGGACCAGACCCCGAACACGACTCCCCAGTCGATCGTGATCAACCTGAAAAATGCCATGCACAACCCCGACCTCGTGCGGGCCATGCATGCTCAGTTGAACCCCAATTTCCTGCAAGTGGACAAGCCGGTGTACACCCAACCGGTCAGGGTGAAGCTCAGCACCGTATACGTTGCCGGCACCGGTGACGAGTGGAAAGCATTCTTCCGGACCGATATCACGGACCAGGTTAGCCTGGCCAAAAGAAACCTGATCCCGCTTGACAAAGCCATGAGGGAGGCCAGCCTGGTCCGTGCCATGCGCGCCCAGCTGAGCCCCAGCCTGCTCAACGACGACAAGGAGCTCTACATCGCTCCCGTGAGGTACAATCACAGCATCGTATTCGTGGCTGGGAAATACATCGAGTGGAAGAAGTTCTTCAGCATCGTGCCCAAAGCCGAAGCCTTCAAAAACTAGCACACCGGAGAAAAGAAAACCAAAACCAATTAAGCCGAAAGCCCTCCCCGAAAAGGAGGGTTTTTTTTTGCAAGGATCTGGATTGCCTTCTGCGCCGGACGGGTCAGTCCGCAAAATCATTCTCCACCGCCCAACGGACCAGCCCTGCCGTATTTTTTGCGCCGGCCTTGAGCATCAGGTTGGCCCGGTGGCTCTCCACCGTATGGAAGCTGATGAACAGCTGATCGGCGATCTCCTGGCTGGAATGTTCCTGGCAGATCAGCCGCAGGATCTCGAGCTCCCGCTCCGACAGCTTGGGGAAAAGGTTCTTGGTGTCCTGCATCTTGAGCTCCTGGCTGGCCAGCTGGAATGAGAGGCGGTCGCAGAAATATTTCTCTCCCGCATGGACCTTCCGGATGGCAGTAAGCAGAATGTCCCTGTCGGAGTCCTTGAGGATGTATCCCGAGGCCCCGTTCTTGATCATCCGCTTCACAAAGCGCTTCTCACTGTATTGTGTGAGGGCGATCACTTTCACGTCGGGGAACCTTTTATGGACCTGCCTGGTGCAGTCCAGCCCGTCGAGTTTGGGCATGTTGATGTCCATGAGGATCACATGGATGTCCGGCGTCTCTTCCAGGACCTTGAGGACCTGGTACCCATCCTTGGCTTCTGCAACAATGCTTATATCCTCTGCATCTTCCAGGATGGTCTTGAGACCGTCGATGATGATCTGATGATCATCGGCAACGAGTACATTGATCATGGCTACTGAGCTTGGTTGTCCTACAAATATAACAAAATTGTCTTTGGGTCGCCGAATAAATGGCTTTCCATGCCTTACACCTCTATCGTAAAGGAATACCTGACGCCTTTGCCAGGTTGCGACTGTGCCTCCAACTCTCCCCCCAGGAATTTCACCCTCGATTTCAGTCCGGTGAGGCCCAGCGATCTCTCCTTTATTTTTTCTTCGAAATCAAAGCCTTTTCCATCGTCGGAATACACCACGGAAAGGCGGTTTGACGCGAGGGTCAAAACGAGCATTATGTGCTGTGCGCCGGCATGTTTCAGCGTATTGTTCAACATCTCCTGGAAGATCCGGTAAAGCATGATCTCCGTATTCTCAGGAAGGCGTTTCGTGTCACCCTCGATGGTCATTTCCGCCCTGATCCCCTCCATCTCATCCACCTGTTCGAATAATTCCTCCGCAGCTTCAAACACCCCATATTTTGTCAGCAGGCCCGGCATCATGTTGTGGGAGATGCGACGTACGTCGCCCGATGCCTGTTCCAGCAGTTTGGCCGCTTTTTCAAGCAAGGGCTGGGCCTCCGGTGTCTTGTCGCGGATGGAGGTGAAGTGCATCCGGGCAGAGGAAAGCAACACACCCAGCCCGTCGTGCAACTCCCGGGCGACCCGCTTCCGCTCCTCCTCCTGGCCCTCCACGATGGAACGGGCTGCAAGCAGTTTCTTCTCCTCCTCCAGCTGCAGGATGCGCTGCTCGGCGATGATCCGGTTCTTGCGCATGCGCTGGCTGTAATAGGCGATGAAGAAGACCAGGGCCAGGATGATGGTGAGGCCGGTGAACAAATAGGAATTTCGCTGGCGGGTGCGGCGCTCAACGACATAGTTCTGCTCCAGGATTGCCGTTTTCAGCTCAAGGTTCTCAGCGCGTTCCTTTTCCACATCGTAGGCCAGTTTCAGTTGAGCGATCCGCTTCTGCTTGTCGATCTGGTATAATGTGTCGCTGAGATTTTTGAATTGCACGTGATAGGTATATGCTTTCTCAAAATCGCCACTACGGGCGTAAAGATTAGCATAATTCCAATAAATGCTCGTTATCTTCTCTTTAAATCCCTTTTCCTTTGCAATGGCGAAGGCAGAGTCAAGAAGGACCCTTGCTTTCGAATAATTTCCCATGCGGGATTCGATCCTTCCCACATTGTTCAGTGCATTGCATATGCCCTCACTGTCATCAATGAGCTCATAATAGCGTTTGGCGTCCAGGAACAATTCTCTTGCCTGCGATATTTGCCCCCTCCTGTCTGCAACGTTTGCCAGTCCGTGATAGGCATCGGCCATACCCTTGATATTGTTTAGCTCTGCGCTGATTTCCAAGCACATATCACAAAGTGTTTTGACCGTATCCAGTTGATCGTACTTGAAAAGGATATTTGCAATCCCATTGTAGGCAACAACGAGGTAATAGCGATTATTGAGCCTTTCATTGAGTTCGGCACTTTTTGACAGATAGGTCAGTGCCTGGTCATCTTCTCCCAGGGCATCAAAGATCAATCCCATGTTCGTGTAGGCCTTGCAAAGAATGTCATTGAACTCATTCGGTTCGCTGATCTTGATGGCCATCAGATAATAAATTGCAGCGGAGTCCAGGTTGGACCGCTGGAATTGAGCTGCACCGATCCCGTTCAATGCGGTGGCCATACCAGCTGAATCGGCAATTTGTGAGAGGAGGCCGAAAGACCTTGAGAAATCCTTTTCTGCGGACATGGGCCCGACAGTGAGGAATGATAAAACACCACGATAGTAATATGCCTCGCCAAGCCGGCGGTCATCGTTCAATGAATCGCTGGCGCGAAGGGCAGCATTCACGCTTGAAAAGGCTGAGTCCATGTTTCCGAGGATCCGCAGCATCCGGGTTTTATAAATAAGTGCATCGATCATGGCCGTGTCCGTACCGGAACTTCTGGCAAGAAAATACAATGAATCGCAGTATTGAAGGGCCAGCTCCGGGTCCGTTCTGGAAGTCGAATCGATCAGTTTGTAGAACTTATCCTGGACGGCAATCGCATCCTCTCCTTGCGGGTCACTGCCTCGGCCAAACCCTGATAATGGAATTGCCAGCAATATCAGAAAGCAAAAAAACAGCCGGGAAGGGGGAAAGGGATGGCCTCCCCCGTTATTACAATCATAAGACGAACAATTTGACATCACATTGATGATCATAATCGGTTTGTATTCACATGACGATCACTAGGGTATCACTTTACTGAAAACATAATCCTCCAAGGCTGAATCCGGGTGTTCACCGTCAACGATCAACTCCACCTGGTGATCAGCACCCGGTAGGAAATAGCGGTTGTAAAACAATGTTGTTGGAGCAGGAATGTACTTGTCAAAGTATTTCTTGATCTGAGTATCCCCCTTAGGCTCAACAAGATGAAAGACCAGCTTTTTGTATTTGTAATACTGGATATGGATCCTGGTGGATAGATGCCCGGAAGGGGGAGGCTCTTCCTCATGCCCTCGCAATTCCGAGTATTTGTTTTTTCTTTCATTTTCGGGTATTTCGCCATTCAAAAGGAAATTCTTTTCTTTCTCAATCGCATCCTTTAAATCTTTCCTCTTGCGCGGGTATGTATTCCTTCTGATCTTATACTCACTTGCATAATAACCAGCCGGTGAATTGACGTAGAGAATAACCGACGTACTGTCCATCGGGTTATTGTGAATGACCTTCCAGAATATTTTATTGTTGTGGTCTTCCATTTCGCTGTTATCTTTTTTCTTGGACATGACTTCATGTTTTATTTGTTCATAAAAATTCAATACCCGCTAAAGAGCAACTGTGGTGGCCCGGGTTGTACCATGCTGTCCATTGATGCCGGCATATACATATTTTGGCCTTCCTACCAGATAGGGTGGATCATCCAGGTTCTGGTCGTGAACCAGGGGGTTCGCCAGCGGAGAACCTATCAGGACAATGTCATAGGCATATTCTCCCGGGCCAACGATCCCGAAATCTCCTAGTTCTGTATAGTGGTATGCAGGGATATCATGTACAGTCATATGTACGATGATCTGAGTCGTGCGCGGATCATGGCTGTCATTCCACTCAATTTCCAGCCATACATGCGTTTCTTCAGGGTTTGGTAGAGGATCAGAGCGATCTTCATCACGTCTTGCTGCCATAATAATCATGTTTTTGGGTTAAGGAACAAATCAAGTTTCAGTACCAGGGTAACCTAAAATAGCGTTGTTTACATAACAAGTCAAGTGACGGCGCTAAATACCTCTTTATCCAATGCTGCTATAAGGTTATCGCAAATGCATAATGCACACCATTGCCGGGCGTTGTGGCTGCCCCCAATTCTCCGCCCAGGAATTTAACCCGCGACTGCATGCCGGTAAGGCCTATGGATTTCTGCCTCAGTTTGTCTTCCATGTCAAAGCCCTTGCCATCATCCGAATATTCGAATTTCAACCTGTCTTCCAGAATATCAATCTTCAGTTTGATGTTCCTGGCCTCCGCATGCTTGAGTGTGTTGTTCACCATTTCCTGAAAGATCCGATAAAGCATGATCTCCGTGTTTTCTGGAAGTCGTTTTTGCTCACCCTGGATGCTGACTTCGGCATGGATCCCTTCCATTTCATCCACCTGTTCAAACAACTCTTCCACAGCTTCAAACAGCCCGTATTTCGTCAGCAGGCCAGGCATCATGTTGTGGGATATGCGGCGGACATCCCCGGAGGCCTGCTCGAGCAAACTTGCCGCCTTTTCAAGCACAGGCAAAGATTCAGGTGTTTTATCCCGGATGGAGGTAAAATGCAGTTTTGCCGACGAGAGCAACACCCCCAGGCCATCGTGCAGTTCCTTGGCGATCCGCTTCCGCTCTTCCTCCTGCCCCTCCACGATGGAACGGGCTGCAAGCAGCTTCTTCTCCTCCTCCAGCTGGACAATGCGCTGCTCAGCAATGATCCTGTTCTTGCGTGCCCGCTGACTGTAGTAGGCAAACAGGAAGATCAGGATCATCACTAAACTTGATCCGCCTGCCAGGTAGGAGATTTTACTTTTTTCCAGCTCCAGGTTCTGGTTCTCAAGTGACAATATGCGGGCATTGTCCTTTTCCTTATCGAAAAGAAGGACCAACTCTGCCACCCGTTCCCGTTTTTCGATATCCATGATGCTGTCCTCCAAAATATCCCTTTCCCTGTAGGTCTCATATGCATGTCGATAGTCCTTCATCTTTTCGTAAACAAAATAGATGTTCTCCAATATTTCCAACTCCCGCTGTGTGAGGCCGAGCTGCCGTGCGATGCGCAGCGTTGAATCGAACACGGTCAGGGCCTCCTCGTATTGTCCTGACTTTACCCTGGATAATGCCATGTTCTTGAAACTGATCAGCTCGCCCTGCTGGCTGTCGCACATCTCATAGTATTCCAGCGCCTTTGCATAGAGCTCATACCCCCTGTTGAAATCTCCCCGCTTTTCGGCAACCTCTCCCAGACCGGTATAGGCATCTGCTGCCCCCTCCACGAAATCGACCGATAAGCATATCTCAAGTGCTTTGTTGTAAAGAATCCATGCACTGTCCAGTTCGTATTCCAGAGCCAGGATGTTACCAAGGTTCTGGTACGATTTAGCAACATTGATCAGATTGTTCAACTCCCTGTTTATGGAAAGACTTTTTAAAAAGCTGGATTTTGCATCCGGAAATTCTTCCAGATTGTGATATACCAGTCCAAGGTTCAGGTAAGCTTTCCCAAGGACCGGATCATGCCCCAGTCTTTCAGCAATGCGGACGCTCTCCAGCAAATGTTGCATGGACGAATCATAAACGGCCAGGTCCAGGTAGGCAACTCCGATCGCATTCTCGGTATTGGCGATGCCAATTGAATCAAGGAGGGATCGAAAATATCCATTGCTCTTGAGGAACAGATCAAGACCTTCCCTGACATCTACGGAAGTGCTGATCAAGATACCTTGCAAATAGGTCAATGCAGCCTTCCTCTTCAGGTCGCCCATGCGATCGCTCAGCCGGATCGCCTCCCCGCAAACTGCCTTTGCCGTATCCATGTCACCGAGAAAAAAATAGATCTTTCCCTGAAAATTCAGCGCATCGACAAGGGCAGTGTCGTTTCCTGACTCCAGGGCAATTTGCCGCAACGCACTGGCATAACTCAGGGCGCGTCCCAAATCTGATCCCATGTATGTATCCGCCAGTTTGACCAGGGTATCAATCCGGGCGGCGTCAGGCATCTCATCAAGGTTGATATCCAGCGTATCACCGATCCCCTGGGGATGCACCTCCTGAACCTGGATACCGAGGAAGAGAATGATGGCAAAGCACCTGAATGCGTGGGCGGGGATCCGTTTAACTGTGTTAAGATCTTTTGGAACCATAAAACATGAACTTTATTTACAATTAAATACAAACCATGACCGTGGAGGGACACATTCCAACACGATAACATCAGAGTACCCGCAAACAGGGGATAGCAGCTGGACCAGTTAGCATGGGCCAATCCACCTCTTGCATCCTCCTTTTGTGTGGGTACTTTAAACTTGCTGAAGACACCTTTACCGAAACATGCCATTCCCGTCCAGGATCCCGACAAACAGGAATCATGACAAGCAACACTGCCAGCCAGCCAGGTGGCCGGTTCATGTTCAACAGGGTGTCTCCTTCAATATGCTTTGGCCTTCGCCTGCGAGGTCCCGTTTTCGTCCCCCTTTCTGAACACCTTCACACCACGGGGGGTCGGCCCTTCGACAATGGTATTCTCGTAGACCGGGTCGTGCTCCTCATTCTCTTCGAGATCGACATACTCATATTGATAACGATGAATGGTATCTCCCTCAGGATCCTGGTAGGAATCCAATTCGGTCAGAACGATCTTCTTGTTGGTGTCGAGGATCAGGATCTCCAGTCCAATGTCAAGCGCACTACCTCCTGATACCCAGGTGAGTTCAAGGTTGGTAATCCTGTCAGGAGATTTCACGCGGATAATGTTTTGTAATACTGCCATAACTTTCAGGGTTTTGATTCAATTATCAGCTTGGAATTGAAATATCTAAAATACTAAAATATTCAACGTGCCTGGATTTTAATCCATCCATATAGAACATCCCAAGTATAGCATTTATGGTGAGAAGATGCATGGCAGAAAACCGTGAGAAAAAATTTTAGCACAAAACTACCATTCGTCACATCGGATTTCCATAATAGAACGGACAATCAGCATTTCCTTATCTTTGTCGCTTAATGCCTGGGGGCATGCTTTCGAAGAACCAGATCAAATACATCCGCTCGCTGCACCTGGCCAAGTTCCGCAGGCAGGAAAAGCTGTTCATCGCCGAAGGCCCGAAACTGGCCCTGGAGCTTCTGAACAGCGATTTCAAGGTGCATTCCATCCATTGCCTGGAGGAGTGGCACAATGCCAACAACAGGCTCTGCGGCAACATCCCTGTCAGCATCATCTCCCAAAAAGAGCTGGAGAGGATCAGCGCCCTTCAAACGCCCAACGAGGTGCTGCTGTTGGTGCATACGCATAGGGAATCGTCCGTCGACCCCGTGCCGGATGGGGACGACCTGGTGCTGGTGCTTGACGGGATCCGTGATCCGGGGAACATGGGGACCATCATCCGCACCGCCGACTGGTACGGGGTGAGCGACATCGTCTGCTCCAACGATTGCGTGGAGGTGTATAATCCCAAAGTGGTCCAGGCCACCATGGGCAGCATCGCGCGGGTGCGGATCACCTACAGGGACCTGGAGGTCTTTTTCACCGGCAAGGATAAGGCTCTTCCGGTATACGGTGCATTGCTCGACGGCAAGAGCATCTATGAACAGCAGCTGTCAGCGCCGGGATACCTGCTCATCGGCAGCGAATCGCACGGGATATCTTCATCCCTGACCCCCTGCATCACCCACCCCCTGCTCATTCCACCGCACAGCAGGGCCGGTGCCGAATCGTTGAATGCGTCGGTCGCCACCGCCATCGTCCTCGCCGAATTTAGAAGGCGTTCTAAATTGTAAGGTTGCCCTGGCACCTTCTGTTTTGTCAAACAATATGGTTACTTTTGTGTTATAATTTAAACAGCAATCGAAAGAAGACGACCATGTTCAAGTTGTTGCTCATCACAGTGATCCTCGTAGGGGCTGCCATCGCCGGCATCGCCATCAAGATGTTCGTGCAGAAAGGCGGCCAGTTCTCCAAGTCCTGCAGTTCGGTGGATGTGAATACCGGGGAAAAGATCGGTTGTGTGTGTGGTGACGGCGATCCTACAAGCTGCGAGTATTATGAGCAGCACCATGGTGTCCTCAAGGATGGATGATCATTCATTCTGGCGCATCCGAACAACACCATCAGTCCATTTCTTCCAGCAGGAATTTCTTGAATCCTTCCGTGAAATAGGTCTTCAGCTCCCCGGAAGTGGTGCCGGAATAAATGAAATAAGCATCCAGGCTTTTATCCCTGCCGAGTATCTCGATGGAACGGTCGAGGCCTGAAACCAGGAATGCGGTGGCCCAGGCATCCGCTGAGGCACAGTCGTCGGCGATGACCGAAACGCTCAGGATCGAATGCTGCACGGGGTAACCGGTCTCAGGGTCGATGGTATGGGAATACCGGACCCCGTCCTCTTCGTAAAACTTCCTGTAGTTCCCCGAGGTGGCCATGGCCTTGTCCCTGAGCACCACGATGGCCTTGAGCCCCTCCCCATAAGCGGCATTGTCTGTTGGCTTCTCGATGCCGACCTTCCAGGGTGATGCGTCGGGCTTCTCACCCCTGCCAAGCACCTCGCCCCCGATGTCCACCAGGTAATCCTCGATCCCCTTTTCCTCGAGAAACTTTCCGATCATGTCCACGGAATAGCCCTGGGCAATGCCGTTGAAGTCGAACTGAATGCGGGGATCGGCCTTGACGACCCTGTCTCCCTCCAGCGATACCTTTTCGAATCCCACAAGGGGCAGCAGGCTGTCGATCACGTGCTGGTCCACCTTCATCCTGTCGGTGAAGCCGAAACCCCAGGCGTTGACCAGGGGACCGATGGTGGGGTCGAAAGCTCCCTCCGACCGCTCGTAGATATGCTTGGAATGCTCGAAAATGGCACGGAACACATCGTTCACCTCTGCTCCCTCCTCTCCTCTGTTCACAATGGATATGAGAGAACTGTCGATCCAGATCGAGGCGATCTGGTCAAAATCGGCTAACAGTTGCTCGATCTCAGCCTGGAAGTTCCTGTTGGCGGCATCGTAATAGGTAACGGCATAATAGGTACCCTGTGCCTGTCCCTGGAACTTGACGGGCATGGTGACAGGAGGTGGTCCGCAGCGGACCATCAACAGGATGAGAAGGATGGGCAGGAATCTGGTGAAGTTTGTCATGGCTTATCGCCAAAGGTACAAAAACACCTCATTCATTGCACACCGGACACTCTATTTATTTACCACCATGCGCCGGGTGATGCGATGCGACCCGCTGGAGAGGTCATACAGGTAAACACCAGGCTCCAGGCCGCGGACGGGGACCGTGAACGTATGGGTCCCCTTCCCGGGGCGGCCCTGGTAAATGGTCTTCAGGGTCCTTCCCGACAGGTCAAGCAAGCTGATCCGCACCATCTCATCGTGGTCGAGGGTGACGGGGATATGGGTCATGGTAGTGGCAGGGTTGGGGAAGTTCTGTCCCAACACGCCGTTGCGGTCTGCTTCCACCTCGGTTGCAGCGGTGAAAACAGCTGTCATTTCGAAATTGACAGGGATCACGACCTGCGGGTTGAGAATGTCATTGTTGTCGATGCGGACGACGGCGGTCATCACCGTATCGTCCATGATGGAACGGAGCCTTACGTGGAACTGCGCCGTATTCCCGGCCTCCACCGTGCCGAAGGACGCATCGGCCAGTGCGATCCATGCCGGGGGAGGCGTCACGTCGAGGTCATAGGCAGCCACGATGTCATGATCCGCCAGGGTGTCGTTTCCCTGGATCAGCATCGTATTCTGCAATCCCAGGAAGGTGGTTTTGTTGGGTTCCCATTGATCGGTGATGGCGGCAGCCTTCGGTTGGTCCATGTAAGTGGTGTCACTGCTGAAAGTGATGGCAGGAAATCCTGTCCCGGAAGGGGTGCAGGTTGCCGGGTCGAGCCGGATGGCCTCGGTCATCACACCCTCCTCACCTGCTGTTTCAACCCAGGCCCAGAGGTAGGGGCCACCGGGCGACCAGTTGTCCCAGGCCAGCCCCTCGACGTCATAGGGGGTGATGAACTCATTCACCTCATTGCCGTCCCGGTCGAACTCAAGGATCAGCCCCACACCGTTGCCACCCCAGAAATGATCCGTCTGCGGATCATAGGTCAGGCCGCTGAAGGAGCCGCTCGGCTTGAGTATATAGCCGGCGATGGCAAAACTAACGGGGTCGATCTGATTGATGGTGTAGGTATCTTCTCCATAGAGGTACTCCCCGTCGCTGGTGAGGGTCCGGTAGCCCAGGTTTGACAGTGAATAGTAAGGGTGGGTGGACAGGAGGTTGCCCTCCTTGTCGAAGGCATAGATCACCGACTGGTCACTGCCGAAATTCCGGCCGTTGACATACAGCTTGTCATCGAGAAATGCGAGTCCGTTCATGCCTTTGTCATTATTCAGTGACTGCTGGGTGGCATTGAAAGAGCCCGTCAGCTGACCCAGGGTGTTCACCGTGTCCTGATCGGGAGTTTCGATGTAGGCCGACCAGAAGAGGGGGGCATCCCCGTCATTGTAGATGGTCACCTCCACATCGACGGAATCGCCCGGGGGGAGGATATTCTGAATGGAGGGGGGGTCGACGGTGATCTGCGGGCCCGGGATCTCGTTCCGGGTGATGTCGTAATACATGGCGTACTCCATCTGGTCGCTGGCGTTGCCGTTGCGCAGGTTGATGGCGATGAAGGTGACCGAATCGGCCACGTAGTCATAGGCTATGGTGGCACCGCCGGCCGTCTCCTGGATGATGTTGCTGATGCTCTCCCCTTCGAACTCGATGCCTGTGAACTCATAGGTCACCAGGGAGATCTGGCTTGCCTTGAGCTGAAGGTTATACCCGATGCTCTCGTTGCTCCATGTCCAGAGAAAAGGCCCGCCGGGCGAGAGGGTATCCACGGCAAGTCCGACTGTCGCATGGTTGGCGTAGTTGTCGATGGCACCGATGATCTCCCCGTCGCGGTCGATCTCATAGATATTGGAACCGCCATCACCAGTAACGTAAAAGTGATCATTGCCGGGATTGTAGGCAAGCCCGGCATTGTAATAGAAGGGGGCGGGGATGTTCACGCCGGTCTTTTCACCGGTGGCCATGTCAAGCTGCCGGATGGTATCCATGTCGGTCACATAGAGGTACTCCCCGTCGTAGGCCATGTCCTTCCACCCTGCGGCTTCGATGCCATAGCTGAAATATTCGATGAGCTCGCTTCCGTCGCCACTGAATTTATAGAGTTTGTGCTGCCAGTAATCGTCAGGGTCGAAGCCGGTGGCCCAGAGGTACCCGCCTGCATACTGGACGCCAACGATGTGGCGGTCGGGTGTGGGGGTCAGGCTGCCGAGGTCGGCCGAATGGGTCAGCTCGCCGAAAGAGCCCGGGGTCTGTGCACCAAGGCCTGTGGTAAGGATCACTGCAAAAAGAAGCGGTATGGTACGGTTTATCATGAGATTCATTGTTTACGTTCCTTTTGAAAAAAACAAGGGCTTGAGGAAATTGTTTATCCGGCCCTGGAACAGCAGCACTTGATGGTCATTGGGAAAGGAACGACAGGTGAACTGCTATAGCTGCAGGATGAAAACAAAAAACCCCCGGACCGGGGGTTTTCGAATTACTTTATCCTCCGAAGTCGTCGAAGGCGATCATCTCCTGGGGCACGCCCAGGTCGTCGAGCATCTTCTGAACGGCGTCGTTCATCATGGGCGGTCCGCAGAGGTAATATTCGATCTCTTCCGGCTCGGGGTGGTCCTTCAGGTAATTGTCGTAGATCACCTGGTGGATGAAACCCGTATAGCCCGACCAGTTGTCCTCCGGCAGAGGCTCCGACAACCCGATGTTGAATTTGAAGTTGGGGTTGCTCTTTTCGATATCTTCGAACTGATCGACATAGAACAGCTCCCGGAGCGAGCGGCCGCCATACCAGAAAGTGGCTTTCCGCTTGGTGTGCTCGGTGTGGAACAGGTGGAAGATGTGCGAACGCATGGGGGCCATGCCGGCGCCGCCACCGATGAACATCATCTCCCTGTTGGTGGGTTTGATGAAGAACTCGCCATAGGGGCCCGAGATGGTCACCTTGTCGCCCGGCTTCCTCGAGAACACAAAGGAGGAGCAGATCCCGGGGTTGACGTTCATGAAGGCGTTCTTCGAGCGGTCCCAGGGCGGGGTGGCGATCCGGATGTTGAGCATCACGATGTTCCCCTCGGCCGGGTGGTTGGCCATGGAATAAGCCCTGTATATGGGTTCCGGGTTCTTCATTTTCAGGTCCCACATCTTGAACTTGTCCCAGTCGCCGCGGTATTCCTCATCCACTTCGATGTCCTTGCCGAAATCGACCTCGCAAGTGGGCACGTCGATCTGGATGTACCCGCCCGATTTGAAGTCGAGTATCTCACCCTCGGGCAATTTCACGACGAACTCCTTGATGAAGGTGGCCACGTTCTTGTTGGAGATCACGGTGCATTCCCACTTCTTGATCCCGAAGATCTCGGGGGGCACCTGGATCTTCATGTCCTCCCGCACCTTCACCTGGCAGGCCAGGCGCCAGTTGTTCATCTGTTCCTTCCGGGTAAAATAGCCGGTCTCCGTGGGCAGGATGGACCCGCCGCCGTCGAGCACCTGGCATTTGCACATGGCACATGTGCCACCACCGCCGCAGGCAGATGGAATGAAGATCTTCTGCGCGGCAAGGGTCGAAAGGAGGGTGGACCCCGGTGAGGTCACCACTTCCTTCTCGTCATTGATGGTAATGGTCACGTCACCCTGGGGAGTGAGCTTCTTTCTGGCATACAGCAGAACGATTACCAGGAGGAGGATCACCAGGAGGAATACGACCACACTGGTCAGGATCACTGCTCCGATTCCTATTACTAGTAAAGCCATCTTTATTTTATTGATTATTAAGTTTCTACTTTCTTTTCAAGATCATGAATCTACCTACAGCTTGATGCCCATGAAGCTCATGAAGGCGATGCCCATCAGCCCGGTAATGATGAAGGTGATACCCAGGCCCCGCAACGGTGCAGGCACGTTGGAATATTTGATCTTCTCCCGGATGGCGGCGATGCCGACGATCGCAAGGAAGAAACCCACGCCCGAACCAAGCCCGAAGGAAGTGGCCTGCGCGATGGATTCATACTCCCGCTGCTGCATGAAGAGGGAGCCACCCAGGATCGCACAGTTCACAGCGATAAGGGGCAGGAAGATCCCCAGCGAATTGTACAGGGCCGGGGCAAATTTCTCGACTACCATTTCCACCAGCTGCACCATGGAAGCGATCACGGCAATGAACATGATGAAACTGAGAAAGCTCAGGTCCACCTCTGCAAAATCAGGCCCCAGCCAGACAAGTGCGCCGGGAGAGAGCACGTAAAGGTTCAGCAGATAATCGACAGGGACCGTGATCCCCAACACAAAGATAACGGCGATTCCAAGACCGAAAGAGGTATTGACCGTCTTGGACACGGCCAGGTAGGAGCACATCCCGAGGAAGTATGCAAATACCATGTTATCGATGAAGATGGATTTGACGAATATGTTTACCAGTTCTTGCATAACTTGATTGTTTATCGTATTCGGTTGTTCTTGATTTCCTTGTTAATGACCTAGTTCTCCTCGATGAGTTCCTTGTTCCTCGAGCGCTGGATCCAGATGATGATGCCGACGGTGATGAGCGCCATGGGCGACAGGATCATGAGTCCGTTGTTCTTGTAACCGATGTCATAGATCCCGATCCATTCCATCACCGGGTAGTTGTATATGGTCCCCGATCCCAGGAGTTCGCGGAAGAACCCGACAACAATGAGGATCCAGGCATAACCGAAGGCATTGCCAAGACCGTCGAGGAATGCCGGCCAGGGTTTGTTGCCCATGGCAAAAGCCTCGAGGCGGCCCATGATGATGCAGTTGGTGATGATCAGTCCGACGAATACCGAGAGTTGCTTGCTGACGTCGTAAGCGAAGGCCTTGAGCACCTGGTCGACCAGGATCACCAGGGAGGCGATCACCACCAGCTGCACAATGATCCGGATCCGCGGCGGAATGGTATTGCGGAGGAGGGATATGATGACGTTGGCGAATGCCAGCACGGCCAATACGGAAATGGACATTACCACGGCCGGCTCGAGCTTGGCGGTCACGGCCAGGGCGGAGCAGATCCCCAACACCTGTACCGTGATGGGATTCTCGCTACTCAGCGGATTGAAGATCAGCTTTTTGTTCTTGGGGGAGAATAAAGGTTCCCTCTTTTTAACTTCTTCAGCCATGATTATATCTGTTTTTTAATGTATGGTACATAGTTTTCTAGACAGTCGCGCAGCATGTCGTCCACCCCGTTGCTGGTGATCGTACCCCCGGAGATGCCATCGACGGCATGTATCTGCTGGTCCTGCGGGAGCACCTTGGCACCACCCTTGACCACCCTCACCGAAGTGAAGTTGTAATTCTCGTCGAAGATGGTCTTTCCCGGGAACTGGTCCTGGAAGATGGCTGTGGAGATCTCGGCACCAAGGCCCGGGGTCTCGCCCTGGTGGTCAAAATTGGCCCCGAATACGGTCCTGAAATCATCGGCCACTGCCAGGTTGCCCCACACAGGGCCCCACAAACCGCTGCCGCGGAGCGGGATCACGTAAAAGGTAGCGTCCCCCTTCTGACAAACAAAGAGCGGAAACATCGGTTCTTCGGCACTTTTTCCGGCCTTGAGGTCGGAATTCTTCTTGAGCTCCACCTTGAGGTCGATGTCGAAAGCCCTCACCTCTCCCTGCTCGAGCTTGCCGTCGCGGTATATGCTCACCACTTCCCCCTCGCGGTTGATGGTGTACTCCTCCACGATGTACTGCCGGTAGGTGTCGTCCGCATCTTTCTTCTCGGTCTCAATGCTGACCGCCTTGAGGATGTTCATGATCTTCTCCGTGCGTACGTTCTGCTCCTGGAAGGGCTTGAGGAACGAAGCCGCCGACGAGAGGATGGCAGCGACAACGATCACCATCACGGAGGCATAAATGAAAATATATCTGTTGCTAAACATCTGCTTGAATTTTTTATTTCCTGTGCTTATGCTTTAACTTTTATCCTTTTCAACCGCTTCTTGATGTTGGACTCTACAATGTAGTGATCGATGAGCGGTGCGAAAACGTTCATGAACAGAATCGCCAGCATCATGCCCTCCGGGTAGGCCGGATTGAGCACCCTGATCAGGACCGCGATCATGCCGATGAGGAGCCCGTAAATGTATTTCCCTTTGTTGGTCTGCGATGCAGAGACCGGATCGGTGGCCATGAAGACGGCACCGAACGCGAAACCGCCCATGATGAAGTGGTAATAGGCGGGAAGCTCCATGTATTCATTGACGGCAAACAGGTTGAAGATCAACCCCATGAGGTATCCACCGGCAAAGACCGATAGCATGATCCTCCAGCTGCCGATGCCGGTGGCGATGAGGATGATGCCGCCCAGCAGGATGGCCAGCGTGGAGGTTTCCCCCACCGAGCCGGGAATGAACCCGAAGAACATGTCCGAGGCGGAGGGGAGGTTGCCGAAATTGCCGACCAGGGCATCACCCAGCGGAGTGGCGCCCGAATACCCGTCGGCCATGTTGGAGATCCATACCTTGTCGCCCGACATGTCCTGAGGATAGGCAAAGAAAAGGAATGCCCTGGAGGTCAGCGCCGGGTTCAGGATGTTCATCCCGGTGCCACCGAACACCTCCTTGCCGATGATGACCGCGAAAACCACGGAAAGGGCCAGCATCCAGAGAGGAATGTCAGGAGGCACGATGAGTGGGATGAGGATGCCCGAAACGAGGAATCCCTCATTTACCTCGTGACCGCGGGCCTGGGCAAAGGCAAACTCGATGCCGAGCCCCACCACGTAGGATACGACGATCAACGGCAGCACCTTCAGAAAGCCGTACCAGAACTGGTCCCAGAACGTGACCGTTTCGGCAAGGGACTTGAAATGCTGGAAGCCGACATTCCACATCCCGAAAAGGATGGCGGGGATCAGCGCGATCACCACCATGATCATGGTACGCTTCATGTCCAGCGTATCCCGGATGTGGCTGCCCTTGAACGTCACCGTGTCGGGAACGAACAAAAAGGTCTCAAAGGCATCAAAAGTGGAGTGCAGTTTCTCGAACTTCCCTCCCTTTTCGAATTGCGGCTTAATCTTGTCAATGTAATTTCTTAACGCCTTCATTTATTTTGTTCCAAGTTTAATGTTTCAGGTCTCAGGTTACGGCCCTTCGCAAGCAGATCGTCCGTTGTGCCAGGGTTCCGACCCTGCGACCAGAATATACTTTTATCTTATATCAGTCAAAACGATCACCATTTACGACATCTCCTTGCGGATGAAATCCAGCCCTTCACGCACGATGGCCTGCATTTCCGTTTTGGAGGCATCGATGAATTCGCACAATGCGAAATCCTCTTCGTCCACTTCATAGATCCCGAGGTTCTCCATCCTGTCGATGTCCTTCACGATGATGGATTTGAGCAGCTGCATGGGATAGATATCCATGGGGAACACCTTCTCATACTCCCCGGTCAGCACGAAGGCACGGTGACCTCCGTTCAGGTTGGTGTCGAGGTTGTACCTCCTCTTCGGGAGAAGCCAGGAGAAAAAGGTCTTGGAGTAGCTGAACTTGTTGAGGCGCGGCATGGCCCATCCGAGGAACTCATGGTGGTGCCCCTCGGGGATCAGGGTGAGCTGCCTGTCGTAGAACCCGAGGTAACCCTCCTTTTCGACCTGGGTGCCGGTAAGCACGGTCCCGCTGATGTAACGGATCTCCGTCGATTTCCTGTGGTCCTTGACCATCGGGTAGATGTTACAGCCGCTGATGACCTTGCAATAATGCGGTTTATCCACCTCACCGCCGGTGAGTGCGACCCGCTTGCTGACGTCGTACCTCCCCGTCAGGAAAAGGCGGCCGATGATCGCCACCGAGGGCGGGTCGAGGTACCACACCGTTTCGCCCTTGTTGATGGGATCGATGTGATGGATCTGTATGCCCACATTCCCAGCCGGATGCGGACCGCTGAAGTAGTTCAACTGCACACCCCGCGCGGAGGTGAACACCGGAGCGGCCTCCCCGGCCCTGAGGCCAAGGTGGATCTTCCCGCCGGTGAGCCGGCCGAGGGCATCGAGCCCCGCCTGGAACTCCTTTTCCATCCCTTCGATGAGGTAGGCCATGTCGGGAGCCAGCGGCGAGGAATCGAAACATGAGATAAAAATGGCCTTGGGGGTGACATTGGGGTCGGCGATGACGGAATAGGGCCGCTGCCGGATGAACGGCCAAACACCGCTCTTCAGCATCTTTTCCACGACCTTTTCACGGCTGAGCCCCTTGGGGTCATCCTTGCCATGATCCTCGTACGCCATTTTCCCGTCCGACTCGATCCTCACCTCCAACATCTTCCGCTTGGCGCCGCGGTAAACCTCTTTGATGGTTCCGCTGACCGGCGACGAGAACAGGATGTTGTCCCGGTACTTGTCGAAAAAGACAGGAGTGCCCGCCTTGACAGGATCACCTTCCTTGACCAGTAATTTCGGGAAAACACCAACAAAATCGGGGGGCTTGATCGCATAGTGGTCAGTCGTGACCTCCGTGACCTTCTTCTCGGCTTCGCCGACAAGAGGAATGTCGAGGCCCCTGCTGATCTTAATAACTTCTGACATGTTCTTTATATCGTTATGTTATATTAAACTAAGGTAGATATAAATTTAAGTCCGCTAAATTATAAAATCTACAACAATACCATATATAGAAATATTGATATTTATCAATACCAGTCATGACGGGCGACACGGAACGAAAAAAGGCCTAAATCACGCTATTATAACGTGTTGTAATTGTGATTGTTATAACAACACTGGGCGGTGCCGCCCCTTATTTATAATCAATTTGAATTACAACGGGTGCTTCTCCCGGGTTATCATGGGAAAACATTTATCTTTGCCGGAACACATTCGACGCAATGGAAAAGCTTATCAATGAAATAAAAAGGCGGGCGGAGCAATACCGGGAGGAGGTCATATCGTTGCGGAGGACCATTCATGCGAACCCGGAACTGGCCTTTGAGGAATACGAGACGGCGGGGCTGGTGTCTGCATACCTCGAAAAGCATGGCATAGACCATGCCACGGGCATCGCTAAAACCGGCGTCGTAGGGATCATCCGGGGCCGCAACCCCGAAAGCCGGACGGTGGCATTGCGTGCCGACATGGATGCGCTTCCCATTCATGAAAAGAACGAGGTCGACTACCGATCGCTGCACGACGGCAGGATGCATGCCTGCGGTCACGACGTCCATACCGCCTCCCTGCTCGGCGCCGCCCGGATCCTAAGCGAGTTGCGCGACCGGTTCCAAGGGAGCGTCAAACTCATTTTCCAGCCTTCCGAAGAGAAATACCCGGGTGGCGCGAAGGTCATGATCGAGGAGGGCGTGCTGAAGGACCCGGCGCCGGCGGTCATCTTCGGCCAGCATGTCTATCCCGAACTGGAAGCCGGAAAAGTGGGGATGAAAAGCGGGAAATACATGGCCTCCACCGACGAGATCCACATCACCGTGACGGGAAAGGGAGGTCACGGCGCCATCCCGCACAGGAACGTCGACCCCGTTCTGATCGCCTCCCACCTGGTGGTGGCACTGCAACAGGTGGTGAGCCGCAACGCCAGCCCGGCCATGCCCACCGTGCTCTCCTTCGGACGATTCCTGGCGGAAGGTCAGACCAATATCATACCCGACGAGGTGAAACTGTCGGGCATCATGCGCACCTTCGACGAAACATGGCGCGCGGAGATGAAGCAGAGGATCACCACCCTGGCCACCGGACTGGCCGAAAGCATGGGGGGCCGGTGCGAAGTGTTCATCGACCCGGGCTACCCTTTCCTTGTCAATGACCCGGCCACGACCGAAAAGGCAAGGCAGCATGCCATCGAATACCTGGGCGGGGAGCACGTGGAAGACCTGGAACTCCGCACCACGGCCGAAGATTTCGCCTATTTCTCCCAGCAGGTGCCCGGATGCTTCTACAGGCTGGGGACCCGGAATGAAAAGGCCGGCATCACCTCAAACCTCCATACCGCCACCTTCAATGTGGACGAACGGAGCCTCCAGACCGGCATGGGACTGATGGCCTGGCTGGCGGTTCGTGCGCTGGAGCCGAATGAATGATCCCCCTGCCCTATGTCAAAAAACCTCCTTCTTCCGGTTCTGTTCCTGCTTGCGTGCACCAGCTCTGAAGCACAGTTCAGCGGGACCGACACCGTCAATTACCTCAACTGGAGCAACAAGGTCTTCAGGCCGAACATCAAAACTGTGCTCCTGCACAGGGAAGGCTGGGAACTCTCCCCGCCCCTGATGGAGTTCAATTCCGGAGAAAAGCTCAGGCTGTCATTCGACGACCTGGAGGCCGCCGGAAAGGAATACACGTTCACCATCATCCACTGCAATGCCGACTGGACCCCATCCC
The DNA here is from genome assembly GCA_964386225.1 of uncultured Bacteroidales bacterium. GTDB lineage: Bacteria > Bacteroidota > Bacteroidia > Bacteroidales > JAADJA01 > JAADJA01. Next base: position 29,445 of record CAYLTG010000021.1, read on the forward strand.
ATCTCAAGAAACACGAATACATCGATGGCTATGAAGAGGACTTCATCTACGACTTCCGGTATTCGGCCAATACCATCGTCAGCTATGCCCATTACGAACTGCTCTTCCCGACCCAGGACCTGAAACCCGAGTTGCCGGGCAATTACATCCTGGTGGTCTATGATGAGCACCCCGACAGCATCTGCTTCACACGGCGGTTCATGGTCTTCGACCAGCGGGTCGACATTAGGGGACGCGTAAAACAGGCCACCGACATCGAACAAAGGAATTACAGGCAGGAGGTGGATTTTGAGATCCTGTCGCCCGATTATACCATCTACAACCCCTATCGCGACCTCACCGTGGTGGTCCAGCAAAACGGCCGCTGGGACAACGCGGTCACCGACCTTAAACCACGCATGGTCGTGGCCGGCAAGCTGGATTTCAATTACGATCGTGAGAACGTGTTCGACGGGGGGAACGAGTTCAGGTCGGTCGACATCAAAAGCCTGAACTACTACACCGGGAACATCGACAAGATCGACTACGACCGCTCGGGCTACCACGTCTTCGTGAAACCCGACGAAAGAAGGACCTTCAAGGTGTACAAGTCCGATGACGACATCAACGGCCAGGCGAAGATCAGGACCGAGGACCAGGAGGGAACGGAAACCCGCGCCGAATACGTCAACGTGCATTTCTACCTCGCCTACGATGTGCCCCTGATCGATGCCGACATCTACCTGAACGGGGCCCTCACCGACTGGCGGCTTGACGATGACAGCAGGATGTCCTACGATTTTGCCAAAAAGGGCTTCCTCAAGACCATGCTGCTGAAGCAAGGGTATTACGACTATCAATACGTGATGCGTTATCACGGCGAGGAACGAGGCGACGTCAGTTTCATCGAGGGGAACCACTGGGAAACCCGGAATGAATACACCATCCTGGTTTACCACCGGGAGCAGGGGACTTTTTTCGACAGGCTCGTCGGGGTGACCCACATCCTGTCGTTCGAGGAATAGCCCTTTCGCGGCCGGCCTCCCCCGAGCGCCGGGCAGGCGAGAGCCGGTTGAAATAACCGTCGGACCGATCCTGATAAATAACTACCTTAGCCACTCAAATATCGGTCATCGCAGCCAGGCGACCCCGGTAAAACAACCACCTCTAAAAGATAACAGAACATGATAGGAGACCTTTTTTCGAAACTTCAGGAGGCCCGCGAGCGGATCGAACAGGCCAAGAAAAAGCTGAACGACGTCATCGTCGAAGCCGACTCGGGGGGCGGGGAGATAAGGATCAAAGCCAACGCAAACAAAATACTCACTTCGGTCGAAGTCTCGGATCAATTCCTGGCCAGCGCCAGCAGGGAGGAAATGGAGAAAAAAATGCTGGCCACCGTCAACAAGGCCCTTGAAGAGGCGGCCCTGAAAGGGGAAATGGAGATGAAAAGCATTACCCGTGACGTGCTTCCCAATTTCCCCGGCCTTCTTTGATCCGCTTTTCATCCGGACCCCCATGCATCACCTCCCGGCAATCAACCCGTCATGATGAAATCCTGGGGTTTCAGCAGGTTCATTGACATCCGCTTCGGCGTGGCCGGCGGGGTCGTGATGGGTCTCATCGTGTTTGCGGTAAACTATGTCAGCACCGGCGAGTGGGCAGGTTCGCTCACGGCAGCCCTCAAACAGGGGGTCTACACCTTTTTCTTCGGGGGTGTGATCATGAAAATGTGCGAGGTGATCGCCGTCCGTTTCAACCCGGCCGCAATGGCCGTTTTCCTGTCCATGCTGGTCCCTTCGGTCGTGTCGCTGGCCCTCACCTTCGGCGTGCACAGCCTCCGGGGCACCCCGATGCCGCTTGAGTCGACCATTCCCACGGCCATCTTTGTCATCCCCTCCACCCTGGTGTGGGGAACCATCAGCCGGAGACGGTCCGATAAAGGAAGTTCGTCCACCTGACAGGCCCGGCGGACGGATCCCATGTCAGAACTTCAACGGGAGCAGGAAGGGGACCTGTTGCCTGTATTCACGGTAATCAATGCGTCGTTTCAGGGAGTATCTTTCGATCAGGGGGATGCTGATGAATACGAACATCAGGGTGATGGCGAGGGCGCCAAGGCCTGTCCACCAATACTGCTGACCCGAAGCGAGGGCCACCATGAAAAGTCCCCACCAGGTAAGGATCTCCCCCAGGTAATTGGGATGTCGCGACCGGGACCAGAGGCCGGTCCGGATGGTCTTCCCCGCATTGGCCGGGTTGGCCCTGAACCTGCGAAGCTGCTCGTCCGCCACATAGGCAAGGAGCACGGCGCCCAGCATGACGGCGATGCCGGCATAGGCCATCCACGGCACCGCAACAGGTTGCCCGAAGATGACCAGCATCGGAATGCACCCCAGGTAAACCATCACCGTCGGGAAAAAATGGATCCCGAAAAAGCTGATGATCCAATAGTACCCGGGAAATTGTTTCCTGAAGTCGCGGTAGCGCCAATCCTCGTGGTCCATGCCCGACCAGCCGCGGTAGAAGTTGGCGGTCAGCCGGAGGGCATAGAGGAATACGGCCAGCAAAACGGCCCACTCCACAGGGGTGGCCTCGCCGGCCGGCAACAGGTAGAAAAGGTAGGCGGCGATCACGAACGGCTTGACGCTCCAGTACGGATCGTACATGCTCGAGTTGTTCATCATCAGGGAGAACAGGAAGATGACCACGGTACCGATCAGGTCGGCCACGGCAATCCGGACCAGCAGGGAATACCCCTCCGTAAACCGGAAAGTCAGGAAAACGACGGTCAGCGCCACCAGGTAAGCGCCTATGCTGATCGCGATGGATGATGCTCTTGACATGATTCGATGTGTTATTGTGACCTGAAAAAAAGATCCCAACGGTGACGCCGGGATCCTTCAAATATAATAAAATCAGCTGTTACTTATCCACATTTTGAATACCCGCACTCCTTGCACACCAGGCACCCTTCCTTGTACAACAGGCTCTCCTCGGTGTGGCATTCGGGGCATACACTCTTTTTGTCGACCGTTCCGTCGGGGATGAACTTCTTCAAAGCCCGCACGATGCCGTTCTTCCAGGTATTGATGGAATCGTTATCGAACGTGAGGTTATCCACCAGGTTGATGGCATAGGTGAGGGGCATGCCGTGCCTGAGGATTCCGGAGATCAGCTTGGCATAATTCCAGAACTCCTTGTCGAACGACCGGGACAAGCCCTCGATGGTGACCTTGTAACCGGCCCTGTCCATGAACTGGAAGTCATAGCGGGAATGGCCCTCCTCCGTCTTGATCTTGATCACATAACCCGTGTTCACATGCGGAGGAAGGTAGAATTCATCGGCCTTGCCGGTGAAGATCTCATAGGGTTTGTTGTCGAGCAGGCCCACCACGGCGATCCATTTTTCATAGTCGTTCTGGAACCGCACGATCTCCGCCTCGAGGCGCTTGGGCCTCGGAGGGGCCTTGGTCTCCTTGAACTCCACTACGTTCTCTTTCTTGTTGTTGCTGATGAGGACGCCGTCGCGCGACCCGTCGCGGTAGATGGTCATCCCTTTGCATCCGCTCTCCCACGCGGTCATGTAGACCTTGCTGACCAGGCTCTCATCGACCTCCTTGGGAAGGTTGACGGTAACGCTGATGGAATGGTCGACCCACTTCTGCACCTCGCCCTGCATCCTGACCTTCTCGACCCAGTCGATGTCGTTGGATGTGGCCTTGTAATAGGGAGATTTCTTGATGATGGTCTGGAGCCTGTCGTCGTCCATCATCTTCACCTCGCCCACGTTGTAGCCGTTTACCGAGAGCCAGGTCTCGAACTTGGGATGGAACACATTGTATTCTTCCCATGCATCGCCGGTATCGTCTACGAAACTTACCGTCACATCCTTGTCGTTGGGATTGACCTTCCTTCTCCGCTTGTAGGATACCATGTACGCCGGCTCGATGCCCGAGGTGGTCTGCGTGCAGATGCTGACGCTTCCTGTGGGGGCAATGGTGAGGAGGGCGATGTTGCGGCGGCCCACACGTTCCATTTTCTCGTATACCTTGGGGGCAGCCTCGCGGATGCGCATGATGAAGGGGTTGTTCTTTTCGCGCTCGATGTCGAAGATGGGGAACGCACCGCGCTCCTCGGCCATTTCGACGGAAGAGCGGTAGGCCTCGATGGCCAGCAGCTTATGGACCTCCACGGAGAAATCGGTGGCCTCGGGGGTGCCGTACCGGCTGCCCAGGGCTGCCAGCATATCTCCTTCGGCGGTGATGCCGATGCCGGTGCGCCGCCCCTGCAGGGTCTTTTCGCGGATGTTCATCCACATGTTGCGTTCCACGCTCTTGATCACTTCCGATTCGGGATCGGCATCGATCTTCTGGATGATGGCATCGATCTTCTCGGTCTCCAGCTCGATGATGTCGTCCATGATGCGCTGTGCATAATGCACGTGCTTGCTGAAGAGGTCGGAGTTGAAACTGGCCTCTTCCGTGAAAGGGTTCTCCACATAGCTGTATAGGTTGAGTGCCAGCAGCCTGCAGCTGTCATAAGGACAGAGTGGGATCTCCCCGCAGGGATTGGTGGAAACGGTCTTGAACCCGAGGTCGGCATAGCAGTCGGGGACGGCCTCCCTGGAAATGGTATCCCAGAAAAGCACGCCGGGCTCGGCCGAGGCCCACGCATTATGGATGATCTTTTCCCAGAGTTCGCGCGCCTGGATCTCGCGGGTGAACATCGGTTTGTCGGAATCGATGGGGTACTGGGTCATGTAGGGCTTGTTGTCGCGGACGGCCTTCATGAACTCGTCGTCGATCTTGACGGAGACATTGGCGCCGGTAACCTTTCCCTTTTCCATCTTGGCGTCGATGAATTTCTCGGAATCGGGGTGCTTGATGGAGATGGTGAGCATGAGCGCCCCGCGGCGACCGTCCTGGGCAACTTCGCGCGTGGAGTTGGAATACCTTTCCATGAAGGGGACAATGCCGGTGGAGGTCAGCGCGCTGTTCTTGACGGGGCTCCCTTCGGGCCGGATGTGACTGAGGTCGTGGCCGACGCCGCCGCGCCGCTTCATGAGCTGGACCTGCTCCTGGTCGATCTTCAGGATCCCGCCGTACGAGTCGGAATCACCATTGTTGCCGATGACAAAACAGTTGGACAGCGAGGAGATCTGGAAATCATTGCCGATGCCGGCCATGGGCCCGCCCTGCGGGATAATGTATTTGAAATCCTTCAGCAGGTAATACACGTCGGTGGCCGACAACGGGTTGGGGTATTTCTTCTCGATGCGGGCGATCTCATGCGCCAGGCGGAGGTGCATCTCATCCGGCGTCAGCTCATAGACATTCCCCTGGCTGTCCTTGAGTGCATACTTGTTGATCCAGACATTGGCGGCAAGGGAGTCACCCTTGAAATATTCCGTGGCCTTTTGCCTGACAAGCTCAATGTCATATTTCTTTAGCCTGGTCAAGTCGAAATACGGTTTCTCGACCGGGTCGGCGCCGGGAACCTCGAGCCCATTTTCATCTGGCATCTCAGGCCTGGTGCGCTTTTCCAACACTTCCTTATAGATGTTCTCCTGCTTGACACTTGCTTGCTTATCTTCGACATTGGCAAAAAGACTCTCCT
>CAYLTG010000022.1:0-34934 GCA_964386225.1 uncultured Bacteroidales bacterium
CCATCGAGGACGGCATGGCCGAGGATGACTGGGACGGCTGGAAGCTGATGACCGAAAAGATGGGTGGCACGATCCAACTGGTGGGCGATGACCTGTTCGTCACCAATACCAACCGCTTGCAGAAAGGCATCGAAATGGGCGTGGCCAACAGCATCCTCATCAAGGTGAACCAGATCGGCACCCTCACCGAGACCATCGACGCCGTGAACATGGCCACAAGGAATGCATACACTTCCGTGATGAGCCACCGTTCGGGGGAGACCGAGGATACCACCATCGCCGACCTCGCCGTGGCACTGAACACGGGCCAGATCAAGACCGGTTCCGCCAGTCGCTCCGACAGGATCGCCAAATACAACCAGCTCCTGCGCATCGAGGAACAACTCGGGGCCCAGGCCAGGTATATCGGCAAGAACTTCAAATACATGCGCAAATAACTGTCCGGCGTGCCTGAATCGCCGGCTCGAAAACAATACATCATGAAAAGAGGTAGTCAATTTCTGGTCCTGGCCCTGGCTGTCGCGCTCTTTGCTGCCTGCAACCAGAGGAACACGGAACAAAAGGACAGTGAGCCGAAGGCTTCGGCCGAAGACAGTGCCTTGCTGGCAAAAGCCAGGCTCTTTTTCCAGCCGCTGCCCGACATGGCCCCCAACCGGAACAACGAAGTGACCGGGGCCAAGGTGCAGTTGGGGAAGAAGCTATATTATGACAAACGGCTTTCAAAGGATGGCAATGTCAGCTGTAATTCCTGTCACGACCTTGAGAAATATGGTGTCGACAACCTGCCCACCTCGCCGGGAGATGAAGGGGAGACGGGCGACAGGAACTCGCCCACCGTGCTCAATGCCGCCCTGCATTTCGTACAGTTTTGGGACGGCCGCGCCAGCGATGTGGAGGAGCAGGCCGGCGGCCCGATCCTGAACCCCGTGGAAATGGGCATCCCCTCCGAGGAATTTCTGATGGAACGGCTCTCCGGGATCGACGAATACCGCGCGATGTATGCTGCAGCCTTTCCCGGGGAGGAGGACCCGCTCACCTATGGCAACACCCAGAAGGCGATCGGCGCGTTCGAACGGACCCTGCTCACCCCCTCGCCCTTCGACAACTACCTGGCCGGGGATGTGTTTGCCATCGACGACCAACAGCGCAAGGGGCTCGCCGAGTTCATCGACCATGGCTGCACCACCTGTCACATGGGGGTGTTGCTGGGCGGAAATATGTACCACAAGTTCGGGGTGTACGATGAATATTGGAAACATACCAAAAGTGAGAAGATCGACGAAGGCAGGGCCGCAGTGACGGGGGAGCCCGCACAGAAATTCATGTTCAAGGTGCCGTCGCTCCGCAACGTCGAAAAGACCTTTCCCTATTACCACGACGGCAGTGTTGCCGAACTGGGCGAAGCGATCCGTATCATGGGAAAGACGCAGCTCGACCAGGAAATGACCGACGAAGAGGTCGCCAATATTAAGGCCTTCCTTGCGTCGCTTACCGGCGAGGTGCCGGCGGAGGCGCTGCCCGCAGGCAGTTGATCCTGCATCCCGCGCACCGGGTTCATCCACCGGGGCCCGGCCGGCAGGGAGAATAAAAGCACTTAAAACGAACCTATGAGAAATTCGAACAAGGTCCTGATGCTGGCCTTTCTGTTGTCGATGGCCGCAGGCGTCTTCGCCCAGGGCGAAAAACAGGATCTCTACGATCCTTCCCTCGACGGGAGGGAAGAGATCGCCAAACTGGTAAAACAGGCGAATACCGACGGAAAGCATGTCCTGCTTCAGGTCGGGGGCAACTGGTGAAGCTGGTGCATCCGTTTTCATGAGTATGTACATGAAAACGCAAGAGTCGATTCCCTCCTCCGCGCGGATTATGTATTCGGCCTTTTGAACTACAGCAAGGAGAACAAGAACGCCCAGGCGCTGGAAATGCTGGAATTCCCGCAGCGTTTCGGATTCCCCGTCCTGGTGATCCTCGACGGGAAGGGCAGGAGGATCCATACCCAGAATACCGCCTACCTCGAAAAGGAAAAGTCCTACGACGAGAAGAAAATGGTCGAGTTCCTGAAGCAGTGGTCGCCGGCAGCCCTGGCCCCGGAATCTTACCGCTGAACACACCCTACGAGGGTTAGCTAACCCTCGTAGGGTGTATATCGCCAAATACAGCAGCGGGCCATCATCTCTTGATAAACTTTCCTGAAACGGGTGTTGAATCCGGTGACTCAACAGTGATGAAATAGAGTCCCCTTGTTAATCTTTCTGTATCCAACAGCGCGGAGAATTCGGTTTTCAATACCTGATGTCCGGCAATGTCATGGATGGTAATTGTTGATGCCCGGGCGTTGTATCCCGATATTCTCAACATACCCGTGACCGGGTTGGGCCACAATTGTAGCCTGCCGGCTTTATGCTCCACTGTACCGATTGCTTTGTCAGAATAAAGATTCCAATCCTTATCCTGAATGAATGTCCTTGTTTCAGTAATCGTGACCAGGGTAAGGTCTGTATTAAGGTTGTTGATTTCTTCTTCCCAGTTCTTTCCTCCATCGTATGAACGAAGGGTGGTGCCCCCATCGCCGACAATGATGACGTCCTTATCATTGTAATAGCGAACGCAGTTCAGGCCCGAAGCGGAAGGGGCATTTGCCTCTTTCCAGGAATCACCTCCATCGAAGGTTATCTTGATACCTCCGCCGTCAGTGACAAGGATGCCAGAATCGGGGCTGCGGAACCGGAGGTCGCTGAAGAAGTTGAAGAAAAAGCCAGAATCACAAAAATTGACCTTCCAGGTCATCCCTCTATCGATTGTGCGAAGCAAATAGTGGTTCCAATCGCCGCCATGCCCACTGACAAACCCTATGCTATCGTTTATGAAATAAAGTATGCTGCCGTCAATCCAGAATTGGGTTGTGTCCCATGAATGAACATTTCCATATCCGCTAATAATGGATACTGGACCGGGACAATGCGACAGGAAACCTGTTGAAGGATCAGTGAAGAATATCCGGCAATGCCATGGGCTACCATTTAACTTGACCTCCCAATTGGTCCCATAATCCTGAGTGCCCAAAACACTGAGCATCATTGCTTCTAAATGGTGGGACATGATAAATCCCGTTGAATCATTAAGGAAGAAAGGCAGGAAAGTCTGGTAACCGCCAAAGTCGCCAACAATGTTCAAGATGAGCGTGCTTTCCCAATTGTCTATCCGGTAAAGTCTGAAACCATGGCCGTGTGAGCCGACCGAATAGTTCTTGGCCCAATACCCGAAAAAATCTGAAGTTATACAGAGGTTTGGATAAGTTCCGTGGTGATAATACTGGGCATAGGATCCGGAAGTAACTAGAATGAAGGATAGCCCGAGTGACCAGAAAATAGGTTTACGCAGCCTCATGGTTTTGGGATGTTGCATAAAGTTAATGAATTTTTAGGAGCTGGAAAAGAAATTGATGATGATATTTGATTATCGAGAATTGGAGTTCCCCGTCCATCTATTAGTATTCATATCAAGTACCCCGCTTCCCAGATGATGAAAGCGTAGATCAGAAACCGCAGGAACCGCGAGGAAGCCCAGATCAGGTATCGGCTGGCGGGGTAATGGAGTGACCCGACAAGCATGCTGATCCCGGAAAAGGGCAGGGGTGTGATGGCCGCAACCAGGATGAGGAAAAAGCCGTACTTCTGCAGCAGGCTGTGGTACTTGCCCAGGAACCGCCGGCGGATGTACCTGAAAAGGATGGTTGTGTTGAGGTAGGTCCCGAACAGGAACCCGATGAACCCCGCGGCATAGGAAATGAGGGCGAACATGAAGACATAGAAGCTGTAATCGGCCAGGGAGCCCGACCTGAGCGCCCACATCATGAAAAGTTCCGGGGGGATGATGCCGAACATGACCTCCGACAATGTATACACCGTGAAGATCAGAGGGGTGTTCTCGAAGATGGGCTCAAGCCATACCAGGAAATTGATGTCGATGTTCTTGCGGATGAGGATGAACAGGAATACGAGTACTGCGAGCCAGACCATACCCCGCGCGAAATTCACCAGAAAGAACCTCGTTTTCTCACCCATCTTCATCAGCTGCAAATCCCCTTATGATTTTTTTTGTTTCAACACGATGGCGGTCCGGTTTGTTGCATAGATCCGGAGAAAATGATCATTTCCTTTCTGAATGGTGGGGTAGGCCACCGATTCATCCACCCGGCCGTGTCCCCCGAACTGCTTGCTGTCGGTGCTGAGCACCACCTCGTAATCGCCCGCCTGGGGCACCCGGAATTCATAACCGGGGATGGAATGCCGGGTGTGGAAGTTGAATAGGAACACCAGGTTGTTCCGCTCGAAGACGATGGTCTTGTTTTGGTCGTCCATATTCAGCTGCTGTGCGAACATGGACTTCATGATATGGTTCTTCTTGATGACCCCGATCATGGCTCGGTCGAATTCAGCCAGGTATCTGTACTTCAGTTTCTTATCATCGGCGAGCGACCACTGGCGACGGCAATATTTGTAGCTCCATCCATTGCCCTCCCTGGGAAAGTCGATCCACTCGGGGTGGCCGAACTCGTTGCCCATGAAATTCATGTATGCCTGTCCCCCCATGGAGATGGTGAACAGCCTGATCATTTTGTGGAGGGCGATCCCCCGTTCGATCACCAGGTCGGAGTCATCGACCTGCATGTGCCAGTACATCTCTTTGTCCATCAACCAGAAAGCCAGTGTTTTATCGCCGACCAGTGCCTGGTCGTGCGACTCGGCGTAGGCCACCGTATTCACATGGGGGAGCCTGTCGTTCAGCACCTGCCACATCATGTGGATGTCCCAGTCCTCATCCCGGTATTCCTTCAGCAGTTTGATCCAGAAATCGGGTATCCCCATTCCAAGCCGGTAGTCGAAGCCCAGCCCCCCTTCGTTCAGCGGGAAGGTCAGTCCCGGCATCCCGGTCACATCCTCGGCGATGGTCACCGCCCCGGGGTATATTTGGTGTACCAGGTCATTGGCAAGCTGGAGGTAGGTGATGGCATCCCATTCGACCCCCTGCCTGAAATACTTGTCACGGCTGTCGATCACCTCGTTGCCGTGATGGAAGTACATCATCGACCCGACGCCGTCGAAGCGGAATCCGTCGAAGCGGAATTCCTCCAGCCAGTACCTGAGGTTGGAGAGGAGGAACCGCAGCACTTCGGTCTTGCCATAATCGAACAACTTGGAATCCCACTGCGGGTGCTCTCCGCGGGGGCCGGGGTGAAAGTATTGCGATTCCGATCCGTCGAACTGGTTGATGCCCTCCACCGTGTTCTTGACGGTATGGGAGTGGACGATGTCGAGGATGACGGCAATGCCCATGGAATGCGCCTCGCGGATGAGTTCCTTGAGTTCCTCCGGCGTGCCGAACCGGGAAGAGGGGGCGAAAAAGTTCGATACGTGGTAGCCAAAGGATCCGTAGTACGGGTGCTCCTGTATGGCCATCAGCTGAATGGCATTGTAGCCTGCTTTCCTGATGCGCGGGAGCACGTTCGTGCGGAACTCGGCGTACGTGCCGACGCCCTCCTTTTCCTGGGCCATGCCTACATGGCTTTCGTAGATGAACAACTCGGTTCCCTCCCGGAGGCGGAAGTCATCGCCCGACCAGTCGAATTCATCCGGAAGCCATACCTGTCCGGTAAAGTTCTTCGTTTCCTCATCCTGCACGGCCCTGCGGATATAGGCCGGGATCCTGTACTGTTCGCCCAGATGTGACTGCACGATCACTTTGACCTGGCTTTCATGCGTCAGGCGGTCCTTGTATTCGTCGTAGGGCAGGATGATCTCCCAAATCCCGAATTCATTCTTGACCAGGGGGTGGCTGTATTTATTCCAGTGGTTGAAGTCGCCTGTCAGGAAGAGGGCATGTGCCTCGGGCGCCCATTCCCGGTAGGTGAATGCGTTCATTCCCCCGTCGTAGTTGATGCCGAAATACCTAAAGGCGTCGCTGCAGGCCTGCAGGCTTCCGAAGCTGGAGCCCAGCTCCGCTTTCCGCTTCAGGTACCGGTCGTATCGTTCCCGTATTTCCTGTTCGCTGGGTTCAAGCCAGGGGTCCAGTTCAACAAGTTTCAATCGTCGTGATGGCATAGGCTGAGCTTGGGGGTTGAATAAACAAATCTACAAAAAACGTTGTTAGATAAGTGAAAATATATTGAACCGCCCATTTGTAATTTGTAACGGTTCTAAATAATTCATTACATTTGTTGAACGCATCCTAAGTGATTGTCCCATGGAAATGAATCCTGTCCTTGAGCGACTGCCCAGGCATCTGATGAACCTGGTGATCGATCAGCCCTATAACTCCTATACGGCGCAGGACCATGCCATTTGGCGGTACGTCATGCGCCAGAACATCCGCTACCTGAAAAGGGTGGCCCATCCGTCGTATATCGGGGGGCTTTCCAGGACCGGTATCAGCATCGACCACATACCGCACATGTATGGCATGAACAGGATACTGAAGGAGATCGGATGGGCGGCCGTGGCGGTCGACGGCTTCATCCCGCCAGCCGCCTTCATGGAGTTCCAGGCTTACAACGTGCTTGTGATCGCTGCTGACATACGCACCATCGACCAGATCGAGTATACCCCCGCCCCGGACATCATCCACGAGGCAGCAGGCCACGCGCCCATCATCGCCGATGCTGAATACTCCGAATACCTCAGGTATTTCGGGGAGGTCGGCTCCAGGGCCTTCTCCTCGGCACACAATCACCGCATCTATGAGGCCATCCGCCACCTCTCCATCCTGAAAGCGGATCCCTACAGTGCCCGGGAGGACATTGCCCAGGCCGAGAGCGATCTGGCCCTGCTGGAAAAGGACGCGGACCAGGAGTCTGAGATGTCGAGGATACGCAACCTGCACTGGTGGACCGTGGAATACGGCCTCATCGGCAGCCTGCACGACCCGAAGATCTACGGCGCAGGCCTCCTGTCCTCCATAGGGGAGAGCTTCTCCTCGTTGCAGCCGGAAGTGAAGAAGTTGCCCTATACCGTGGACGCCGCCAACCAGAATTTTGACATCACCACCCGGCAGCCCCAACTTTATGTGACCCCGGATTTCGACCACCTCATCGATGTGCTCGACGAATTCACCTGCAGATTGGCCTTCCGCAGGGGAGGATTGTACGGCGTCAGCAAGGCCATTGAATCGGAGAATACGGCCACGATCCAGTATGATTCCGGGTTGCAGGTCAGTGGCACGTTTACAAATGTAAATTCGCTGGATGGCGCGCCAGTCTACGTAAAAACCTCGGGTCCGACTGCATTGGCTTACAAAAATAAACAGCTGGAAGGGCATGGAAAGGATTATCATGCGCACGGTTTCGGATCCCCGGTGGGGCCTGTCAGGGGGTTCACGGAGCCGCTGTTCACGATGGACGCCTCCGCACTGAGCAAAAGGGGTATACTGAGAGGGCAAAAGGTGACCCTGGAATTCGTTTCAGGAGTGGAAGTCGCCGGCACCGTCCATGACCTCACCTTCCGCGACGGCAGGCTGCTGGTCCTCAGTTTCAGCGGCTGCGTGGTCCGGTTCAGGGGCGAAGTGCTGTTCGAGCCCTCGTGGGGCATTTATGACATGGCCGTGGGCCGCAAGATCGATTCGGCCTGGGCCGGTGCCGCCGATCCCGACGCCTTTGGATACACGTTTGATCCGCCGCAGGAGAAAACCCACAAGATACTCCATACCGACAAAGCGAAAAAGTTGCATTCTTATTACCAGGAGGTGCGTGACTTGCGTGACGGGAATTCCGGTCCGGCAGGCCTGGAAAACCTGTTTGAGACCGTCCGGCGCGAATACCCCGATGAGTGGCTTTTGCCCCTGGAGATACTGGAACAGTTCTGGGATACCGGGAATGAGGCGGTGACGAATGCCCTGCTGGAATACCTGATGTCCCTGAAGTCGCGCCAACCCGGGCTGGAAAACCTCATCGACAATGGCCTTGCAATGATCTCCGAGCGGATCAAAGGTATCCAAGCAATACCTTGAGCGCGTCCTCGGCGCGGTTCTTTTCCAGGAGCTCCCGGGCCAGGGCGGTGACCATTTTCTCCCTGTCGCCTGCATTTTCAAGCTTTTGGTCCAGGCCCATCTCCTCCTTATATTTTTCCACTTCCTCGCTGCCGGGCAGCGCCGCCGTATTCCCGAGCTTTCCCAGGTCATTGCCTGACAGGTACCTGGAATGCCTGATGGCATCGGGGAGGGCATCGATCCCGATCCCCGGGCGGGCGAGGGGCTTTTCCACGACAAACAGCGCGTCGCCGCTGGCACGGCAATAGTAATCGCCGCCGAGACGCCCCACCAGGTCGATCTTCGCGGGATCGACAAGCCCTTGCGCATCGAGCACGTCTTCATCCAGGTGGATGAGCAGGACGTCGCAGATCACCAGGTTGCCGGCCCCGCCTTCCTGGCCGGTCTCGATGATGTCGCGCACGCGGCACTCGAACTGCACAGGTGACTCCTTCACCCGGAATGGCCTGACCCGTTCCGACGGCAGGGGCGTGAGCCCGCTCTTGATGAATTCATTGGTGCCCCTGGGGTACTCCGAGCTGGCGAGGTTCATCTGCTCCACAATGGCGAAGTTAACGGCGTTGATGACCACCTCGGGCACGGCCCTGACATTCTCGAAGGTATCCTTGGTGGTGTTGTCCTTGCCGCGGCGCGACGGTGAGAACACCAGGGTGGCGGGGTTGGCCCCGAATACGTTGTAGAAGGAGAACGGGGAGAGGTTGGGGTTCCCTTCCCGGTCGACGGTGCTGGCAAAGGCGATGGGCCGGGGTCCGACGGCGCCCAGAAGGGTGCGGTGCACCTGGGGTATGCTGGTCTTCAACGGATCAATGGTTCTCATAGGGGATGGCAGGTAAGATGGTGGTTCTGCATTCGCCGAAGCCGATCCGGGTCGAACCCGTCCTGCAGTGTGCCCTCATGATGATGGTGTCGCGGTCCTGCAGGAACCGGCGTTCCGTACCGTCCTTCAGTTTCAGCGGTTTGGTTCCTTTCCAGCTGATCTCAAGCATGGACCCGAATGAATCGGGCGTGGGGCCGCTGATGGTGCCGGAGGCGTACATGTCGCCGACGTTGATGTTGCAGCCGTTCACCGTGTGATGGGCCAGTTGCTGGAATATGTTCCAATACAAGTACTTGTGGTTCGACCGGCACACGAGGTTTTCCTCGCCCTCCCCGGGCTGCACCAGCACTTCCAGTTCGATGTCGAAATTCTTCTCGCCTTCGAAGCGGAGGTAGGGCAATACGGGGGGATCCTGCACCGGCCCCCGGGTCCTGAATGGTTCAAGCGCATCCAGGGTCACGATCCAGGGCGAGATGACCGAACCGAAGTTCTTGCCCAGGAACGGACCCAGAGGCACATACTCCCATTTCTGGATGTCGCGTGCCGAGAGGTCATTGAAGATGACCATCCCGAAGATATACTCCTCGGCTTCCCTGACGGAGATGCGCCGGCCAAGCTCCGTCCGGCCCCCGGTGATGAAGGCCATCTCCAGTTCAAAGTCGAACAGCCGGGATGGGCCGAATTCAGGGGCCTCCGCATCGTCGGCCTTCGTCTGTCCCATGGGTCGGTGAATGTCGGTGCCCGAAATGACAATGGAGGAACTCCTGCCGTGGTAGCCGACAGGCAGGTGCTTCCAGTTGGGCAGCAGGGCATTGTCGGGGTCCCGGAACATCTTGCCCACATTGGTGGCATGCTCGATGCTGGAATAGAAATCGGTGTAATCGCCCACCTCCACAGGCATCTGCATCTGCACGTTCAGGATGTGGTGCAGCACCCGGGTCTTCTCCTCGATGTTGTCGCGGATCGCCTCATTGTCATCCCTGAACAGGTGGGAGATGCGATCCCTCACCGCCCGCCAGGCCGGCCTTCCCAACGCGATGAAGGCGTTGAGGGCGGGATCCCGGAACACCCGGAGGTCGTCGATGCCGAGCCCGTCGAGGTGACCCAGCTCGGCCAGGGCATACAGGTCGATCACATAATTGCCGATCCTGCTCACGCACCGCACCTTGTCGCCGGGTATGCGAGCCACGCCGAAAGGGATGTTCTGTATGGGGAAATCGCTGTCGTCCCGGACTTCGATCCAGGACCTCCATGATGGATCATTGGCTTCGATCATTGAAAGTAAGTCTGTTTACAATGGTTCCTTGAATAGGGGCCCGATCACAGGGTTCCCCGTTTTTCCTGTTCCCGTTCGATCGATTCGAACAGCGCCTTGAAGTTGCCTTTGCCGAACGACTGGGCGCCCATGCGCTGGATGATCTCGTAGAAGACGGTGGGCCTGTCTTCGACCGGCTTGGTGAAGATCTGCAGGAGGTACCCCTCGTCATCGCGGTCGATGAGGATGTTCAGCTTCTTGAGCTCCTCAAGGTCCTCGTTGATGTGGCCTACACGGGCCATGACGGTCTCGTAGTAGCTGTCGGGCACATACAGGAATTCCACCCCGCGCTTCCGGAGCTCGGACACGGTATGGATGATGTCGCCGGTGGCGAGGGCCACGTGCTGCACGCCGGCACCGCGGTAAAAGTTGATGTATTCCTCGATCTGGGATTTTTTCTTGCCTTCTGCCGGTTCGTTGATGGGGAATTTGATCCGCATGTTGCTGTTGGCCATCACTTTGCTCATCAGGGCAGAATATTCGGTGGAGATGTCCTTGTCGTCGAAGGAGATCAGCTGGTTGAACCCCATGACATCCGAATAGAACTTTGCCCACACGTTCATCTGGCCCCAGTCGACGTTGCCGACCATGTGGTCGATGTATTTGAAGCCCACCTCACTGGTCCTGTAAGCGGGATCCCAGGGGATGAAGCCCGGGAGGAAGACCCCATTGTAGTTTTTCCTCTCCACGAAAAGATGAACGGTATCACCATACGTGTGGATGCCCGATATCATCACCTCGCCGTGTTCGTCTGAACGTTTCTCCGGGGGCAGGTAGGGCACCGCACCCCGGTTTACGGTCTCTTCATAGGATTTGGTGGCGTCGTCGACCCAAAGGGCCACGAATTTGACTCCGTCGCCATGCACCTTGCAATGTTCCGCAATGGCCGAATCGGGCACCAGGGAGGTGGTAAGGACAAAGGTGACCTTGCCTTGCCGCAGGACATAGGAGGTCTTCTCCTTGTCGCCCGTCTCCAGGCCACGGTAGGCCAGGGGCTGAAAGCCAAAGGCGGTCTGGTAATAATAGGCGGCCTGCTTGGCATTGCCTACGTAAAACTCCACGAAGTCGGTTCCGTTGATCGGTAAAAAATCTTCTTTCTTAGTCATAGGTTTGATTGTTTAACTCGCTGCAATTGATTAGTCAAGCCAGGACCTGTAATAATCCGGATCCTCGATTTCCAGGGCCTGCCGTGTGATGTACAGGGGCCTGAAGGTGTCCACCATCACGGCCAGCTCTTCCGTACCCTTTTTGCCGATGCTCTTCTCCACGGTGCCGGGATGGGGCCCGTGCGGGATCCCGATGGGGTGGAGGGTGATCATGCCCTGCTCCACATGCTTGCGGCTCATGAAGTCGCCGTCGACATAGTACAGCACCTCGTCGGAATCGACGTTGCTGTGATTGTAGGGCGCGGGTATCGACTGGGGATGGTAGTCGTACAGCCGCGGGACGAATGCACAGGTGACGAAGTTGTGGGCCTCGAAGGTCTGGTGCACTGGCGGCGGCTGGTGGATGCGGCCCGTAATCGGCTCGAACTCGTGGATGCTGAGGGCGTAGGGGTAATGGAAGCCGTCCCAGCCGACCAGGTCGAAAGGATGGCTTGCGTAATGATAGGGGAAGATCATGTTGTCCCGTTTTATTTTCACAAGGAAATCCCCCTTCTCATCATGGGTTTCCAGTTCTTCCGGCTTCCTGAGGTCGCGTTCATAGAAGGGCGCGTGTTCCAGGAGTTGCCCCGACCTGTTGACGTACCTTTTCGGAAACCGGATGGGGCTGAACGATTCCACGATGAAGAGCCTGTTCTCTGCCGTATCGAAACTGACCTGGTAAATGGTGCCCCGCGGGATGATGAGGTGGTCGCCGTAGCCGAACCGGATGTTGCCGTAGATGGTCCGCAGCAGGCCGCTCCCTTTGTGCACGAAGATCATCTCGTCGGCTGCAGAATTCTTGTAGAAGTAGTCCGTCAGGGACTTTCGCGGCGCGGCCAGGCTGATGTGGCAGTCGTTGTTGACCAGCACCGGCACACGGCTTTCGAGGTAGTCGTCCTGGGGTTTGACGTTGAAACCCTTGAAACTTCGGTGCTGCATGTTCTTGCGGATGGCAATGTCGGGCTCCACCGAATAGGGCTCATCGATGGCCCTCACCATGGTGGGCGGATAAACATGGTATACCAGGGAATAGAGATCAGAGAACCCCTCCGTGGAAAGAAGCTGCTCGGAATACAATTCGCCGTTCTCCTTTCTGAACTGCACATGGCGCTTGGAAGGGACGTTTCCTAACTTGTGGTAATGAGGCATGGTATATCGTTATTTATCGATTAAGATTACTTTTACATCCTGATAAAGGATATTCGCTTGATTTTGTTCAATCGGAGTTATGCCTGGATCCGACATGATTTGTATGGACTTATCCGGACCCAAACAAAGATAGCATAAAAATCATCTTTTCCCGGCGCGGGAGAATGCAATTTTAGAACATCAGGAAAACATCACGAAAATGGAACATCATGAATCCCCCTTGCTGACCCCTTTTCAAATGGGCACTTCGACACTCAGGAACCGGGTGGTGATGGCCCCCCTCACCAGGCGGCGGGCCACCGCCGGTCATGTACCCACCGACATCATGGCCACCTACTATGCTCAGCGGGCAGGGGCAGGGCTGATCGTCGCCGAGGCCACCAACATCTCCCGGCAGGCGGTGGGGTACATGAACAGTCCGGGCATCTACGACAGGGAGCAGGTGGAGGCATGGAAAAAGATCACAGGGGCCGTCCACGACCGGGGAGGGCTCATCTTCCTGCAGCTCTGGCATGTGGGAAGGATATCCCACCCACACCTGCAACCCGGGGGGCAGCTCCCCGTTTCGGCCTCCGCCATCGCGGCCACGGGGGAGATCACCACCCCCGCAGGCCCCCGGAAAATGGTTACGCCACAAGAATTGTCAATTGAAGAAATACAGCAAGTTAAGCAAGATTATATAAATGCTTGCTTGAACTCAATGGAAGCCGGCTTCGACGGGGTGGAGATCCATGCCGCAAACGGATACCTGCCAGACCAGTTCCTGCACAGCGGGTCGAATATCCGGACCGACGACTATGGCGGTAGCATTAAGAACAGGTGCCGGTTCGTGCTGGAGGTGACAGCGGGCTGCAGCAAGGCCGTCGGCCCCGGCCGCGTGGGCATCAGGCTTTCGCCCAGCGGTATCTATAAGGATATGTATGACGACCGGCCCGTTCCGCTCTATGAATACCTGATCGGCGAACTCGACGCCATGGGACTGGCTTACCTTCACCTGATGGAACCCTACGTGGCGCTGGAACCGCCCGGGAAATACCGGCACTATCTGCAGGTGGTGACCCCGCATTTCCGGAAGTTCTTCCGGGGGCCGCTCATCACCAATGTCGATTTTGATTTCGATAGCGGGAACAGGGTCATCCGGGAGGGGCATGCCGACCTGGTGGCCTTCGGTAAGCTCTTCATTTCCAACCCCGACCTGGTGGAGCGCTTCCGGCGCGGTGCCACGCTGTCGCCATGGGATAAGTCCACGTTTTATCACGGCGGCGAAATAGGGTATACCGACTATCCTGAAATGGAACCGTGATTTTCATATTTTTGCACCTGAACCAGCCCAAACGACCTGTACGATGCATAAAAACTTCTTTACTCCAATTCCCGTGACCGCAAGGATCCTCGTCCTTGCCCTCCTGATTCCCCTGGCGGCCGCTGCACAGGATGCTGCCGGGCTGCGTGACCTTTATCCCGGCGACGGCCGTTTTGAAGGGTGGGCCCTGAAGGATTCGGTGAAAGTGTATGTTCCGGATTACCTGTATGTCCATGTGGGGGAGGCTTCCGGCCTCTACCTTGAATACGGCACCCTGCTGTCGTCAGAGGCACTCTATACCGACCCGGCAGCCGCGAGGATCGTCCTGGAGGTCTTTGAAATGAATCGTCCCGAGGGGGCCTGGGGCATTTTTACGATGAATTCTTCCGGCCAGGGGAAGGAAGTGGAGGTGGGGGATATCGCCCTGCAATACGACCACTACATCCATCTGGTCAAAGGCAACTATTATATCCGCTGCACCTCATCCAGCCGCGATGAGGAGCACATGCAGTTTGTCATGGCCTTCTGCTCCTGGGTCTCCGACAAGATACCTGTCCATGCGAAGCGTCCTCCCATCATGCAGGCCTTCGAGTTTGACGACCTCGGTGTGGACAGTGAGAAATATTTCATGGGGCAGGTTGGACTGAACGAAGTGTTCGACTTCGGCCATGGCACCTTTGCCGGCTTCAGCGAGGGGGCCAGCGGCCGCTCCTCCGACAAACAGTTCTTTGTCCTGTCCTATGCCAATGAGCGGACCCGGAGGGAGTGGTTCGCCAGCGCCCGTGGAAAGGTCAAGATGAGCCAGAACCAGCGCTTCAGCGATTACCGCATCGAGGAGGATGGCTTCACGGCCCTCGATCGCAACGGGAACATGTTTGCCTTCAGGCCTTTCAGGGAATTCGTGCTGATCACACGCGGGTTCAGCTGGCGGGAAGCGACAGGGTTGATGGATGAAATGGCGGAGCGGCTTGGCAATGCCGTCCGTTAGACCTTTTTGTTCTCGTCTTTCAGGATGTTGATCACCGGCCTGAATTCGCCCCGGATGGTATTCCACCGGTCGGGGTTCATCTTCACCAGCGTATTGATCTTGGATTTGTGATTGTAGAGGGCATCGGTGATGGCCGGCGCACTGATGGGGGTGGGGCAGGCCTGTCCGACATTGGTGCCTGTCAGTTTCAGTTGCTGGCTTTTCACTTTCAGGGCCGCCGACTCAAGTTTGTCGAGCAGCGAGATGGTCTTGGCATATTTGTCGCCTTCGATGGCCGGCTTTTCGCTTGCGGCCGCCTGATGCCCCGCATCTTCGAACTGGAGGTGCCAGTCGGAGATCTCGATGTCGCCATCTGTGTCAAAGTTGAGGGATTCGGCATAGGATACCGTCTTCTCGATGATCTGTTCGATGTTCTTCAGATCGCCCTTGTATCCCTTGATCTTCTCGAGGGCATCGGCCGAGAAATGCAGGTGCCTGCCCATGGATTTTGAGTACTCCGAAAGGTATTGCTGGCAAAGCTTGACCAGGCTCAGGCCATAATATTCACGTGTCCTGAGGGTTTCCTGTTTCTGTTTTTCGGCCTGGTCGATGATCGTCCGCGTCCGGTAATTGTTGGAGACATGCACCTCCTTGTTCTCCGTTTCCCTCTGAAGGAAGGTGATCAGCGTATTGCGAAGGATGTAGGCAATGATGCTCTTGTTGTCGGTGGTCAGCGGGTTGATGGAGTTGGTGATGCCGAAATTGCTGGGATTCTCGTTCAGGTATATGAACACCAGTACATTGTCCCTGCGCTCTTCGTCGGGGATGCGGATCAGCAACACCACATTCTGCAGTTCAGAGAAAATATCGATGGTCGGCGACCCCGTTTTCTTGTCGATCTCGAAGGGGAGGTTCTGCCTGCTGTACCAGTCAAAGGGGTTATGATCGTATCGGAACCGCCGCAGCAAAGGTTCGATCCTGGAAAGGTCAAGGGGGCGTGTCCGGTAGTTCCGGCTCTCCTTTTCAGTAAGGAGCCCACTTAATTTATTGCTTTCATCGGCATGAACACTGATCACCTTTTCGATCCCGGGAAGGATGCTGATCACCACATCGTGTAATCCCTCAACAGGTTGTTTTATAAAGGTATAGTTCTTCAACCGACGATAATTTGGTGCCAAAGGTATGAAATTAATTAAGAAAAGTCAATATATATTTAAGTTAAATTTTAAGATTACTGAAATTAAATATTAAGCACAGAAAAATATTTTTAAGTTGCTTATTTTCCTGCTTAAATCTTCAGAATCTCCTTAAAGTTGTTGACTTCCCCATTGAACAGGGCGTATTATTGCATCCTCAACAGTCGTTTATACGATCCGCAAGGCAACAATTGTTACAACAATTCAAGATATTTTTAAGATGAAAAGTGAAACCCGCATTAAGATCAAAGAAAGCCGCCAGAAATATTTTCAGGAGGTAGTTAAGCAGAAGACCGCCCAGACGGTTCGGATGGAAAGCAAGAAAATCCAGGGCCCGGACAGGTCAGCCGAAACGCCATCCCCGGTCAGCGCGGCGCCCGGGCTCGACCTGCGTCGCATCCGCGAAAGTGCCAGGGCCATCCGGCCCAGGATAAGCCCCGCGTTGGACATGCATCGGATAAAGGTACGGATGCCGGAGGTATCCATGCCGGGTTTCCTGACCCTCGAGCACGCCGACCATGTCATGGACCAGATCCGGAAACCGCTCACCAAGGCAGGCAAGGAGATCTCAGCGACCCGGCAGCGGGTCTCCAATGCGGTGAACCAGCGCACAGAGACCGCGATCAGCCGCTTCAACGACTATATGATGGTGATCTTCGATGCCTGAGCCCGGCGGGAATCTGCGAATTACCCGGCGTGATTACCTATTTTTATTACTTTTGCTTTCATAATAAACCAATCTATCTTTACTTATGAAAGCACTTAAGATCGTTGTGATCATCCTGGTGGTCATCATCGCCGCCATTATGATACCGCCCCTGTTCATGCCCTCCCAGCTGAACATTGAGATTTCCAGGGTCATGAAAGCCCAGCCCGAGGTGATCTGGGACCAGGTCAACTGCCTGGAGAACTGGGAGAAATGGGACCTTTGGCACCAGGATTCCAACATGGTCGGACGCTATGAAGGACCGGCATGCGGAGAGGGGGCAAAGAACATTTGGACCTACAGGAACATGGACGACGGCGGCAGCCAGACCATCATTCAATCAAGGGAGTACGAGTACCTTCAGACCTTTCTCGATTTTCAGAAGATGGGAACCGCCGAATCGGAGATGTTCCTCGAGAAAACGGAGGATGGGACAAAGGTCACCTGGACCCTCGTGTCAGACGCCTCCTACCCGGTCATGCGCTGGATCAATGCCCTGATGGTGGCCCCCGGGGTCAGGAAAGCATATACCGACGGGCTTGCCAATCTTGACGAACTCACCCGCGACATGAAGCCCATGCCCAAATACCAGACCGGTGAGATCAGCATCACGCTCGTCGAATCCATGCCGGCAATCGCAATCAAGGTGACGGCCACAGAGGAAGAGATGGACAACGCTATGGGAATCACCCTCGGCAGGCTCATGCAATATGGCGGTCAGAACATGGTCGGGCCTCCCTTCTCCATCTGGCATGAATATGTTGGCCCCACCTTCGTGTTCGATACCGGGATTCCGGTGGCAAAGCCCATGAAGGGCGCCGACGACATAAGGAGCGTGAAGACCTATGGCGGCAAGGTGGTCAAGGCGGTGCATACGGGCAGTTACGAAACCACCCAGTACAGTTGGGAAGCGATGGATGCATTCATAAAGGAAAATAGCCTTCAGTCCAACGGCGATCCCTATGAGGTGTACCTGACCGATCCCATGGCTGAACCGGACCCGGCCAAATATGTTACGGAGCTTTACTGGCCTATAAAATAGAATGAAGATACGGAGGGGGCGCCTCAAAAGTGCTTAACCGCAAAGGAACAGCAACGGTCTCCAACAGGCACGAACATTCTGTCACCTGATCAATTGTTCTTAGTTGCTTTCTTTGTGTTATGCAGATCTTGCCGGGTATAGCCTGGGCTTTTGGGGCGACCTCCTTTTTTCAATCCACGCGAATAGCAGCTCATGGAGATCAGATTCGAACCCCTCGGGGAGCCGCACAGGGAGGCGGTGGTTGACATTTACAACCACTATGTCAGAAATTCCTTTGCCGCATATCCCGACTCTCCTGTCCCTTACGGTCACTTTGACCGGTTCATGGAGATGGCGGCGGGTTATCCTGCTTATGCCATGCTGGCCGGTGATGCTGTGGTCGGGTTTTGTTTCCTTCACCCGTTCAGGCCATTGGCCACCTTCAGGGAGTGTGCCGAGGTGACCTACTTCATTGACGACGGATATACCGGGAAGGGCCTCGGAAAATCGGCCCTGGCGAGGCTTGAGGAAGAGGGAAGGGGAATGGGGATAAAGGTCCTGCTTGCCAGCATCGCCTCCAGGAATGAAGGCAGTCTGCGCTTTCACGCAAGACACGGGTTCGAGTCATGCGGCCGCTTCAAGGATATCATCAAGAAGTTCGGAAATCGCTATGATATGGTATGGATGCAAAAGACCATCGGATGATCATGTCATTTTAGACCCAAGGAACCATGGCATTCACCACGATCCTCGAGCAGGTCTCCATTCTCGCCATCCTCTCCCTGGTGGGGATCGGGGGCGTCAGGGCCGGAGTCTTCACCGAAAGTGCGCGGTCGGTCCTTGAGAAGCTGGTGTTTTACATCACCCTGCCGCTTCTGATTGTCACCAAGTTGTCGGTGCTGGAGATCACGCCGGTGATCCTCAGGAACGGGCTGTGGGTGATCATCAGCACCTATGCCATCCTGGTCCTTCAGATCCTTGCCGGCCGGCTGTCGGCCCGGCTCTTCCGGCTGGAGCCTCCCCAGGCCGTTATCCATGCCTTGCATACCTTCCTGGGCAACATCGTCTTCCTTGGCTTTCCCCTGCTCGACGCCCTGTTCCCTGGCGGGGAGGCGATCCTGTATGCGGCCCTGTACCAGCTCGTCATGAACACGGTGTTCTGGACCTACGGCATCATGCAGCTTGCCCCCGGTGCACAGGAAAAGGGGCTCCGCAGCCTGCGGAAGATGCTGAACCCGAATACGGTCGCCCTCCTGGTGGCCCTGGCGATGCTGCTCCTCGGGATCAGGTTACCCCGCCTCCTCCAGACCGCCTTCGGGGGATTGGGCAGTACGACCCTCTACCTGGCCATGATCTACATCGGGATCCTGCTGAGCAGCTCCAGGCTGCCCGGGATGATCCGCAAATGGGATGTGCTTTTCCTGAGCCTAAACAAGCTTCTGGTCATGCCGGCCGTGATCATGGCCCTCTTCTGGGCCCTCCTCCGGATCACGGCCCTGCCCATGAGTCCGCTGGCCCTTTCGGTGGTGGTGCTGGAGGCCTCCATGCCCTGCATGACGATCCTGGTGCTCCTGGCGAAGCACTACGGGGCCGACGATCAGAAGGCCATGGAGAATTTCGTGGTCTCCACGGTGCTGAGCGTGATCACCCTGCCCGCAGTCCTGTCAATGCTGCACTGGTTCTTCCCTGGATGACCCTATTCCACGACCAGTTTTTCGACGGTGGTCCCCTTTTCGTGGACGGCCGCCAGGAAATAGATCCCCGGGACAAGGTCCAGCCTGATGCCAGCCAATTCCTCGCCTCCCACCGGGAGGTCCCTGTCGAATACCATCTTTCCCGAGATGTCGGCGACCCGGAGGGCCAGGATCCGCGTTTCCGGGTCTGTGATGCGCAGGTGGAAGGAACCCCGGTTCGGGTTGGGTACGATCATCAAACGGGTTATACCGCTGGTATTCTCGGCGGTGCCGATCCATCCCGGATCGAAGACCTCGGTGGTGAAGGCGCTGTTGGAGAAGGTGGAGGCAAGAAAGGCCTGTTTGCCTTCGTCATTCTCAAATATCCTTGAAAAGCCGGTGATGTTGGTGGCGGGCAGTCCGTCGTTGGCAGGGCTCCAGTTCAGGCCGTCCTCGGTCCAGTAAACGCCGTCGAGGGTGGTGGCCGCATAGATCACTTCCGGATGAAGGGGGCTTTGGACCAGGTCGGATATCTTGCTGTAGTTCCCGAGGCTGATGTTGAGGGGTTCCCAGCTGCTCCCGCCGTCCATGGATTTGTAGATCTTTCCCGCCATACCCCCGTAGCCGCCCACACCGCCGTAGAGGATGTCAGGATCCCCGGTGTCGGTGATGATGGCTCCTGCCCATTTGGCCGCCGCGGGAATGCCGTCGTTGATGGGGAGCCAGGTGGAGCCGCCGTCGGTGCTTTTGATGAATCCCGCACCGGACGACTCCGTTTTGTAGGCGGCATAGACCACCTGGTCGCCGGTACCGGGGGCGACATGGATGTACCTGAAGCCGTCGAATTCAGGCCCCATGTAAACGTTCTCCCATGATTCCCCGGCGTCGGTGGAGCGGTAGATCATGGAGGCCCAGCCGTTCGCCCCGAAATTGTTGCCGCCGATGAAGATCAGCCCGGGATCGGAATCCGACAGGGCCAGGGCGAAGATCTGGGTCTCGAACACAGAACCGATGTCCGGTCCCATGTTCTCCCAGGTCTGGCCGCCGTCGTCGGAGCGGTAGACCCCTTCCGGGGCCACAGTCGTGGGGCCGTTGGACCAGGCGTACATCCGCCCGTCGATGCCTATGGATACCGCCGAGAACCTTGTCGCGGGCAGATTGCCAACCAGTGCCCAGTCACCGGCCGCCGGGTCGAACAAGTAACAACCTCCGGAATTCTCGGCCTCGAAGGAGGCCAGGATCACTTCCGGATCGTTGGGGTCGGTCTCGATGTCGTTGAGCTTCAGGGAGGAGATGCCTACGGTGGACGAGGTCCAGTTCAGGCCGCCGTCGTCGCTCAGGCACACGCCAAGGCTGAGGAAGCCGGCATAGACCTCGGAGGTGTTGAAAGGGCTTAAGGCCACCTTGCGCGCCGACCCATTGTCGCCGGCGCCTCCTGAGTCGTAGTTCCAGGTCAGGCCGCCGTTGACGGAATAGTAGATCCCGTCGCCTTCTGTTGCCGCATACATCAGGGTGGGATCCTCCGGGTCGATGGCCAGGTCATTGACCACCTTGACGGGAAAGCCCAGGGAGATGTCGAGCCAGCTCTGTCCGTAATCATCGCTTTTGAAGATGCCCATGGTGTTCCCTCCGAAGAGCTGGCCGCCGCAGACATAGATGGAGCCGTCGTGGATCAGCACGTCGTTGAGCGGTTTGCCGGCCGGCAGCCCCGCCGTGATGTCGGTCCAGGTCGCACACCCGTCCTGGGTGATGATGATCTTGGGATAGAAGGAAAAGCCTCCGTCGCCCAGGGCCACGACCACATCACTGTTGTCGGGGTCGACGGCGATGCCGTTGCAGGCCATCCCGAGGGGGAACTGGCTGGTCATGTCCAGCGAGGTCCAGGTCTCGCCGCCGTCTTCCGACCGGGAGATCACCTTGTTGGTGCTGCCGCTGATGTTGGAGATGGTGCCGACATACATGTTGCTCTCATCGCCTGCGTCGATGGCGATGGTCATAGCCCCGGCATTGATGGCGATGAACTTCTGGCTCCAGGTCGCACCCTGGTCGTTGGAGATGAATATCTTGTTGTTGGTATAGGTGCCCCCTGCAAATAGGGTTCCTCCGCTGTTGGACTCGATACAATGGATGCCCGAAGGGGACAGGGAAAGGAGGCTTTCCACCAGCTGCCAGGGCTCATCCGTGCTCGTCCGCATGTAGGGAAGGCCTGCGGCGATGTAAGCATACCCATCGGACATGGGATCCAGCGCTATGTCGACCACATCGCCGCCGAAGGGCCCGATGGCGGTCCATGGATGGGCGCTTTCGGCAGACATGCTGGCGCCGATCCAGGCCGGGGGCATGGGGGCGCTTTGCCCGTGCTCGTCGAAAGGCAGCTTGTCATCCTGGGCAAGGACCCATGCAAGGCCGCAGAAAAGGAAAAGGGAGGCAAGGAGGATTTTTTTCATCGTGAACTGTCTTTTATGGTTGTGTACCAACAAAGTTATCGAATTAATCCGTTTCCCTGCCTCGCCGCGGATGTTATTTTGATATTGGAAGATTCGGCGTATTTTTGTTCCTGATGGGAACAAGATCACATGCATCCTTCAAGGGTAAATTCCTGCTCCCGGCCGCGGGGCTCCTGCTGTTGCTGCTTGTTTACAGTTGTAAACAGAGGGAAAGCCGCCTGGAGCAGCTCATGGGCGCGCAGCATTACCTGAACCTTCACGACAGCGTGCAATACGTGGGGATGCATGCCTGCCGCGAATGCCATTATCCCATTTACCTCAGCTACCTGAAGACGGGCATGGGGTTGTCGTTCGATACGGCGCACCGGGCCAAGAGCGCTGCCGTGATCGGACCTGACTCCATGATCCACGACCCCCATTCCAACCTGACCATTCAACCGTTCTGGAAGGGCGATTCGCTGATGGTTAGGGAGTTTCGCGAGCGGGACGGGCAGAGGGTCCACGAACGGGTGGAGCACGTCGATTATGTGGTGGGCTCGGGCCAGCATACCAATTCCCACATTTTCATGTCGGGAGCATATGCCTACCAGGCACCGTTTACTTATTATACCCAGCAAGGAATGTTCGACCTGCCGCCCGGTTTCGAGGATGGCCACAACACGCGGTTCTCCAGAAAGGTGGGGCTGGAATGCATGAGCTGCCACAACGGCTATCCGGAGATGGTATTGGGTTCGGAGAACAAATACACCCGGATTCCCGACGGGATCGATTGCGAGCGCTGCCATGGCCCGGGTGAGATCCACGTGATGCTCAAAAAAAGGAGCATCCTCGTCGACACTTCCCGGTTCATCGACTACAGCATCGTAAACCCGGCGAAACTGCCCCGGGAGTTGCAGACCGATCTCTGTGCGCGCTGCCACCTGCAAGGGACCATGGTGCTGCGCGAAGGAAAAAGTTTTTTCGATTTCAGGCCCGGCATGAGGCTCGACGATGTGATGGACATATTCATGCCCCTCTTCGAAGGGGGTAAGGAGGATTTCATCATGGCCTCACATTATGAGCGGATGGTGCAGAGCCGCTGCTACCGGGAATCGGGTGATGGCTTCACCTGCATCGACTGCCACAACCCGCATGTGACGCGGCAGGAGACCCCCGATCGGAAATACAACGCGGTATGCGCCCGCTGCCATTCATCCGGGGGGTCCGTGTGCACGCTTGCACCGGAGGAACGGGCAAGGCAGGACAACAGTTGTGTGCGCTGCCACATGCCTTCCGGTCCTTCGCGGGACATCCCCCATGTCACCACCCACGACCACCGGATCGCCAGGCCGCAGACCCCCGAAGAGATCAATGCCCCCCGGGTGTTCAAGGGGCTGGTGTCGGTGAACAACCCCGCGACCGATCCCCTTACCATGGCCAGGGGCTACCTGCTCGAATATGAGTCCTATCATCCCGATCCTTCCTACCTGGACTCTGCAGCTTCCTACCTCGGGAAAGCCGCCGGGGAGGATCACCCTTTTTATTTCAATGCACTGGTGAACCACCATTTCCTGAAGAAGGACGACGGGGCCACTGTCGCACTGGTGGAACGGACCGGCATTGCCCGCGTCCTGGACAGCCTCCTGACGGAGACGGAGTATAGCAACTACGATGCCTGGACTGCCTACAGGATCGGACAGGCCTATGAGAACAGCGGCAATTTGCTGGTGGCCGGGTATTTCTATGAAAAAGCCGTCGACCTGGCGCCCTATATCCTGGAGTTCCGGGACAAGCACGGGAGCTTGCTTGCCCTGACGGGAAAGTACCAGGAGGCCACGGAGATCTTTGAATTCATCCTCCGCGAGGATCCCGGGCATGTGCCGGCACTGGTGAACCTGGGTTACCTGCAGGTCCGCAGGGGACGGCTCGAAAAAGGAGAGCAGCTGTACCGGGAGGCCCTGCAACTGGATCCCGACCACCTTCAGGCACTGCTCAACCTCGCCGCAAGCCTCGCCGGAAGGGGGCAGGCCGGAGAGGCGAACGCTATCCTGGAGCACGCCCTTCAGCTCGACCCGGGAAATATGCCGGCCCGGGAGCTTCGCACCCGGATCGCACAGGACGGCAGGCGCGAACTTTTTCCGGCGCAAGACCGTTAAAATGCCTGTACAATGAAGGTTACCATCCGCATACTGACGGTTGTCATCATCCTGCTCCCCCTGACGGAGATATTCCTCGTCACCTACGCCACTTTCTTCGACATGTCCAACCGGTGGCGGACGATCACCATCCCGGAAGGCCGTCATTCCTATTACCCCTCCGTGCAATTCGTCTATAACCTCGACTCGATCGAATTCTGGTTCAAGACCAACGACAGCTGGTATTACCCGGAGCCCGAAAGGAACGGATGGAGCAAGCTGCGCGGATTCTCCAAAGGGCTCCATCACGACGGGGGATCGGCAAGGCTGGTCTATAAGTGCGTCGACGATACCCTTCTCCTGGTGGGTAGCTACTGCTATGTGAACGGGGTCCATCCCAACGACGGACCGGGCCAGCAGGCCATCCTGGACACCCTCCGGGCCAACAGCTTGTACCACTGCCGCATCATCCATGAAGATGATAAATTCAAGTTCTATTTTGAGGACACATACTGGGAATGTGATGCCGGCCGCACCCCCCGCTGGGGCTATATGCTGAACCCCTTTATCGGCGGGGTGTTCACGCTAGGCCACGACTGGTCCATCGAGCTGATGGACGTGAGGCGATGACCGGCCAGACATCCGGCGTTCAACCTTCGAACCACGTCTTCAACTGGGCCACCCGGTCACGGCTGACGATGATCTCCTTCTCGAAAGGCTGGTGAAGCTCGATCAGCAACCTGCTGTTGGAATATACCACCACGTCGCGGATGGCGTTGATGTTGACGATAAAGGAACGGTTCGGGCGGAAGAACATCGCCGGGTCGAGGCTGCCGACCAGCTCCTCGAGGGTGAAATCGATGATGTACTTGTTCTGCTTGCCGGTGATGATGAAAACGGTGCGCCCCTCGGCGTAGAAAAGCATGATGTTCTCGGTCTTCACCGACCTCAGATGGTCGCCCACCTTGACCAGGAACCGGGTTTTGTAGTTCTTGTTGATCTGCAGCAACACCCTGCTCAACTCCTCGAAATGAAGTTTCTCCCTGTTGGAGGGCAGGTTCTCCCGCAACGACTTGATCTTTTCCATGGAGCGGTACAGGTCCTCGTAGTTGAGTGGTTTGAGCAGGTAGTCGATGCTGTTCAGTTTGAAGGCCTGGAGGGCATATTCGTTGAAGGCCGTCACGAAGATCACCGGCTTGTTGATCTCGACCTGTTCATATACCTCGAACACGTTGCCGTCGGATAGCTGGATGTCGAGAAAATAAATGTCGGGCTCCTGCTTCGATTCACGGATCCAGCGGAGGCTCTGTTCCACGGAGCCGAGGGTGGCGATGACCTCGATCCCGGGGTCGTATTCCGTCAGCATCTTTTCCAGCTTGGCCGCCGCCGGTTTTTCATCTTCAATGATCACTACTTTCATAGGCTGATGATTTATTCTTCCTCCACAAGCAGGAGGGGTATTTCATAATGTTGTTTATGGTCCTGCTGAACTATCCTGAGCGGCCTGTCGGTAAGGTTTTCATAGGCCCTGACCAGGTCCCTGATCCGTCCTTCTGCAGTGTCGGCGTCTGTGATCCGCGCATTGAGGTCATGCGAAATGACCAGGGTCCCATCCACCGAAGTGAGCTTGAAATGGAGGGGAAGGGAAGGGCCGATCAGGTTGTTGATGACGGCATGTTCAAACAGGGTCAGCAGGGTGCCGGGCACCAGGAAAGCCCCTTCCTTCACCTCCACCTGGTCGTGGATGAACAGGGCGTCCGGGTGAAGGGCCCTGAAGATGTCCGCCGCAGGCGCCAGGGAATTCAGTTCGCTTACCAGGCCGGCCAGTTCGTTTTGCTGGTTGTCCAGCGTATACCGGTAGATCGCGGCCAGGTGTCCGATCAGTTCGTCAGCGTGCTTCTTGTTGTGATGAAGTTCGCCGATGATGATCTCCAGGGCCCGGAACAGGAATGTGGGGTTGATCTGGTTCCTGAACCTGCTGAGTTCGTGCTCCAGGATGCTCCTTTGCATCTTTTCCTCGCGCAGGAGCTCATCGTTGCGCCGGTGCAGAAAATAAATGCTGAAGAAATAGAGGTGATAGAACAGGGTCGCAAAGAGGTATATACCGTTGAAGATCAGGAGTTCGGTGGTGATGGTGCTGAATCCCTCCACGTAGGAGAAATAAAGGTACATCACGAGGCTGATCGCAGCAGGGGTGAGGATAACGGCCAGCGCATACTGGATGGCGAGCCTGGTCAGGAATGCCTTTTTATCCAGTCCGATCCTGTTGGTGAGTATGATCACAAGCCTGTTCAGTTCGAAGAAGAGGTAGGTCAGTCCGATGGTGAACACCACTTCCCTGCTGAAGAAATTCTCCGCCAGCATGTCGACGGAATCAAAGAACATCAGGATGAGCAAGTAGATGACAATGCCCGTCAGCAAGGGGGCCGATAAACGGAATACCGGGTTGTTATAGAAGATTGTCTTGCTCACTGGTATGGAGGATTGGTAGTTTTACGGTGAAATCCTTGTTGAGGATGACCTCAACTTTCTTTTGAGTAAAAAAGGAATACCTGTTCCGGATGTTGCTGAGCCCGATCTTGTGGGAGCCCTCTTCCCTGGGACGGTTCAGGAGGCTGTTCCCGATCTTCAGCAGTTCTGTTTTCGGGATGATGTTATTGGCGACCAGCAGGTATCCGTCCTGTGCCGACAGTGTCACGACGAGCTTCCTGTCTTCGCAGATGAGGTTGTGCTTCATGGCGTTCTCGAGGAGCATTTGAAGGGTGAGCGGCGGTATGACGGAACCCATGACCGGTTCCGGCAGCTCAGCCACCAGGTCGATGCACGATTCGTATTTGATCTTCTGCATGAAGAAGTAGGCCTTCAGCATATCCAGTTCCGACTGCAGGCTCACCAGCTTCCGGTCGTTGGTGGCGAGGATGTAGCGATAGCTGTGGGCCATGCGCCTTATGAAATCCTCGGCCAGGCCGATATCCCTGTAGATGAGGGAAGAAATGGTGTTCAGTGCATTGAAAAGGAAATGCGGGCTGAGCTGACTCCGCAGGGCCTCGAACTGAAGGTTCAGCTGCTGCCGCTCAAGCCTCACCCGGGCGACCTGGAATCTTGAATACTGGTTATAGGAGAAGATGGACAGGTTCACCATGGCGTACACAAACACGATGACCAGGGAGAGGATGCCGAACTTGATGGCCCCGTCACGGTTCTGGTGCCAGAAGGCGGCCCCGCCCTCCGCGCCGCCGGCCATGTCCAGGAAGAGCAGGCTGAAGACCAGGCTGCCGATGAGGAGAAGGATCAATCCGGCTGCGATCTCCAGCAGGAACCGTGCCGTGATGGCCTTGTTCCAGGGGATGAAGGCGTCCAGGCGTCGACCCAGGTAATGCAGCCCGATTCCCACCCCGTTGAAAAGGACGAGGGCGGTTGCCAGCGGCACGAGGTGAACCGCGATGTCGGGGGTGATCCCGGTCTCGCTGTAGTACAGGAAGACAAACACGAAGAGGCCGATGACCGTGCTGATGATTAGGTTTCTCCAGATCCAGTGCATGCGCTGAGATTGACGGTTAAAGGTAAGAACAATTAAACTGGCACGATCGATTTATCAGTATGGATTAACTTCCATGCCCAGTCTCAAAGGTCGGGAAGGGCTTCGATCACCAGACGGTATTCGGTGTCGGAGGAAAGGGTGCGGGCGGCCTCCATGTATGCATCCCTGACCTCCTTGTCGGTGATGAGCGGCGTTTTGGCCACGGACTTCAGCACGATGGACTTCTCGGTGTTGGAGGTGATGGTGCGGCAGCTGTTGATCGTACCGATGGCCGCGGTCTTGTTAAACTTTGCATCCTCAGCCACGGCCCTGAGCGCGCGTCCTTTCTCCGTGCTGCTGGTCACCTGGTTGGCTGCTGCAAAATAGGCGTCCAGCACCTGCTTTTCATAGGGCATTTTGGAGGATGCGGTCCGCAATACCGACCCCAGTTCTGTGCTGGAGGTCATGGTGCCGGAAACCCTGAAAAGGGCCACCCATGTATCCGTGTCGAGGTTGTAATTCCCGATGGTATGCCGGAGCACCGAACTTTGTTCCGTGTTGCTGGTCACGACACCGAGGGCTGAGAAGTATGCCGTCCGCACCGGAGGGGAATTCAGGTCGATGTCGCGGATGGCCCTCAGCACGCTGCCGGCTTCCGTGTTGGAGGTGAGCAGTTTGACGCTGCCCAGCACCCTCAGGCAGGCGTGTTCGTTGAGGGTATGTCTCCCCATCATATGGCGCAGGGTGCTGCCTGCTTCGGTGTTGCTGGTCATGGCATCCACGGCGTCGAACCAGGCGTCGGCCACACCGGGGTCGTCCATGTCGAGGTGGGTCAGCGACCTCAGCACGGACCCCATTTCAGTATTCGAGCTGAGCTGCCGGACGCTCCTGAGAAGCCGGATGTAAGCCTCGCGGGTGAGCATCTGGCTCTTTTCCAGCTGGCGCATCACCGAGCCGGCCTCCGAATTGCTGGTCATCCCGTCCACGGCGCTGAAGTAGGCCTCCGTAACCTTCGGGTCGCTGAAATCAATGTCCTCGTCGATCTTGCGCAGCACCGAGGCCATCTCCGAATTGGACGACATGCCCGAGATGGCATTGAAATAGGAGACCATCACCGCGTTGCTGGACAGGAAGAGCCTGCTGTGCTTCCTGTACAGGCGCCCCTGTTCGCTGTTGGAACTGATCTGCTCAGAGATCGACCGGAGGATGCGGGTCACTTCGCTCTCGTCGAGCCTGAAGTTGTCCATCAGGGCATCATAGTAAATGCCGCTGACGCTGTTCGAGGGGATCTGGTGCACCTCGTCGAGGAACCCCTCGATCCCCTTCTTGCCGTAGATTCGTTTTGTCCGGCCCTCGGCGTCAATCCCGGTGAGGCGCACCACGTCGAGAAGGATGTCGGCAAGCCATTTTCTCCCTTCAGGTTCATACGGAACCTCGGTCCGGCCTTCATAGTATTCATAGGAGAGGGTGCCGGCACCGCTGCTCTCGACGACGATGGTGCGTTTGTTGCCGAAGGTTTTCTTGCTGACCTTCAGGTAGCCCCCGGGGGAGATGCTCAC
This sequence comes from uncultured Bacteroidales bacterium, assembly GCA_964386225.1. GTDB lineage: Bacteria > Bacteroidota > Bacteroidia > Bacteroidales > JAADJA01 > JAADJA01. The sequence goes on from CAYLTG010000022.1 coordinate 28,973, forward strand.
GATGCGGGTGTCGTCGTCGCTGACCCGGATATCGCCCCTGGTCTGGACGTCATAGTCGGTGAACATGTCGGAGTATTTGTATTGCCTGGTGCCGCAAACCACATTGCCCCTGGACACCAGTTCCTGGGTCAGGGCATCTCCCGGGCTCAGGAGGAGGGCTGCGAAGATCGCGATCATGGTCCGTCTCAAGAAAGCAGTTTTCATGGTTCAAATTGTTTTTGATGTGTTTGGATCCTGCAAAATAAATGCAGCTCCGTCATTCTGAAAAACGAAATGACATGAACCGTCGAATTGGTGTATCGAACCGTGTCCTTCCCGGGTGGAGGGCAAAAGCCGGACTTGCCTGACCCGCCAGGGATCTGGCATGCCGGCATCCTGCCGGGCGTTGCATTTCCCCAAAATAACGTATAATTGCAGGCGCAAAACCTTGATCTATGGCACATGGACGATTCGACAACCCGGTGGTGGCAGCGCTTGCGGGGGTGAAAGACTTTTTTTCGAAGCAAAAACTGGAAGACCGGCTCAGCGACGATGTGAGGGCCGATGGCAGGACCTGCATCATCACAGGTGCCAATTCGGGCCTCGGCTTCGGACTGGCGGTGGAAATGGCCAGGCGTGGGGCCCATGTGATCATGGCCTGCCGAAGCCAGGTGCCGGAGGCGGGAGAACGGGTCAAGGCGCTGTCAGGGTCCGGCACGGTGGAGATGATGCGGGTGGACCTGTCGAAGGTCGACAGCATTCATGATTTTGTGGATGCCCTTGTCGCACGCGGGATCCATTCCGACATCACCGTCCTCAATGCAGGCGTCGCCCTGCCCGGTGCACGGAAGACGGAATCGGGGCAGGAGGAGATGTTTTTCGTGAACTATTTTGCCAATTTTATGCTGGTGAACCTGCTGCTTGCCCGCGGGGTCATCGATCCGTACGCAAGGCCCGGGCTCAAGCCCAGGGTACTCTTCATCTCCTCCGACTCGCACCAGGGTTCCTCGGCCATCGATTTCGGGCAGTTCGGGCGCTATGAGGATTACGGGGTCTCCAAGGGGATCTCCTATTACAGTTACTATAAACTGGTGCTCAATACCCTGGCGGTGGAGTTCTCACGCCGCCTCAACAGGGACGGCCTCACCATACCGGTCCACGTCATCTGTCCGGGCCCGGTCCATTCCAACATCATCAAAGAGGCCCCGTGGGCGCTGCGGAAGATCCTTGGCGGTATATTCAGCGTTGTGTTCAGGTCGCCGGAGGTGGCCGCCAGGCCGGTAGCGTACATGGCCATTTCGGATGATTACGGCGACAGCACCGGGAAATACCTGCACATGTTCAATCCCAAGGAGATGGACCCCAAGGTGTATGATGCGGCGGAAGGAAAGAAACTGTGGGACCGGTCGGAGCAACTGTGGAAAGACCTGGATGCCAGGTTCCTGCTGGCATCACAGGTACAGGTCTCATGATGACGGATGCCCGGCTACCCGGATCAGTTGTCCTCCTTGAATACTTCCATGAAGGCTTTGGTGTAGTCCTTTGACATCCGGTAGCTCAGGCCGATCACTTCCACTTCGATGTTCCTGTATTTGGCCTGCTCCCTGAAGTCGTTCACCACCTCGATGATATCGTAATCCACTGTCTCGGATGCGGATCCGTCGATCACTACCTTGCAATTGTTCTGGACCTTGCTGAGTGCCCGGATGAGTGCCCCCTTGTTGAGGAACGACACCTCCTGCCCGAGTCGGATCAACAGTTTGTCAGATTTCCTGTCCGTGTTCTCAAAGATGAAAGGAATCCTGTAATTGGAAACCAGGATATTGAAGACCCCGAAGAACATCCCGATGATGACGCCGGTGAGCAGGTCGGTGAATACGATCGCAATGATCGTGGCGATGAACGGGATGAACTGTTTGTATCCCAATTTATAAATGGTCCTGAACAGGGAGGGCTTTGCCAGTTTGTACCCAACCATCAGGAGGATGGCGGACAGGCTGGCCAGCGGTATATTATTGAGGAATCGGGGAAGGGCAAGCGCGGCGATCAGGAGGATGAACCCATGGAAGACCGTCGAGAATCTTGTCTTTCCGCCCGATTGCACATTGGTGGAGCTCCTGACGATCACCTGGGTGATGGGAAGTCCGCCGATGAACCCGGAAATGAAATTTCCCACGCCCTGGGCACGTAACTCCCTGTTGGTCGGGGTGATCCGTTTGTAGGGATCCATTTTGTCGGTGGCCTCGACCGAAAGCAGCGTTTCGATGCTTCCGACGAGGGCGATGGTGAAAGCGATCCGGTAGATATCGGGATCGGTGATCCGGCTGAAATCGGGAAAGGTCAGCAATCCCGACAGACCCCCGACCTCCGAGGGGATCGGCAGGTTGACCAGCATGTTTGACGACAGGGCCATGTTTGGGATATCCCTGAAAATGACAGACAGTACGGTTCCGGCCACCACGGCGGCCAGGCCGCCGGGAAAGATGCGGAAGACTTGCTTCGATTTGAAGAATTTGGTCTCCCACACCAGCAGGATGGCCATGGATACCAGGGTGATCGTCAATGCACCCAAGTTGATAAAGGACAGCATGTGTGTGAACTCCGTGAGTATGTTCTCCCCCTCCTGAACCGGCGTGTGGTCGATAAAGGAGATCTCGGCGTCGAGAATGTTGTCGTAGCCCACGGCATGGGGCAACTGCTTGAATGCAATGATAATGCCGATCGCCGCCAGCATTCCCTTGATGACGGAGGAAGGGAAGAAGTACCCGACGATACCGGCCTGAAGGATGCCGAGGACAAACTGGATGATTCCGGAGATGATCACCGCCAGCAGGAAAGCGTTGAAAGCGCCCAGTTCCTGGATGGAGGTGAGCACGATCACAGCAAGGCCCGCAGCGGGACCACTCACGCCCAGGGGCGATCCGCTCAGGTATCCGACGACAATCCCGCCGATGACGCCGGCGATGATGCCCGAGAACAAGGGGGCGCCGGAGGCGAGGGCGATGCCAAGACATAGCGGCAGAGCAACAAGGAATACGACAAAACCTGAGGGAATGTCGCTTTTATAATTGGAGAAGAAGCCCGGATTCAGTTGTTCGGAGGGATGCGTATTCATAATTTCTATCAGTAGGTTTAGCCCGCGAAAATACAAAAAATGACACAACCCTGGTGGCCCGCCGGAACAAATTGAAACGAGGCATGACCGGATCAGGTCGCGATGGCTGGAACATCAACCCGGCGGAGTCCGGTTTCGCTGTACCCGCAGGGCGCCTACTGAACGAGGATCTTGTGTGTCAGCATCCGGTCGGCCGATTCGAGGCGGAGGAAATACAGTCCATCGGGCAGGTCGTTCCCGTTCAGTTGGACCACATGGGATCCTGCTCGAATATCACCCTCTTCCAATACCTCCAGTTTCTGTCCCTGGCTGTTGAAAAGGGTCAGCCTGACATACCTGTCCGTCTCCAGGAAGAAGTTCACCGACGTGGTTGTGCTGAACGGGTTGGGATGGTTGCCCAGTGTCATGCTGGCTGACGACAGGGCGGGGGTGGTGCCTGTTTCCATTACCGGTGCTGCCATGGAGGCCAGGCTGCCGATGGCGAGCCTGGCCATCTCGTGGAAATAGGGCATGTTGAGGATGGCGATGCGGTCATCCTCGGAGTGGTAGTAGGGGTTGAAGTCCCCGCCGTAATACTCCTCAATGAGCAATACCGCCGCATAGCCGTTGTTCCAGAAGCGGGAGTGGTCGCTGGCCGTGGTCCCGGGGATCTTGATGTCGGGTACAGTGGCCAGCTCGTAGAGCCCGTCGATCTCCACGATGTAGTCGGAAAGCACGTCGGAGCTCGCCTGCAGCGAGGAGTGTATCTCCACGGCCATGTCCCCGTCGCCGTCCCAGGCGATCATGTCCATGTTGATGACGGCATGGATCACCTGGTTGTTGGTTGCAGCCTGTGTCGCATAATAGTTGCTGCCGATGAGCCCGATCTCCTCCTCGTCCCACAGGGCGTAAATGATCGAGTATTCAAATTGCCGCTGCGTGAAGAGTCGGGCCGCTTCAAGCACCCCCACGGTGCCGCTGCCGTTGTCGTCGGCGCAGTAAAAATCGACCGCATCATAGTGGCCGCAGATCATGTAATACTCTTCAGGGTGTTGTGTGCCCACCTGCACTGCAAGCACGTTCCTTCCGCCGGAGCTGTAGTCCTGGTAAAAGGGTTCCAGCCCGTAACCCTCGAGGGTCTCAAAAATGTACTGGGCAGCGAGGTCATTGCCCCAGGAGCTTACCCGGTGCTCGATGGTGGTGAGCTCGCCGCCGACCATCACCGGGTCCTCGCCGGAGATGTTGCGCAATTGCTGGATGAGTGAGTCCTGGCTCACGTTGTCGATGATCTCCTGGACCAGGGTGTTGTACTCCTGCCCGCCTGCAAAAAGGCCGGTAAACAGAAAGAGAAGGGTGAAGTAAAGATTCCTCATGAAGTTGAATTTAGATTTCCGATCAGTTCAATGCGATGCAGCGGCGCGAAGGTATAAAGATTTGTGAAATAAATAACAACATTAGCGCTTTGTTTTTAACATCAAAACGAACGGGATGGCGCCGATGGCCAGGAAAGCGGAGAGCCGGTATGTGTTCTCCAGGCCGATCCAGTCGCCGATGGAGCCGGCAAGTACCACGGCAATGGAAGCGGTCACGAAGCTGATGGTCATGTAGATGCTGTTGGCAAAGACCGGCTTTTCCTTTTCGCGGTCCTGGACCAGGGCCAGCAGCACAGGCCCGGGAGCAAAGATGAAGAACCCGAGCAGCAGCAGGAACACGAAGCTCAGGTAGCCCGAGGAGGCGATAAAAAGGAACATGAAGACCGGCGTGACCGCCGCGATGACGAGGAGGGCGGTCTTCCTGCCGATGCGGTCGGAGATGGTCCCCGAAACGATGGTGCCGAGGGCGCCTGCGAGCTGAAAAACAGCGAGTGCCGAATTGGCGAACCACAGCGTTTCGCCTTTCTCGTTGAAATAATAGGTCGGCAGGAAGGCGGTGAGGCCCGACTTCATGATGGCCCTGAAAAAGGTGATGCCGATGAGGATGGCAAAGAAGGGCATGAGCCTCCTGAAGGTGGTCATGAACCCTGTCCGCTGCCTTGTCCCCGAAGTGTTCACCGTGATGCGGATGTCCTTCAGCCTGAGGTAGAGGATGAAGGAGGCCAGCAAGCCGAAAGGGATCAGCTTCCAGGTCCCCTCGAGCCCCCAGAGCGAAACGGCGCCGGTGATCACCAGCGGGCCTAGGGTGCGGGCCACCTCTCCGCCGAACATGTAGAAGCTCATGCCGCGGCCGGTGAGGTCGCCCGATACTTTTTGCACCATCACCGGTGAGGGCACGTGGAAAACGGCCGAACTGACGCCCATCACCAGCAGCAGGATGGAGATGACCGTATAAGAGGGTGCGACACCCAGCAGGCTCATGGTCACCGCGGTGATGGCCGGGGTCACGATGACGAAATAGCGGGCAGCCGTCCGCTCGGCGATCACGCCGATCAGCGGGTTCAGGAGCCAGGGCACGCGCTGGAAAAGGTCCCAGAGCGAAGCCAGGGTCAGGGAAAGCCCGAACTTTTCGATGAGCAGCGGGCGGAGGGGGGCCAGGAAAGAGGAATAGACATCGTGCAGCAGGTGGGTCACAGAAAGCAGCACCACGTTGCCGGTCTGGAACTTCGGCCTGCCACTCATTCCTGGTCGAGTTTTTCGTAAATGGAATTCTTGCTGATGAACTCGGGCACCACCTCCTTCATTTTCCTGACGATGGAATCGTTATCCTGCCGGTCGAACAATTCGCCAAGCTCGTTCACGTGCCTGCGGATGGTCTCCAGGTCGTACTCCCGCACCTTGCCGATCATGATCTGGGGGTGATGGGTCGGAAGGGTGTTCTCCCCGTCGTTGAGCAGCTCCTCATAGAGTTTTTCCCCCGGCCTCAGCCCTGTGTACTTGATCTGGATGTCCTTGT
>CAYLTG010000023.1:0-33632 GCA_964386225.1 uncultured Bacteroidales bacterium
TGATGGGGTAGGCGATCTTCCAGATGTCGGGATATGTGATGTTTGTCTTGAACACAGGAGCGGGCTGGTCTCTGCCATGCGCAAAAGTAGTTATTTGCATGGCTTTTCCGCCCCGCCTGCGGATAAAAGAATGCAGGACGTGCCGAAAATCCTATCTTTGACAGTAAACAAACCCGACGATGAACAGAACGCCCCTCGCCATCCGCAGGGCCCTGACCGCCCGTATTTTCATAGCTGCCGCCGCCCTGGCGATGGCCTGCGGTGCCGCGGCCCAGGACAGCGACTCGCTGGTGATCGCCTCCATATACCGGGAAGCGCTGAACAGCCATGCCGCCTATGACAACCTTCGCGCGCTCTGCAAGGACGTGGGCGGCAGGTTGACCGGCTCCCCCGCCGCCGCCGCGGCCGTGGAACTGACCTCCGCCATGCTGGCGGCAGCGGGTGCCGATACCGTCTCCCTCCAGCCGCTGACGGTGCCCCGCTGGTTCAGGGGAGAGAAGGAAACGGCATTTGTCGATTCGGAAAGGCACGGCCAGGTGCCGGTGCACGTCTGCGCCCTGGGCGGATCCGTCGGGACGGGCCCCGGAGGGCTGCGTACCGGCGTGGTGGAGGTGGCCCACATCGATTCGCTGGCGGTCCTGGCCGACCTGGTGAAGGGTAGGATCGTCTTCTTCAACAGGCGGGCCGACCAGTCCTATTTCAATACGTTCAGGTCCTACTCGGGAGCTGTCGACCAGCGCATATCGGGCGCTGCCCGTGCAGCGCTGTACGGGGCCGCCGGCGTCGTGGTGCGTTCCGTCACGACGGCCCTTGACACCGTCCCCCACACCGGCATCCTCCGCTATGAGGAGGAAGGGCAAAAGATACCGGCCGTGGCCATCTCCACCGCGGATGCCGATCTCCTGTCGGCATGGCTCAGGGACGACCCCGGCCTGCAACTCTTCATCAGGACCGCCTGTGAGCGCAGGGAGGAGGTACAGTCGTTCAACGTGATCGGCGAATTGGCCGGGAGCGATTTCCCCGACGAATACATCACCGTGGGCGGGCACCTCGACAGTTGGGACCTCGGGGAAGGGGCCCACGATGATGGTGCAGGGTGCATACAGGCGATCGAGGTGCTCCGGTTGTTCCGGGAACTTGGGATCAGGCCCCGGCACACGCTCAGGGTCGTCATGTTCATGGACGAGGAGGTCGCACAGACCGGAAGCAGCGAATATGCGCGGCAGGCCGAAGCCGCGGGGGAAAGGCATTTCCTCGCGCTGGAGGCCGACCACGGGGGGTTCACCCCTTCCGGCTTCACCATCGATGTGCCGGCCCCGGTCGTTGATCACCTCCGGGGATACGAAAAGTACTTTGTACCCTACCAGGCCGACCGGTTCATTCGCGGGGGCAGCGGCCCCGACATATGGAGGCTGAAAGAGCTGGGGGCGGTCACTGCCGGCCTCGTCGTCGACTCCCAGCGGTATTTCGACTACCACCATTCGGCGAAGGATGTGTTCGGGCAGGTGAACCGCAGGGAGCTCCAGCTGGGCAGTGCGGCCATGGCGGCATTCGTGTACCTGCTGGACAGGGATGAATCCCTGGAGGCCTTGCTGAAGCGCTGAGCCTGCGCTATTTCGACGGCCTGCCCGTATGCAGCCTCCCCCTCCGCTTTATCGGGACAGGTCAGGATAGTAGTGAGGCCTGCCTGGTGTATTTTTGGACGCCGATGGTGGATGGTCATGGATCGTTCCAATCGATTATCTTTGCAGAATCCGGAAAAGAGAGACAAATGCCCTTGTTCGTCAGAAGTAAGTTGTTATTTATCCACATCCCGAAGACGGGTGGCACCTCCATCGAAAAACTGCTGGAAGAAAGGGGTGAGGCCATGAGCATGTTCACCTCCACGGGCTCGATCTTCATCAACGGCCATACGCCACAGCACTGCACTTTCAGGGAGCTGCAGGACCTGAACATGGTCACGGACGAGGTGAGGATATTCACCGTGGTGAGGAACCCTGTCGACAGGACCATCTCCGAGTACTTCTACCTCAAAAGGCACAGGCCTGACATCGACGAGCTTTACCGGGGCTTTGACGGGTTCCTCGATCTTTTCCTGAACAGCAGGAACAATGCATTCTTCGACAACCACAACCTCTCCAATGTTGAATACCTGATCGACCATGCCGGATTGATCAGCGACAGGGTCACCATATTCAATTATTTTGACGTCAGGGGCATTGAAGCATTCATTGGCTGCGAAGGCCTGGGCAGGCTCAATTATTACAAGACGGAAAGAGCGAGCTTCCAACCGGATGACAGGCAGTTGAAAAGGATACGGAAGTACTTCAGGGAGGATTTCAAATATTTCGATTATGATCTATAACCACCGTCACGGATTCTTGTTCGTCCACATCCAGAAGACGGCAGGTTCGAGCATAAGCGAATTCCTGCGGACCATTCCGGAAACCAGGTTCCTGGGCAAGACCCATTCCTTCATTTCACAGTACCAGGTCCCGTCAGGGGTCTACAGGTTCACCTTTGTGAGGAACCCCTGGGACAGGCTTGTTTCCTGGTACAACATGATCCGCATGAACTCCTACATATCAAATGACTTCAGGGATTATATGCTGGCAAATGCGACCAGTTTCTCCGACTTTCTGAACTGTACCCGGGTGATCGACGAAAAGAGGAGCGGCCTGACTGACGACGGGGTGCAATACCTGAAGTCGATAACATTCAATCAGCTCGACTACATTGTTGACAAAGAAGGCAATATCGCCGTTGATTTCGTCGGGCGGTTCGAGAACCTCGGGGAGGATTTCGACCTGGTCATGGACCGTCTGGGACTCAGGCGAAGGAAGCTCCGGAAGGTCAATTCCTGGAAACGGGACCATTACCGCGCCTATTATTCGGATTATGATGCGGAAAAAGTACGGCGGATGTATCAAAGGGATATTGAGCACTTCAATTATTCGTTCTAAATGATCATCTCCCTGCATATCCCTAAAAGCGCCGGGACCTCCTTCAAGATGTCGCTGAAATCACATTTTGGCAGGGCCTTGCTGGAGGATTACGGTACCCGCCCCTTGCGGTTGCCTTTTGAAAAGGGAAGGGCGAAGGCGGAGTCGTTCAACAGGAAGATCAAGGTGCGCAAATATGAGCATCTGCAATGCATTCATGGCCACTTCCTGGCCGCGAAATATGCCGCTTTCACCGGGCGGGCCACCTACATCACCTGGCTTCGAAACCCGGTCGACCGCCTGTATTCCAATTACTACCACATTCTGAGGAACAGGCCGGGTGCCAGGGACACCATCCCCTACAAGGTGAAAAAAGAGAATTGGTCACTTGAGGAATATTGCTTCAGCCCGTTGCTCAGGAATTATTGCAGCAATTTTTTCTGGAATTTCGACATCTCCAATTTTCAATTTATCGGGATCGTGGAAAACTACGAGGCTGAACTTGAATTTTTCTTTGATAGGTTCCTTGGGGCAAGCACATATCTCTACCGGGAAAATGTGAATCCCTATGGCGAGCAGGTTGGCATCGATCCGCAGTTGCGGATCGAGCTTGAGAAATTTCACTCCATCGACATGTCATTGTATAACATGGCATTGGAGATGTCTTCAGCCAGGCATCAAAGCCCTTAGGGATGCCGTCAGGCCCGGTGCCCCGGCGGTTTGCGCCACCCTCTTCCCGGAATGACATAACAGGACGTTCCTTCGCGCATTTCGCGATCTGTTCAGGACAGAACAGGACAGTTTTGCGGTTTTGCCCGGGTACTTTTACACATTATCGGTTTGTGGATTTATTGGGATTGAACGTGTTTGATTTCGGCTATTTTGTTTATAATTAATTAGATACAAGTTTTATGATGAAGAAAATGACAGGTTTCCTTGGGGTTGCATTGGTCCTGGTCCTGGCGGTTGCGGTAAATGCCCAGCCGCTTGCCACGGGCTATAAATACCAGGAGAAAAAAGATGCACGCAGCAGTTTGCTTGGAGTGGCTCCGGTGAAGAAGGAAAAGGATTCCATGATCCAGAAAGAAATAAAAGAGGCCCGGGCCGAAGCCCGGAATGCGAAGATTGATTACAAGGGTAAGGCCCAGGGTTATCTGGGGGAGGGCATGCAGTCGGGTCTCTGTACCGACGACCTGTACATGTTCGGATGTGAATCCATCGACGGCCTTTCCTACTGGGACCTGGCGAACATCCAGGACGTTGAGATCCTGTGCGAGGGCACACCGGCCTGGTATCACGATTATACCGACATGGTTCATTTCGTGCCCCAGTTGTATGAGAACACCCTGACGGTGAAAGCGGGTTTCTGGATGACCTATTTCGATGTATGGATCGATTACAATGATGACCTGCTTTTGACAGGCGACGAGCATATCATCAATGACGGTTACCTGTATGAACCCGGGTTGCCCTATACGTTTGATTTCACTGTTCCGGAGTCGGTCGCGGCAGGGCAGCATGTCATGCGCGTACGGACCAATTTCAACGAACCGGTCACCAGCCCGTGCAGCACTTTCTATTACGGGAATTGTGTAGACTTCATCATCGATATCGTGGACCCGGTCTCCAAGGATGCAGGCGTGGTCTCGATCGATATACCCGGCGTGTCTGAACCCGGGCAGGTGAACCCTGTCGCCACGGTCAAGAATTTCGGTACGGAATCCCAGTCCTTCAATGTTACAGTCGCATGTGATGACGGTTATTCCGCTTCATCCTACGTAAATGATCTGGAACCCGGGGAAACGATGCAGGTCTTTTTTGATGTGTGGGATGCCGGCTACGGCACATGGGAAGTTGAGGTTTGTACGGATCTTTCGGGGGATGAGATTCCCGGCAATGACTGCCTGGTAAAGAGCATAATGGTGGCAGACGCCAAACCGGCATACGGTTATATGGCCGTTGACATTACAGGGACATCAGGAATTCCGGTCGGGCCCCTCATGTTCGACCTGAATGAACCGGAGGTCTTCTATTCCCTCCTGTCGAATCCGATCCCCGACTTCCTTTCCAGCGCATGCTGGATACCGGGTGGATTGGTCTATGGCACAAAATACGGCGGCGGATTGTACGAGATGAACCCGGAAAGTGGGGAACTGACCTACCTCATGGCCACCCCTTCCATGACCGGCATCACCTATGACGGAACCACGCTTTACGGGCTGGCCGCGGATGGGATTTCGAATGCCTTGTACGAGATCGATGTCGCAGCTGGTCAACTTACCCTGATCGCCTACATTACCTCGACCGGGGGTCTGATCATCAGCATCGACTGCAATGCCGAAGGGGACATGTTCGGTTACGACATTGTTGACGACATCTTCTATTCCATCGACAAGACCAACGGCAATACAACCCCCATCGGGCCCATGGGTTACGATTTCGCCTATGCCCAGGACATGTCTTTCGACAGGGATGAGGATGTGTGCTATCTTGCCGGATATACCGGATCCACGGGAGGAGGTCTTTTCTCTGTCGACGTGAACACTGGCCAGGCCACATTGATAGCCCTTTTCCCGGGCCAGGCCGAGGTGACGGCCCTTGCCATCCCTTATGAATCATCACTTCCTGAAAACGACCTTTCAGTGAACATCATCACGGAGCCGGTCTCCGGCCCTGATCTCACGGCGGAAGAGGAGATCACGATCAAGATCCTGAATGGGAGCCAGAATCCCCAAAGCAATTTTGAGGTCTCCTATTCGATCAACGGAGGGACGGCGGTCACCGAGACCTTCAACGGAACGATCGCCCCCAACGGGAACGATTATCATACCTTTGCCACCCTGGCCGATCTGTCAGGGCCGGGCACATTGTATACACTCACAGCCTGCACCGAATTGCCCGGGGATGAGAACCCGGCCAACGACTGTGCAGAGACCGAAGTGTTCCATTCGCTGAGCCTGCTGCCTCCGCCGCAGAACATTGCCGGTGAACAGATCGGCACCGATGTGCATTTGTCGTGGAATTCCCCGATGACCTCGGGTACCATGTTCTTTGACGACTTCGAGGATTATGCAAATGGCGATCATGTAGCATTGAACAATCCCGCATGGACCACCTGGACCAACAATCCCGGTTCAGCCGAAGATGCAGTCGTTTCCCAGGAAAACAGCTTCAGCCCCTCGCAATCAATGAAGATGCAGGTGAGCAATGACATGGTCTACCCCACAGGGAACATCACCATCGGCAAGCATGACATCAGCAGCCGGGTCTGGTTCCCGGAGAATAACAGCGGGTGGTTCATCATGCTCCAGAGTTTTGATGTGGGGAACTATATCTGGGGAAGCCAGGTGTATTTCGCATCGGATGGGACCGGCTACATCGATGGGGGCGGTGCCGCAGCTGCTTCCTTCACATTTGATTACGAGACCTGGATAGAAGTCCGCAATTACATTGACCTGGAGGATGATGTTGCCGAGTTCTGGATCGAAGATGAACTGATCCACAGCTGGCAGTGGAGCTCGGGCGCGTTCGGTACGGGAGACCTGAAACAGTTGGGCGCGGCCGACTTCTTCCAGCCGGCAGATGAGAAATTCTACATCGATGATTTCAAGCACGACCAGGAGTTTTCGATCACACTCAGCGGTTACTCCGTCTTTAGGGACGGGGAGTTCATCGGAACCACGACGGATACGGAATTCATCGATGCGACGCCGCCTCCAGGCACCTATGAGTATTGTGTTTACGCTGTTTACGACCTGGGTGATTCCGAGCCGGCCTGCACTACTGTTGATGTGATTACCGGGATCGGGGAATCAGCCTCTGCGGGCCTCACCCTCTATCCTGTGCCGGCCCGTGACTATGTGATTGCAAGCCACCCGGAAGGGATCACATCCTATGCGGTATACAACATGGACGGACAAGTGGTCATGGAGAGCGACAGCAAAGGAACTCAAAATGTCCGCCTGGATATGTCCCCCTTGAAAAAAGGTGTATTTATCCTTAAAGTTCAAACCCGGGCGGGTACGTTCTTTAATGAGAAGATCATAAAACGTTAAAACGATAGATTTGGAGCAGATCCTGGAAACGGCCATCGGACGTGCGGGGTATGTCTGCCCTCTGCCGGAGCCTGAAATATTGCAAGGGGTGCAGTATTCTCCGGTCAGATCGTCCGGGCGGGCCGTTGCCCGGGTCTCAGATGGTCTGCTCTTCAAGCGTGGCAACAGGCTCCTTAAAAGGGGGTTCGATGTGATCGTCTCCGCGTTCTTCATGCTCACCGTGCTTTCCTGGATGGTACCCCTCCTTTGGCTGATCAACAGGCTGGCATACCGTCAGGGCGTCTTTTTTGTCCAGTTGCGGAATGGCTTGAATGATCAGGTATTCGCCTGCATCAAGTTCAAAACGATGAGGGATTCCGAGGAGGCCCATGTGCGAAGTGCTGAACCGAATGACCCTAGGGTCACCCCTTTGGGTCATTTTCTTCGGAACACCGGCCTGGACGAACTGCCGCAATTTGTGAACATTTTCCTCGGCCACATGTCCGTCATCGGTCCGCGACCTCATATGCTCTTCCATACGGAACGGTATACCGAACTTGTCCCCCATTTCATGGAACGGCATACCGTAAAACCCGGTCTCACAGGCCTGGCCCAGGTGAACGGCTTCCGCGGCAGCATCCGAACCCTCCGGCACCTTCATCAGCGGGTCCGCCTTGACCTGCATTATATTGAGAATTGGTCGTTCATGATGGACCTTAAGATCTTTGTCTTGACAATAATTAGTATTTTTAAGGGCGGATCAGGCACATTTTGATCACCGCGGGCACAGGCGTTCTGTGTTCCTTTTTCAGATGACGTGAGATCATGAGGACCCTTCTGGTTAAATCTTTGCTTATCGGTCTGTTGGCGCTGGGCCTGTTCCATTGCGACAGGGGGCCGGCCGGATCCCAACCCGGAGGTCAGGGCCCGGTGTTCATGGCCAATGAGATCGGGATCAGGGACGATCTGCTGAGGGCCGTTGCCAGGGAGTCCGACGTCCTTGAAGGAGGCTACATACTTATCGTTCCGGTGGGGATCGAACCTTCCGACGAACGGGTGCTCTATTTGAGGAAGAAGGTCCTGCAGACCCTGCCCAACGCCGTGCATGTGCTGGAGGTCGAAGAGCGGCAGGAGCTGCTTCCTTCCTCTCGCATCATGGTGGAAGGGGCCTCTGTGATCTTTCTGGTCGGCAACAGGCTGAACCGATTCATGAAAAGGGAGGATGCAGAGCAACTTACCGACGCGATCCGCAAGGCCCTTGACGCGGGTGCTGCAGTTGTCGGTTTGAACCAGGCCGTTGCTTTGCTTGGAGATCGGCGCATCGCAGCGGTAAAGGACGAGACCGGGCCGGACGAGGAAGGAGGCGAAAGCCCTCTCCGCATCCATGATGCCCTTCATCTGGTTCCGGGGATCATGGTCGAATGCGAATTGTCCGACGAGCCGGGGATGGACCAGGATGACCTTCGGCACCTGGTGGATTCGCTGGGGTCAGGTTATATCGGCATACCCTCCGGAGGTATCGCCGTGATCCGTGGGGGGGAGTTGTTCAACCTGGCGGAAGTGCCGGTTATGATCGGTTTGATGGATGGCAACCCGAAATGGCAATCCCTGGCCGCGGGAAGGAAACTGCCATTGAAACATTGAACCCTTAAAAAAAAAGGGTCCGGGACAGAATGCCGGACAGCATCAAGAGGATCGAGGAATCCATGACAGCATCACGACACCTGGCCATTGACCTTGGAGCCGAATCCGGCCGAATGATAGAGGGCTCCATACAGGATGGGAAACTCCATTTGAAAGAGATAAGGCGTTTCCCCACGGGAATGACAAAGATCGGAGGCGGTTTCCACTGGAACATCTACCGCATGTTCGAAGAGATCACCGCCGGACTCGAGGAGGCTTCAGACATGCCCGGGGACTGGGATTCACTGGGTGTGGACACCTGGGGAGTGGACTATGGGCTGCTGGACAGGTCGGGACGGTTGATAGGCCTGCCCTATGCCTACCGTGACCCCCGCACGGATGGGGCCATGGAGGAGTTCGGAAAGGCCCTTCCCCTCGCCACCGTATACGAAATGACCGGCATACAGATGCTTCCGTTCAATACGCTCTTCCAGCTCTTCGCCGAACGCAGGGACCACCCGGAGATATTCGGCTCGGTGGGGGACCTGCTTTTCATGCCGGACATCATAAATTATTTTCTGACGGGCCGGAAAAGGACGGAGTTCACATTCGCCACGACCAGCCAGCTTTTCAATCCCTTCAAAGCACAATGGGAAACGTCCCTTTTCGAGCTGCTGGGCATTGACATGGGGATCATGCAGAAGGTGGTGGCGCCGTGTACGGTCCTGGGGGCCCTGTCGGGCTTCCCGGGCGCCAACGGTGGCCTCGCCGGCCTTCCTGTCGTTTCCGTGGCCTCCCATGATACGGCCTCGGCCATCGCGGCGATCCCCGCACAGGGACACAACTGGGCCTTTATCAGCGCCGGCACCTGGTCACTGGTGGGATTCGAGCACCCCGATCCGCTTGTAAACCAGGAGACCAGGAGGCTGAACTTCACCAATGAAGGCGGCATCAAGGGGTTCCGGGTCCTGAAGAACATGATGGGATTCTGGATATTGCAGGAATGCAGGAGGACCTGGGGGACCGAGGATAATCCCTACGACGCACTCGTGCAGAAGGCAGCAGGGTCGCCAGCGTTCGGGTTCTTCATCGATCCCGACGATCCACGTTTTCTCAATCCCTCCGACATGCCGGCTGCCATCGCGGACTATTGCAGGGTGACGGGTCAGCACGTGCCCGCCGGCATAGCAGCCACCGTCAGGGGAATTCTTGAATCGCTGGCAATGAAGACCAGGACCATCATAGACGAGATCACCATGGTGCGGCATCAGCCCGTTGAGATGATCTACATTACCGGGGGAGGTGTGAAGAACCCGCTTTTTTGCCAGTTCGTCGCCAACGCAACAGGGCTGACCGTAAAGGCTGTGCTGGCGGAAGGGACAGCAGCCGGGAACATCCTCGCACAGGCCATGGCAACAGGCCATCTCAGGGATCTTGAAGAGGGCAGGGAGGTGATCGGCAAATCGATGACGCCGGCGGTTTATCTGCCCCGTGACCAGGCCCTCTGGCAAAAAGCATACCGGGAGTTCATCCCGTCGTTATCAAAAAGGAATCATTAGACGTTTGATATTATGGATACCATCCATCGACATTACAAGCAGGCAAAAGAAAGATATTCGGAATTTGGGGTGGATACCGACGAGGCCTTGCTGCGCCTCGGATCCAAGCCCTTCTCCATCCATTGCTGGCAGGCCGATGATGTAGGCGGTTTTGAAAAGGACAATGCGGTCCTTGAAGGCGGGGGTATCCTGGTCTCCGGGAATTACCCGGGCAAGGCCCGGAATATCGGCGAACTTCGGCAGGATCTGGAGAAAGTGCTCGGACTGGTGCCCGGGAACCACAGGATCAGCCTGCATGCCTCCTATGGCGATTTCAGGGGCAAATTCATCGACCGGGACCGCATCGGCCCCGGCGATTTCAGCTCCTGGGCCGAATGGGCCCGGAAGAACCGCACCGGCCTTGATTTCAATTCGACCTTTTTCTCCCATCCAAAAGCCGACGAAGGATTCACCCTGTCCCATCCCGACAGGGGGATTCGTGATTTTTGGATAGCTCATGGAAAGCAGGCGCGCGAGATCGCCGCCTTCATGGGCAGAGAGCTCGGCAACCGCTGCGTGCACAACATCTGGATCCCCGACGGATCGAAGGACATGACCGTAAGCCGTGCAAAACACAGGGAACTCCTTGTGGAGTCGCTTGACGCCATCCTTGAGAAACCCTTTCCCAAACAACAATTGATGGATACCGTCGAAGGGAAACTGTTCGGCATCGGCAGCGAGTCATTCACTGCGGGCTCCTATGATTTCTACCTGGGATATGCCGTGAAAAGGAACACGGGCCTGTGCCTCGACATAGGTCATTTCCACCCGACCGAGTCCGTGGCTGACAAGATCAGTGCCGTACTGCAGTTCATCGACGAGGTCCTGCTCCACATCACCCGCGGCATCCACTGGGACAGCGATCACATCGTGCTGATGAACGATCCCGTGATCGAACTGATGCAGGAGGTTGTATGGGCCGGCGCCATGGACCGTGTCTGTTTCGGGCTCGACTATTTCGATGCCAGCGTGAACAGGGTAGGGGCCTACGTGATCGGCATCAGGGCCGCCCAGAAAGCGCTCCTGGCGGCACTCCTGAGCCCCCTGCAGAAACTCCGGGAATATGAAGGGGAAAAGAGGTATTTCGAACGGCTGGCCCTGCTCGAGGAAACGAAGATGCTGCCCATCGGGGATGTCTGGAACTATTTCTGCGCCATGAACAGCGTCCCGCCGGCAGAGCGGTATATCGCGGAGATCAATCGCTATGAACGGGACGTCCTGAATAATCGATAAGACAGAAGCGATGGGTGTCGTTACCGGACTTTTGCTTGTGATGACCGGGGGGCTGGCCTCCGGCAGTTTCTATATCCCGTTCAACAAGGTGCGGAACTGGGCCTGGGAGGTCTACTGGCTTGCGGGCGGTGTGTTTTCCTGGCTGGTCGCCCCCTGGGTGGCCGCCCTGCTCACCGTTCCGGACCTTCCCGGATTGTTCCGGCAGGCTGAACCATCGCAGCTATTTCTGCCCATCGTCTTCGGATTCCTGTGGGGGATCGGGGGCCTAACCTTCGGGCTGGCCCTGAGATACCTTGGCATCGCCCTGGGCATGGCTCTGGCGCTTGGCCTCACGGCCGCCTTCGGTACGCTGATCCCCCCCGCATTCCATGGTGAACTGCCCGAGATGATGGCCCTCGCATCGGGCAGGACCATCCTCCTGGGGGTCCTGGTGTGCCTCCTAGGCATCGGCATCGCGGGATGGGCCGGCATGCGCAAGGACAAAGAGATCGGGGAGGAGCAAAAGAAAGAAAGCGTCAGGGAGTTCAACCTCAGGAAAGGATTGCTTGTTGCCTTCATCTCAGGCCTCATGAACGCCTGCTTCGCCTTCGGCATCGCCGCCGGAAAGCCTGTGGCCGAATTGGCGGTGCTGCAGGGCGCCGACCCCGTTCACCAGAACAATCCCACCTTCGTGCTTATCCTCGCCGGAGGCCTGGTCGTGAACACCATCTACTGCATCTGGATGATCATCCGCAAAGGATCGGGGAAAGGGGCTTTCTCGGTCCGCCGAAACCCCGTTTCCAGGAACCTGATGTTCTCCGCACTTGCAGGCACCATCTGGTTCGTGCAGTTCTTCTTCTACGGCATGGGCGAATCCATGATGGGCCGGTACGGCTTCGCCGCCTGGAGCATCCTGATGTCGAGCACCATTGTCTTCAGCAACCTCTGGGGACTCTATTTCAGGGAATGGAAAGGAGTGCGCAGGCCGACCCTGCAGATCGTATATACGGGCCTGGCGGTGCTTGTCATCTCCACGGCCGTGATCGGTCTGGGAACCTACCTGCAGCAATTTGAATGATTCAAATGCGTTGATCCATGATCAGACTTGCAATATATCATACCTGTTTCTTAGTTGCCTTTCTGCCGGGAATCCCCGGCCGGTCGCAGAACCCCGTGTCACCGCCCGGCGTGTACCTTGCCGATCCCTCGGCCCATGCCTGGGGCGACGGGAAGCTGTATGTCTACGGATCACTGGATGAAAGTTGCGATCATTACTGTTCGGACCGCCATCACCTTCTGGTCACGGAGGACATGACGAGCTGGCAACTGGCGGAGGACATATTCCTTTCCGCGGGGAACGGGGACGGTGTTCCCTATAACGACAAGGTCCTGTATGCTCCGGATGCAGCATACAGGGATGGCACTTACTACCTGTATTATTGCCAGCCTGACAGGGATTTTGCAGAGGGTGTGGCCACCTCGGAAAATCCGGAAGGGCCTTTCACGGGAGGAGTGAACATCGAGCTGCAAGGCCACCCGCAGATCGACCCGGCGGTCTTCGTCGACGATGACGGCCAGGCCTACTATCTCTGGGGGCAGTTCACCCTCAAGTTGGCCCTGCTGATGCCCGACATGAAGACACTGGACCCCGCATCAATAAAGGACAGTGTGCTCACAGAGAGCATGCACCACTTCCATGAGGGTGCTTTCATGGCAAAGCGGAACGGGACCTACTACATCGTTTTCGCCGACATCAGCCGGGGGGACGTCCCTACATGCATCGGCTATGCCACGGCCGACAGCCCTTTCGGGCCCTATACCTACCGGGGTGTCATCATCGACAATAACCACTGCAATCCCGGCAACTGGAACAACCACGGGTCCGTCGCCGAATTCGACAATCAATGGTATGTATTTTATCATCGCTCCACACACGGTTGCAACACCATGCGGAAAGCATGCGTGGAACCCATTTTCTTCGATGAGGATGGTTTGATCAAAGAAGTTGAAATGACCTCCCAGGGGGCAGGGCAGCCGCTGGATGCCAGGTCGGCCATACAGGCCGAATGGGCATGCATCATGAATGGCAACCTGAGGATCCGGAAGTCCGGGGACAGGGAGGAGGAACTTGCGGAGATCCACAGCGGAGACAAAGCTGCCTATAAATATGTCGATTTCGGGGAGGGCGCCGACAGCGTCACCATCCGTATCGCACCCCGTGGCAGCGGTGGGAAACTGGTCCTGTCACTCGACAAGCCCTGGCACGAGCACCTCGCCATATTCGATGTGAAGGCCGGCGATGGCCTGGGATGGCAGGAACTCACCTTTCCCGTATCAAAGCGGGAGGGCATCCATGCCCTCTGGCTGCACTTCTACGGGGAGGACGGCGAGATGTTCAACATCGACTGGATACGATTCAGGTAGATACCTTCCCTCACACCTCAGGACAGTACAGGATGCGAATGCACCCCGGAATTGATATTTTTACCCATCGAAAGTCCTGGCATGAGGAAATATCTTTTGATTGTCATCGGGGGAGTGCTGTTCTATATGCTGGCTGGTCATCAGTCGGCTGCTCAATGTGATTCGCTGTTCCTTGGCAATGACCTGACCATTTGTGACGGAGAGACCGTCACCCTCGATGCCGGCGAGGGTTTCCTTTCCTACTTATGGAACAACGGGAGCACGGAGCAATCCCTCACTGTTTCGGAGCCGGGCGACTACTGGTGTACAATCAAGACCGTCGATTCCAGCAACCTGGTTATCAATGGCAATTTCAGCGCGGGCTACATCGGCTTCCAGAGCGATTATGTGATGAACCCGGTAAGCGTTTATGCGGAGGGCACATATGCCGTAACTTCGAACCCTACTATCGTGCATCCCGGGTTTGCTGCGTGCGTGGACCATACCACAGGAACCGGGAACATGATGGTGGTCAACGGGGCTCCCATCCCTGACCAGGCCGTGTGGAAGCAGACCATACCGGTCAACCCCGGTACGGAATACCACTATTCCGGGTGGTTCACTTCCGTGCATCCTTCAAACCCGGCCCTGCTTGATCTTTCGATCAACGGGATCTCCATCGAGCAGGTCAGCCTTTCAGGGACCACCTGCCTCTGGGAGAACTTCTTTGAAGTGTGGAACTCAGGATTGGCCACATCTGCCGACCTTAAAATAGTCAACCAGAACATCGTGCTGGCTGGCAATGACTTCGCGATCGATGACATCAGCCTATACGAGGTGTGTGTCGTCACGGACACCGTCACAATTTCCTTGTCGCCTCAGCCGGTGGTCGACCTGGGGGCCGACACGGTCCTTTGTGAAGGCGGATCCCTTCTGCTCGACCCCGGGCCCTTTTTTGCGGACTACCTCTGGCAGGACAGCACCCAGGCTCCTTTTTACATGGTCACGGAACCCGGGCAATACTGGGTTTCGGTCACCAATGGACAGGGCTGCATTGGCGGCGACACGGTCAATGTTGAGTTCTCTCCCTCCCCCCAGGTCGACCTTGGCATGGACACGACCGTTTGTGAGGGTGCTTCCCTGGTGCTGAATGCGGGAAGCGGATATGCCTCCTACCTCTGGCAGGACAGTACGGCATCATCCCTTTATCCGGTGATGAATGCCGGCATCTACTGGGTGGAGGTTTCCAATGAGTTCGGATGCACGGGGATTGACTCCATCCAGGTCGACCTGTTGCCCCAGCCCATTGTCAGCCTCGGCAGTGACACCTCCCACTGTGCAGGGGATGAGCATGTATTGAATGCCGGAAGCGGTTTCCAGTCCTACCTATGGCAGGACGGGAGCACCGGTTCGACCTATTCGGCGACACAGAGCGGCTGGTACTGGGTTACGGTGAGCAACGAATGCGGCGAGGCAAGCGATTCGGTCCACCTGACGTTCTATCCTGCCCCAGTGATCGACCTGGGCCAGGACACGACGATCTGTTGGGGGGAGCCGCTGGTGCTGGATCCCGGCGGCAGCTATGCGTCGTACCTGTGGCAGGACGGGTCCTCATTCCCCTTCTATACGGTAACGGCTGTGGGTGTCTATTCGGTGGAGGTGACCAGTCTTCAGGGCTGCACCGGCAGCGACGAGGTCTTCGTGGATGTCTCCTCCCCGCAGGTCGACCTGGGGGGTGACACCTACCTGTGCGAAGGGCAGGTGCTGGTGCTGGAGGCGGGCGAGGGTTTTTCGTCCTACCTGTGGCAGGACGGATCGACCGCAAGCAGTTACCAGGTGCTCCAGGGGGGCACCTACAGCGTGACGGTTACCGATGCATACGCATGCCAGGCCAGCGGCTCGGCGACGGTGGAGCTGGTGGAGGATCCCGTGGCAGACCTGGGGGGTGACCGGTCGATCTGCACGGGGACGTCGTTTGTGCTCCAGGCGCCGGCAGGCCTCTATTACAGCTATTACTGGAACGGGATACCGGGCGGGGATCAGTACGAGGTGACGGCAGGGGGCTATTACAGCCTGTCGGTGGTGAGCCCGTGCGACAGTGTGGGCGACGGGATCTACGTGACGGAGGTGGAGGTTCCGGAGGTGGACCTGGGCGAGGACCGGGTGATGTTCCCGGGGGAGGGCGTTCAGCTGGATGCGGGGATGGGCTATGAGAGTTACCTGTGGCAGAACGGCTACCAGGGGCAGGTGCTGGAGGTGGATGAGACGACGCAGTCGGACCCGGGCCATGCTTTCTGGGTGGAGGTGCTGCTTGGTGGCTGCAAGAGCACGGACACGGTGCTGATCGAGTACTTCAGTGCATGGGTGCCGTCGGTGATCACGCCGAACGGGGACGGGAAGAACGATGAGTTCCGGCCGGACCCGGGGCGCTGGGGAGCGATCACCTCGCACCGGATGACGGTCTACAACCGCTGGGGGGAGCAGGTGTGGGAGACGGAGGACTTTCTTTCGGGCTGGGACGGCAGGCAGCACGGCCGTCCGGTGGCCGACGGGACGTACTTCTGGGTGCTGGAGGTGCATTATGGCCCCCGGTCGGTCAGGCAGGTGCTGAAAGGGACCCTGAGCGTCATCGGGTCATCAGGCCCCTAGCAAGGCATCCCAATGGGCCTGTTGTCGGGGATGACCCCGAATCGCTATCCGCCCCGGATAGCCTGGTACCCCAATTGAACAACCAGGGGGTCAGCCTTTACGGTCTGGTAAAATGATTCGTATTCGGCATTGCCGAGAAAGGCGAATCGCCTGCCATGCCTCACCAGGCCGATCAGCTCCCTCATCCTGCCGCTTTCTACATCCGCGCCTGCAAATGTGGCAATTGCCTGAATATTCTCCCCGGGATGCTCAACCAGGTCCTCATATTTGAGGTGAAGGACCTTGTCCCCGTCGCCCCGGCCGGTCGAAAGCGCCATGGACACATACTCCTTCCACATTTCAAAAGCCCCGGCCATGTCGGCGGCCCGCCAGGGATGGTCCATCAGTCTTTTCCCTGGAAGCCGGTTGCCGATGTATTTTTTCCTGAGCCCGGTCCGCGTGCGCACGGATCCCTGGTTCGCTGCAAAAAAGTCGTTCTCTCTTTTCACCAGGCTTACGCATGCATCCACAGGGTTCCTGATAACATGCACCAGATATGCCTCCGGGAAAAGCTCTTTCCAGACCGTCCAGGTGAAAGTGTTCCTTGGATCTTTCCATCCCCAGGGGGTGTCCTGGGCGAGCACCGAGCCGTAATTCCTGTTCCTCCCGAGATACTGGATGCTGTGGCCTGATTGCAGCCGGTGGCGGATCAGCTCTGCCATCAGGATCCTGAATGTACCTGGGACATACTTGAAACTCCCGGGGTCCTGCCAGCTGACGCCGGCCTGGTGCAGCAACCACTCGTTGATCCTGATGAAAAAACGTGATTCCCTGTTCTCCTCCAGGTCATCTCCCATGAAGATATCCATTCCCATGAGCAGTTCGGTGAGCAGGGAGGTCCCCGAGCGGTGCATGCCAATGACGATTACCGGTGGAAGGGGCTTTTTCATTTTCGGCGGATAAAATGGGCCAGTTTATCGATAACGAACTTATCCTCCTCGTCCAGTTTCAGGGTCCAGTTCAGCAGGCCAAAAAGCAGCAGGAAGGCGATGGTCCCGGTCAGCAGTTCAAGATAGGCATTCACCTTCAGCCAGTTGGTTGCCAGGAGGACGACAAGGTATGAGACGATGCCGGCAAGCAGGGGTTTATAATAGCTGGGCTTGAAAGGGTGCATTTTTTCCAGGCGGTAAAGCTCAATCAGCCGGATTATGTTGACCGCCACCTGTCCTGCGGCGACGGCGAATGCGGCACCTGTCAGTCCGTACCCCGGGATCAGGATGAGGCACAGGACGATGACCAATAAACATTTGAAAATGTTGTTCGCCAGGATGATTTTCGGCCTTCCGCTCATCAGGATCAGGCTCCCCACCAATCCTGCACCCGAATTGATCAGCTCACCCCCTGCAAGGAAAAGCAATATGGCGGTGCCTGTGACAAACTCCGGTCCAAAGATGCCCAGCAGGGTGCCTGGGAAAAGAAGGATGATGAAGAACACTGACAGGCTGAATGAAAAGGTCCACTTGGTGATGGTCTTATACAGCCTGGAGATCATGGCATGGTCCTTCTTCGAGAAGAGCTCGGACATCACGGGTGCGAAGATCATCGCAAAAGCATTCAGCGAAAAACTGACGATGAGTGCGATCTTCAGGCTTACATTGAAGACCCCCACATCCGAGTTTGCCATGAAATAGCCGGTTATCAGGATCGGCACCAGGGTAGTGATGCTGGTAACGATCTGGATGAGGAGCATGGGATATGAAAAATTCCAGAGTTCCTTTTTTTCGGCCAGCGGCCTGGTACTCTTCTGCCGGTTCATGTATGCTTTTGACAGGGATCGGAATGCCAGGAAAGCTGTCACCGATCCTGCGGCCGCATAGATCCACATCAGTCCCGCCAGGCCCAAGTCGAAAAAAACCACAGCCCCGACCATAATCGTAAACGCGACAGGGTTAATGAAATTCCTGATGAGAACGGTATCCCTGATCTGTTTGAGGCCGTTCATCGCTGAAAGGTAAACCATCGTGATCAGGGAAAAAGGAAGGGAAAGCAGCAGGATCCTGAAAAGCGGCCCCATTTCCGGCAGAAGGAAGATCCTTCCGAAAATATATGGCCCCAGGACAAAGAAAAGGGCAAGGACCAGGATGGAGACCGCCAGGACCACCCGAAGGCTGTAAAGGACCGTTCCTTTGACCCGGGCATGGTCGTCCCTGGCGTGAAAATAGGCCACATGTCGAACGATGGTGGTGGCGAAACCCAGGGATGAAATCACGATCACAAAATCCAGCACCCTCGTCCCCAACACGAACAGGCCGTAATCATCTGCGCCAAGATATCTTGTTATCAGCGCATTGCTGACAAAAGAGACCAGGTTGAGGAAAAGGAATCCGGAAGCCGTAATGCCGGCATTCCGTGTGATCATTGCCAGGCCCGACCGGTAATTGCCATCGAGATATTCACCCTTTTCCGAATTCGCCCTGCTCATATAAATTCTAATCGGTTAATTGCATAGTCGCTGTGCACGATGACCCCGGATGTCCGGCCCGGGTTATTTTGATCTCCCCATCAATGCCTCGACAGCCCTTAGTTGCATCCCCGTGAATATCGAAAGGTCCTCCTTCATGAACCTTGAATGGCTCCGGGGAGTTACAGGGATCAAGGCAAGCCGTTTTACCAGACGCTCGTCATGCGCAATATCTAAAAATTCCAGCAATTTTACTATTTCTGCTGCAGGATTTTCGCAAAGATCACGGAAATGGAGGATCATATGGTTGTCCGGGAGAAGTTCAAGACAAATATCCTGCACGGACCTGTTCATCCTGATCCAGTATTCAAGCTGCTTTGCTGCCATTTCTTCACGGTCCTTCATGTTACTGGCGTCAATGCCGAACCTGTGCCCCCAGTTGACCAGTTGCTGGTGATTGGAGGAAAAAGCCATGTCCAGGCCGTTCCGGATGACATGTACGTACTTGAAATCATCAAAAAAACCGGCAATATGCTTAAGGTAGATATGCGTATTCGGCTCCTTCCAGCCCCAAAGCCCTTTTCTTTCATTGCCGGGGAACAGCTTCGCGAATGATATCCATCTGTGGTAAAGAGGCCTGTTGTCCTTTACGAGCCGACCCCTTGACCTGCTATAGTATTCCCTGGCCATGGAAATGCTCCAGGGCCTCCCTGTCATGTAATTTTCGAAGATCCTCAGCCGCCTGTCGATTTCCGGTCCACTTGCCTGTTCGAGCCATTCCGGGTCCTTGAAAAGCCGGCAGAAAACCAGGTTGTCGTTCTCCCGGTTGAGATCGTCACCAAGGTAAATGCCTGCTTCAAGGAGGATCCTTGCAACCACCCTCGTTCCGCTGCCGCCCAGGCCCCCGACGGCAAAAACACTGGATTTCGAACGCATGCAAAAAAGATTAACTGACATTTCGGACGACCCTCGGAAGAGCCGGCCTTCAATTGTTCAACGATCCCTTCAAACCGCAAAATGGGGTATCCTGCAGATACCCCATTTCAATCTGAAAAAAAGCGGTCACAATTTGATCATTCGCAACGTCACATTCCCGACCCCGGTGTGTATATGGACAAGGTACACACCGCTCGCTAGATCATTCACTTGCAACACATGCTGATTCACGTCAACCATTTCCGATTTGACCGGTTGTCCGAAACAGTCGAATACATCCACCTTCCGGATAGCAAACTCCGAGACGATGGTCACCTTTTCACCAGCCGGATTTGGAAAGAGGAATGTCCTCTCCCTTGCCTGTCCGGACCCTATGGTGGTGATCAGATCGGCCCAGGTGTTTGACGGTACGGATTCCCCTTCCGCATAAACGGCTGTGACATAGTATTCGTAATAGCCCGGAAGGAGGTCGAAGTCATCGTATTCCTTGGCGGGTACCCCGACATAACCTATGTTCTCATCGTTCCTGTAAACGTTATAACCGAGTAACTGGGACATTTTATTTCCCGGGCTGAAGGTCTTGACGTTTACCCCGTTCGTCTTGCTTCTCATAAAGGCCATGCCTTCTCCGGTATCCTGGCTGTTGTCGGTCTCCGGGATCATCGGGCCTGCCTGTGCTTTGCCCTTGTCCCCGGGGCTCACCCATCCGGCCAGGTTCCAGTTGTAATCGAGGCCGTAGGACGTACCCATGGCCTGCCAGCTCAAGCCATTGGTGGAGATCATGTCCCCTTTCCCGCTCACTGCCGGCCCGTCGTCAGTGCCGGCAGGGCTGGTACCTGGCAGGTGCGAGACCATGTACCCGAACCAAAGTTCATCCTGGGCATCGATGAGCACTGCATTTTCCAGTTCGACATCGTTCCATTCATCGACGGCAAATGCTCCTACCTCCTGGCTGATGACCAGGGTCCCCGCATCTTCGCCGGTCCACACCTCCAGGGTGTATTCTGCACCGGGATCTCCGTTCGGGAAGAAGGAAATGGCCGTGAGGAATTGTCCGTCATAGGGTTCCAGGTCGGCAGGGAGCCAACGCGATGCCGTGTGGAACGTGCCGCCGTTGTTCATGCCCACACCATTCCCGTTGTTGACGCCTTCGTCCCATTGGATCCACTCACCGGGATCCCCGCCCGGCGCATCCCATTCCAGGTGGACATCATTCACATACAGCGATCCCTCCAGGTTCTCCGGCGGCACCAATCCCGTACCTCCCACATCAAGCGTTACGGGAATGGAGACCACTGAGTTCAGCGGATCATTGCTGGTGATCACAATGGAGCCCTCATGCAGTCCAGCACTTACATAATCTGAATTGAAGGTGATGGTGATGGTGGCCGATTCATCCTGTCCCAGGGTGCCGGTCAGGGAATCTGCCATCATCCACTCGATGTAGGGCTCACCCGTTACATGTCCGGCAAGGTTCCAGTTCTTGTCGATCCCGAAAAGGCCGAGCGTTTCCCATTCCTGTCCGTCGATCCGGACCCAGTCCCCATAACCTGACACCGCCGGTCCGGCGTCCACCCCGGCCGGAGATGTTCCCCCGTTGTGCAGCGCCTCGTATCCGATCCACAGGTCGTCACCGTTCAGTTCCAGTGGAGGCCACAGGGAGACCAGGTTCCACTCGTGCGGGATCACCGTCACCGCCTGCTCGTGCAGGAGCGCTCCCGGACTTGTCGGTGTGCCCTGCCCGTAAACCTTGACGTTGCATTCGATGGGCATGTCGTTGATGTAGAACTCGACCTTTTCGAGGAATTCGCCTGCGTACTGGGCCATTGTCGACTCCGGGAAATAGGCGGCCGCCTCGATGGTCCCGGTCCCGGCAAGCCCCAGGCCATTTAAGTTCACCCCGTTATCGTAGCGGAGGACGACTTCGTCAGGAACGTATGCGGAGGCTCCCCCCGGTTTGTTTTTACCTTCGATGAGCACATTGCCGTTCACTGTTCCCGGCTCCTTTTTCACCGCCGATTCCGGTGGTGCGATGGCGGAGAGTTTCATTTTTTTCGAATCGATGATCACCTCGATGCTGTATGCAAGATCGATCTCGCCGGCATTGGTGATCACGAGGTCCGCAACAGTGATCTCCGGCGGATTGTAATGCGGTTCATAGATCGCCACCGGATTGGTGAGGATGTGCGGATCGCTGGCCGAGGGCAGGATCACTGCCTGGGCAGTATTGCTGGGATCGGATTCGCCGAAGTCATACAGGGCCGTCACATGGTATTCATAGGTGCCCGATATGAGGTTCTCATCCAGGTAGGCCGTCTCTTCCGTCTGTCCGATGAAGTTCCCGTCGCGGTATACCCTGTACCCAAGGAGGTCCTCGGCAGAATAATCCTCAGGAGCCACCCAGGCCAGGGATACGTCGTTGTCCGTGACCGACGCCTCTAGGTCGGCGGGGGGTGTCAGCACCACTGCCCCGACGTTGAGGGACACGGGAACTTCGACAACCGGGTTCAGGGGGTCGTTGGAATGGAATTTCAGCAGGGCCTCATGGATCCCGAGCGGGAGGGTTTCCGAGTCGAAGGTCACCGCAATCTCCATGCTCTCCCCGGGGCTCACCGAACCGCCGGCCGGCAGGGTGCCGAGCCAGCTGATGTTGCCGCTGGCATCGGACAGGATCCCGGCCAGGTTCCAGTTCAAACTGAATCCGTATGCGGTCATGGAAGTCCACACCCCGTTGAGGTAGTTCATGTCTCCGAAACCCGCAACGGCCGGCCCGTAGTCATACCCGGCGGGATACTGCCCCCCGGCATCCTGCGTGATCTCGTAGGAGATCCAGAGGTCCTCGCCGGTTATCGGGATCACAGCGCCCAGCGGGATGGTCGACCACTGGGGTGCCACGGGCGGAATGGCCACCTCCTGGACATAGATGGGATCCCCGGGTTCTGTCGAAGACCCAGGCCCGTAAATCTTCACCCTGAAGCCGTAGGGTGCCTGGAAAAGGAACACTTCCACGTGGGTCAGGTACATCCCTGCATAATTGACCATTGTCGACGCCGGGAAATAGATCGCGGCTTCGAAGGAATCCGCCGTGTCGAGCCCGATCGCTCCATAGTTCTGGCCGTTATCGTACCTGATGACAGTCTGTTCCTTGGCAGCAGGAGAATATGAAGGGGGGCTGAGCTTGACGGCATCCCAGGGTGATGCAGTACCCGCAACGGGTGCCGCAACCGGGGAATAACCACAATCCCCGGATGTCGTGGTCGCTGTTTCCTTCTCCCCTTCCGCCGGGGTGATCTCGATGCCGAAATCCAGCATGGCCGATCCCGCGTTATCGATCGTCATCGAAAGGGTAGTCACCTGGGGCGGATCGGGATGTGTTTCCCCGAAAATCATGGGATCCAGCAAAATGACAGGCCCCTGGCCACCGGGGACCGCAGCCGTGGCAGGTTCCGACGGAAGGGATACCCCCAGGTCGAAAACGGTGATGACCTTGTATTCATAAGTCCCGTCGGGCAATGCAATGTCCAGGTAGGAGTTGGCATTGGCCGGGACCGCTGAAAGGAACTCTTCGTCCCTCAGAATGTTGTAGCCCGTGATCACCGGGAGGTCCTTTCCCTTTGCAGCGGCCGGCGGTTGTTTGTAGCTTCGTGAAAGCTGTGTCGAGATGTTTGGGAAGGATGATTGCTTTTCGCCGGCCAGGGCCGGGATCGTCTGATCCCCGTCCGTTTCCCCGACCACTGCCCGAATGTTCCAATTGAAATCGAATCCAAGGTCCTTGAGGCTGGTCCAACTGCTGCCGTCGAGGGAAATGAGGTCGCCGAATCCTTTCTGCGCCGGGCCGTTGTCGCAGCCGGCCGGGTAGGCGCCGATGGACTGGTCGGTGACCGTATACCCCACCCAGAGCTCCTGGGTGATATCGAGCGGCACCGGGTCGTTGAGCTGGACGGTATTCCATTGGTCCGGGACCAGGTCGTTTACCGTCTGCGTCATGACCAGCACGGAGGCATCCTCACCGGTCCAGGCCTTGAGGGTGATCCCGTACGCCTCATTGCCTCGGGGGAAGAACCTGATGTGGGTGAGGGCCAGGCCTTCATAGCTGCCAAGCTGCTCGGGCACCCAGCGCGCGGCGACCGAGAAAGTTCCCCCTGCGGTGAGCCCGATGCCCTCATAGTTGATTCCGTCGTCCCAGTTCAGCTCATCGCCTGCCGTGGTGAACGGGGGATCCCAGGTGAGCAGCACGTCGTTGTAGTTAAGGACCCCTGCCTGCAGGTTCAGCGGCGGGTCCATGTTCTCGCCGGCAACGTATCCCATGGTCACAAGGGCAACGTCCGACAGACCGGTCCCGTTCTCCGTAAGCTTGTAGGTTATGACGGCCTGGTCGTTGTATGTTCCGGATTCCGGTATAAACGTGAGCAGCCCGGCGATGGTATTGTAAACCCACAGACCCTCTCCCGGGACCTCAACGCTTGACTGGTTGCCCGGGCTGGAAAGGTCCAGGTCGATGGTGACGGTCGACGGAGAGGCCACGCTGCCGTCCACAAGGTAGTCGTTTTCCAGGATGCTGATGCTGGCCTGCGCCCCGAAGTAATTACCCAGGGATTCGTCATCATTGGCCTCGGGAGGGAGGATCAGGTATGTGACGGTGACCAGAGCATCCGCTGACATATTCGTATGCTTTTCGGTAAGTTTGTAATGAATGGGGTCAGGGTTCAGTGTGATCCCAGCATAAGGATCGTAGGTCAACAGACCGGTCTGCTCGTCATAGGACCATTTGCCCTGGCCTACCACCTCAAGTTCCGACTGGGCGCCGACAATCAGCGGGTCGATGTCAACCGTCACGAGGGCCGGGATCGCGGCGCTGCCATCCGACAGAAGGTCATTTGACAGGATATTCAGCACAGCGTTGTTCCCTGCTGCATTGTTAAGGCTTTCATCGTCCGTGGCAAGGGGAGGTTCCTCGTCATAATCCACGATCACAACAGCTTCGTCGAAATGTCCCGTTGCGGTTTCGGTCAGCCTGTAGGATAAGATCCCCGGGTCCGAGGTGAATCCTGTTTCCGGTGAAAAGAGCAGGTCCCCGGTCGATATGTCCAGGGTCCAGACCCCCTTGCCCGCAATGATCAGTTCGTCCTGGTCTCCGGGCGTAACCGGGTCGATGTCCAGGGTCACAAGCGCTGGATCTGCCGGACTGCCGCCGGCCATCAGGTCGTTGGCAAGGATGTTCAGGGCAACGGGGCTGCCGGGCACATTCCCTTCGGAGAGGTCATCCCCGGCCAGGGGCGTCAGTATTCCGAGACCGTTATAGGATGTGAATTCCGAACCGTTGTTCCCGAGGATCTGAATGGCCGCGAGTTCGTTCGCGAAAGGGCCTTCGGCTGTGAAGCTCCAGTTCCCGCTGCCATCTGCCATGGCATGGCCAAGGTATTCATAACCCTGGGCAGGGGTGTCCGGGTCCCAATGATAGACCTCCACGCGCGCATCCGGCAGGGCTGAACCCTCTGCCGTCCCGCTTGGCAGGGCCGTGGTGATCACCGGAGGCGCTATGCCTCCGTTTGCACTTCCGCCGTCATTTCTCAGAACACGTGTGGCCGTGTTGTTCCAGTACTCGTTTCCGGACCACAGGATGTTGTTCTTGCCGGCGTTCCATACCGCTGTCTGGCAATAGCCGATCTTATTTCTGAGTGCGGGCGATGTGGTGCTGCCGATGGTGCAATTGTTCTTATCAATGTATATTCCCCTTTCCAGGGTGCTGCCTTCGACAGGTGAGCCGAAGGCGGTGCAGCCGATCAGGTTTCCTTCCACCGTGGACCCGTTCGATTCCAGGATGATCCCAGTAGCCTTGCCTGCGATCCTGTTCCCGAGGGCATTCACATCCCCTCCGATGATGGCCGCTGGGCTTTCAACCTCAATTGCATGATCGGTGGATGTGGTGAGGCATTTCAAACCGTCGGAGCTGACATTGATATCGTTGCCCTGTATCACCACACCGGTGCTGTTGGATGAAACCCTGATGGCTCGGTTGGTCCCGG
This sequence comes from uncultured Bacteroidales bacterium, assembly GCA_964386225.1. Lineage (GTDB taxonomy): Bacteria > Bacteroidota > Bacteroidia > Bacteroidales > JAADJA01 > JAADJA01. Next base: position 25,864 of record CAYLTG010000023.1, read on the forward strand.
CAATGACCTGGTTCCCCTTGTTCAACGTGATATCGCCCCCGATCAGGCAGTCGTCGCAATCGTTGAGATCGATGGCAGGGCTTGTCGAAAGGGACAATCCCGGGGTGTTGAGGCTGTCGGTCCCGATGATGTTTCCCCTGATGTTGATGTTGTCGCAGTCGTCGTTCAGTTCAATTGCAGGGCCGTTGGACAGGTTGTGCATGATGTTCTCGCGGATGACCGTTCCGTCGGAATCCCTGAACATGATGGCCCTGGCTTTATAGTTTTTGATGACATTACCCTGGATCCTGCCGGCCTGTGCATAATAGAACTCGATGACCTGGTCCATTCCGTAAATCCCGCCGTCACCATCAAAGTAATTATATCCTACATAAGGATAGGAGGAGGCTTTCCCATTGATGACGACAACATGCTGGCCGGTGCAGTTCAGGATCTTGTTGTAAAATATCGAATCCCTCCTCTCCTGCAGATTCGAACCCCGGTTGAGTTCGATGAACTTCGACTTGAGTCCGTCGACCAGGTTATTTCGAACGACAAGCCTGATGGGTTGGTTGTTCACCTGGATCGCATGGGCCCCCTTGCCCCCGGCTGACGAGTTGTCCTCGTACCCGATGTTGGTCATGATGTTATCGCGAAAGGTCGTGACCGTTCCGTTGGTCGAGTTGATCTCCAGTATCTTCCGGGGGATGTCGTAAATATTGCAATACTGAATGAAATTGATGTTACCGCCATTGACGGTGAAAACACCGGCACCTCCATCGTTGCTGAAGTTGTAAGCCGTGCAGAATTTGATGCGCACGTCATTGCCGCCCTGCACTGTGACAAGTTTCTTGTTCTGGTTGAAGGCCTTGCAGTACTGCACACGGAGGCCGGTTCCCCCCCAGGCACGTATGGCCGCCTCGCCCGAGCCGCTGAAATCGTTGGTGAAGGCCAGGCCCTTGATGAGCACGTTCAGCTTGTACTGGTCAAAACAGTCGTCGCGGCCGGCCCAGTTGATGGTCACCATGGAATCGGGATAAGCATACCCCTGTGCGGTGGTGCCATCGATCACAAGATGGGGATGGTTGAGCTCCGGCAGGTTCGAATTCAGGAAAATGGTGTCCGTGACTGCCAGGGTGAAAATGATGGTAGGTTGTCCCGCACATGCGTTCGCATCGAGGATGGCCTCCCGGAGTGATCCCGGCCCGCTGTCAGCAGCACTGGAAACTGTCAGGAAACACTGTCCGGTCAACGCACTGGCCAGCATATTGAACAGGATGGTGAGGAAAATGAATGATCGTGTCATGTGATCTCGTTTTTGTCTTTGTACTTTTTTCTGTCTTCTTGGGAATATGACCCGTCCTGATGCGGTAACAGGTTCTGGACTCGCGCCCGGAAGGAGCTCATTGCATGAATTGGACTTCAATGGCCGTGGCCGGCAAAAGCATCACCCATTAACCGCTGTATAAAAATAGATGCTGTACCTGAAATACCTGTCCTGCTGTGTACCATGCGGCTGCAGAATTTGGGAGGATATTGCGATCATCGCGCGATCATGCCTTTCGGGACCTGCCCATCCCGAAAAGGACTTTCATGATGATCCGGAATCTCCCCAGGTCACCCCGCGCTAGTTTGCCTGCCATTTGTTTAAACAGGACAGCCTTTGCCACAAGGTATTTTGAGGGGTAGTTCCGTTTGAAGAAGAGAAGGTAACTGTTGTAAAAATGCCAGGTGGTGTCGGGGTTGACACGTTTGCCGGCATTGTAATCCTGTCCTGTTGAGGAGCCTTGCTTGTGGACGATCACGCTTTCATGGCTGACCAGGTTCACATGTCCTTTTCTGATTGCCTGCAGGCTCCAGTCGACATCCTCGTAATAGAGGAAATAGTCCTCGGGCATGAACCCGATCGAATCCAGGAGCGAAGAATGGAAGAACATGGAGGCACCCATGACCCATTCAGTCTCCGAGTAACGGCCATGGAGAGGGTATACTGCAAGGGAGGCTCCTTCCCCGGTGACGGTCAGGCTTGCCTTTGCCGCATTGATGCCCCCGCCGGCATACTGTATCCTGTCCCCGCCGGGATGGTCTGTGATGACCGACCCGATGAACCCCGGTTTGCGCCCGCTGTCGATCATCGCTTTCCGGCGGCATTGGATCAGGCCGGACAGAGACCCGGGCCCGACCAGGGTGTCGTTGTTCAGCAGCCAGATGAAGCATGCCAGGCTCTCCCCCAGGGCGGTGCGGATGCCCTCATTGCAGGCATGTGCGAATCCCAGGTTCGTGCGCTGGCCCAGGAGGCGGTAGCGGTTCCTTGTGAGGGGTGCCATTGCATCCTGCAGTTCCTTCCTGGAGCCGTTCCTGTCCTCAATGTCCACGACGATGACGTTGACCTCGATTTGCGCATGCAATTCCAGGCTGCGGAGGCATTCGGATGTGTCCTGCCAGTTTCCGTAGTTGACCAGGATCACATAGACCGGCCCATCTTTCCCGACCTTTCCTGAACCTGTGTATTCCATCCGGACCAAACCCATTGTTATTTGCAAATATAATTGCATTCGCTGCATCAGGACTGTGATATCCTGAATAGTTTGCTATTTTTGTATTGACAACCGGGCAGGTGATGGAAACATATGATGAATACAGCATAAAGGAAAACGTAAAGACCCCCAAATACCGGCAGTTGATGAACCTCATCATCTCCGACATTGAATCGGGTGTATACAAGGTCGGCGAGAAGATCCCCTCTGTGACCGATGCAAGCATCAATTACCTGCTCGCCAGGGATACGGTCGAAAAAGCCTACAAGAAACTGAAAGGCATGGGCATCCTTTCCTCCACTCCCTGCCTCGGTTATTTCGTAGCTGATTCGACGGTGACGAACAGGACCAGGGTGTGCCTTCTGTTCAACAAGCTTTCGAATTACAAGCTCAAGATCTACTATGCCTTCATGGATATCCTCGGCCAGGATGCGGCAGTGGAATTGAAAATCTATAATTATAACCTGAGCTATTTTGAGAGGATCGTCAACGAGAACCTGGACCTGTATGATTACTTTGTGATCATTCCACACTTCCTTCCCGGGACCACCGGGGTGAAGGAGGTGATTGAAGGCATCCCGAAGGAAAAGGTCCTGATCCTCGACCGGAAGCTGGAGGAGTTGGAAGGTTACTCCTGCGTGCACCAGGACTATGAAAGGGACATTTCCAACGCCCTGGACCAGGCCCTCGATTTACTGAAGAAATACAGGAAGATCAACCTTGTGTTCCCTGGCGACCTGTTTTATGCCCGGCAGATCATCAGCGGGTTCATGGATTTCTGCAAAGGCAGGGGCATCCGTTTTTCAGTGGTGGAGGAATTGAACAAGAAACTCCTGAAAAAGGGCGAAGCCTATATCCTGACGCGCGATTCCGATCTGGTCCGCTTTATCAATATGTGCCACAAGGATGATCTGGAGCTCGGGAAGGATATCGGGTTGATAGTATACAACGAGGACCCGCTGAAGGAGATCATCGAGAGAGGGATCACCACCATCTCCACAAATCACGAGCAGATCGGTATCGAAGCGGCCCGCATCATTCAGAACGGGGGCTTCAAGGATGTCAAGATCCCGTTCAGCCTGGTCAGGCGAAGGTCACTCTGACCCGCTTTTGTCCGAACGGCGGCATGTGCAATCACATTCAATCCAACCGATGAGGAAGCAACAATCCAGTGATATCAGAAGGTCCGGGTCATGGATCGGGATATCCGCCTACCTGGTGGCGGTCATCCTGGTCGTTCCGATGGCCTTCCTGCCGGGGGCGGCCGACCCGGTCCAACCTGTCCGCATGGCCATTCTCCCGATTTTTACCCTGATCCCCCTCATCCTCATCGCCACCGGCCGTGGCGGTATGAAAAGCCTGATGGACCTGGCCGGGAGCCGGCTTTCGATAGCGTTTGCAGCGTATATCCTTCTGGTCGCACTATCCATGTTCTTCGCAGTCAACGCACGCGAGGGTGTGTTCGACCTATTCCGGACGGTCCTCTCTTATCTGACCCTTTTGCTGTTTGCGTGGTCCCTGACCCGGAACGAACAAGGATTGGAACTGGCGATTAAACTGGTCCTGATTGCCTCCCTGGTCTTTGCCGCGACAGGTCTTGTCCAGTACCTTTTGCATGCCACGGGGAGAGGCGGGGAGGGCCTCTATTCGGGATTGTACCTGGTCAAAGGGTTTAGCGGGCATAAGGTCTCCTACAGCATCATGCTGTTCCTTTCGATTCCATTCCTTTCCTACGGTTTGTATGTGTTCGGCAGGGTGTGGAAGGTTGTTTCCGGCCTCGGGCTGTTCCTTGCCCTCTTACTTATCATCCTGACCCAGACCCGGGCTGTCTGGATCGGCATATCGGTGGCCCTCCTGGTCACATTCTCGTATTATGCCTACTACAGGCTGCGGGCCAGGATCGGGATCTTCCCGGGCAACTTCAGGATCGTCTTTTACCCCGTGATGCTTATCCTGCTCTTCGGGGTGTCCTATTTCGCAGTCTCCCCGGCCTTCAGGAAGGTGGTATCCTACCAGGTCAGTGGCATGACCGATGCGGACATGGCATCGAACCAGCCGCGCCTGAGCATCCAGGATGCAACCCTGGCCATGATACTTGACCAACCACTCACGGGTGTCGGTGCGGGGAACTGGAAGATATGCATCCCCCCATACCAGCATGATTACGTGTACTACATGACCGACATATACCGGCCTGAAGTGCGCTTCCAGAACTGGATGAGGCCCCACAATGACCTCGCCTGGGTCCTTTCGGAAAAGGGTCCCCTGGGACTTCTTGCTTACCTTGCCGTGTTCATCGTCCTCTTCCTGACGGCGAACAGGGCGATTCATGACGTGGCCGGCACTAAACCTGCATTTCTTCTCATCCTTTTGCAGGGAACGGTGGCGGGATACCTCGTCCTTTCGGCTTTCAGCTTTCCCCTCGAAAGGATCGACAACCAGGTCTATTTGATGATCCTCATGGCCACGGTCCTGGCCATGTCCGATGGAGCCGGCATGAAACGGTCGGCGAACGGACAACGTGGGTCTCGGGTTTTCTCCATTGCCGCCATAATCCTGACCGCTGCAGCACTGGCATATGGCATCCTCCTGCTGAAGACGGAGCATGACCTCAGCAGGCTCGTTAACGCGGGGGAAAATACCGGTCAACTGAAGGATATCGAAAACGCTGTACTGAAAGATGCCGCCCTGGTGCCGCTCGATCCTTTCGCCAATCCTTTGAAGTACTATGTGGGTGTCGGCAGGTTGCGTGCCAACGACCCGGTCAGCGCCATGGGCCTCTTCAAGGAAGCGATCAAGGATCACCCAAACAACCTGAACCTGTTGCATTCCCTTTCAACGACCAGCCTGAAGATGCGCGATCCGGAAGCAAGCATCCGCTACAGCAAGGCATTGCTCGACATTTTCCCATGGCATCCGGAAGGTCTTATGAACCTGTCGGTCGCCTATTACATGCAGGGGAAATACGATAGGTCGCTGCAGGCATTGCTGACCATCAAGGGGCACGATCCTGCGGTCGATCGAGCTATCCGGATGACGGTTTCCGCACTCGACCGGCAACATATCGATTAGGGCTCAGTCTATGGCCGGCCCTTTACCGGTTCGGGAGGCATGTAGCGGATGTCGTGATAGGTGACCGTCCCGTCCCGTCCAATATTGAACAGGATTGACTGGTAGGGTTCGAATTCCAGGCTCAAAGGCACGGCCGTACCCTCATACCTTACTGTCACATCCCTGGTGAATACGGAGTCGTTTATTGACTGGCCGTAAGTCATGGGATAGGACAGGTCACCGGCCAGGGGGTGGCTCAGGAATATGAGAAGTCCATCCCCGGTCTCCCTGCACCAGAATTCAGGAAGGTCCTCACCCTGAAGGAGGGGGGGCGGGATGTCAAGGGCCTTCAGTTCATTGCCGACATTCTCCAGGCCCGATAATTCATCCAGTAATTCCTTGAATCCGGGATCCATTGCTGCTCCTGCCTGAAGGGGTGTTTTCTTGATGCAAACGGGCAGTCCCTGCCGGGCCAGCCGTGATACGGCCCTGAGCCCTTCGATGTCCATATGGGTCACATCCACATACAAAGCACTGAAGCGGAGGCTCCCCACCTGCAGCTCTCCCCTGGTCACCTTGCCCCCGGAAAGGAATCGGGAGTTGATCCAGAGCGGTTGGTAACCCGCCAGTTCTTCCGGGAATTCGACGTACCGCATCTCATAGGCCCCCCAGGCCCACGGCAACTGTTTTTCGGGGGGATATTCCCCGGCGATCCAGGCATCCTCCTGGGGAATGTACACGGCGATGTCGGAATAAGGTGTGCCTGAGCGCATCTGCAAGGCCACTTTTTCCATGTAACGGTTGAAAGGTTCAAGGTCCCTGGTGAGGCTGCCTTTTTCTCCCACATGCACGCTGGCATAGAAGTATATGGTGTCGATTCCCACCGGGTTCAGCGGAGTTCCGTGCCAGATGATGTGGTTGGTGCCATTGGCGAAAAGGGCGTCGGCTACCAGTTTGAGGTCGGCGACCTGCTCCTCACGTATATGATTGGCCGGCCAGCCGTACAGGCAGGTGAAGGTCTCGGCGCTGACGATCGGTCTCTCCCCCAAAGCTGCGGCTGAGGCTACGATCCTTGAATAGTTCGGGTTGTAGAGCATCGCCTCCGTTTCCGGGATGTCAACGGCAGCGTAAGCGCTCAGAATGTCAGTGGGTGAACCGGCACACTGAACCCTTGAAATGGCTTTCAGTTCATGGCATACTTCGTTGAATGGAGTATAAAAATTGTTCAGCACGTGGTCGGCCACCAGCTTCATGTAATCATATCTAGGACCTGCATTCTCTTCGCGGTACAGGTCCTCCATGTAAGGCTCGATCGCATAGCCGTAAATGTCCCGGAACTTTTCGCCGAATCCCCCTGTCCAGATCCCGCGGGTCTCCACCTCCCATGAGTCGCAGAAGAGGGCCGACACGGATCCCTCCAATGCCGGCCTGAGGGCCTTGCCCATGACGGCGGCATAGCGTTCAAAGGCACCCCTGTCCATATGATCGATCACATTGCCCGTATCGGGATGGGTCCACGACAATCGGAGCGGTTGTTTGAATCCGGGGTCCCCATAGATCTTTGTCCGGTCCGAATCCGGCACAAAAGTACCCCCGAAGGGCCAGAGGGTGCCGAAGGTGAAATCGCACCCCATGCCAATGCTGTCGCAGTATTGTTTGGTGAAGGTCACCAGATCGGTCCATTCCGGGCTCAGCCAGGGCATCCGTGCAGCTCCCGGGTCCCTGTTCACCGGGTAGATAAAGGCGATCTCCACACCGCCGAAGTGCTTTGCCTTCAGCCATTCGAGCTGGTTCTTCACATCCTCCCGGCTGATCTCGGATGCAAACCACCACCACCTCGTGTAAGGCTTCCCATTCTGCAGAGCAATGTCAGGTCCTCCCTGGCCGCCCCTGTCGTCTCCCTGGCTGCAGGATTGCGTCAGGAAGATGAGAGCCGCCAGGGTGATCATCCAGGATAGCCAGCGGGTGCGCGCCAGTTCCTTTATTCCCTTTCCGGTCATTGCACAGTCGTTTTTAATGGTTCAATTGTCATTGGTTTTCCAGTCGTCACAGTCCCATCCAAGCAATTGCTCGACCTCGCAGATATCGTCGTGGTAAAGCTCCCTGAGGTATTTTCGTTCCTGCGAACTCATCGTTCGGGAATATTCTGCCCTGTTTTGCTTTGAGGGGGTGAAATTGAATTTCCCGGGGTCCACCCCCAGG
>CAYLTG010000024.1:0-33585 GCA_964386225.1 uncultured Bacteroidales bacterium
TCAGCTCGATCGCCGACGGGAAGAACCGGAACATGGCGATGAGGATGGGGAACTGCAACAACATGGGGATACACCCGGCCATGGGGTTGACCCCGGCCTTTTTGTAGAGGTCCATGGTCGCCTGCTGTTTCTTCATGGCATCCTCTTTCTTGGGGAATTTCTTGCCCAGTTCCTCGATCTCCGGCTTCAGGGCACGCATCTTGGCCGATGAAACATAAGATTTATATGCGATGGGAAAGAGGACGATCTTGAGCATGATGGTGAGCACCAGGATGATGATGCCGTAATTCCATCCGAAGCCTTCCAGGAAGTTGAAGACCGGGATCACCGCATAACGGTTGATCCACTGCATCAGGAAGAAGCTCCAGCCGAGGGGGATCTGCTGCTCGAGGTCGAGCTTGTACTTGCGCAGGGTCTTGTATTTGTTGGGTCCGAAGTAAAACGACATGGCGATGTTCTCGTCGTTCTCGCCCGTGAAGGGCAGCCCAACCACCATCGACATGGACCGCAGGTAGTGGTCGTGCTGCTCCTGCAGCTCGAATACCTTGATGTTGGCGTTGAGGAAAAAGTCCTTCGCGATGAGGGTGGAACTGAAAAAGCGGTGCGTGAACGAGACCCATTTCATCCGGTTCACCAGTTCCTCTTCGTCATCCTTCTGTTCCGACAGGTAATCCACTTCGTCCTCGTGGAACTTATAATAAATGGTGGGGCCGTTGAACTGGTCGCGCCCGCGCTCCAGTTTGTTCAGCTCGGTGTTCCAGGCCAGGTCGAGGTAGTTGGTCCCCTTGTCGATATGATCCCCCAGCCCGACGAAATTGATGTCGAAGTCGAGCATGTGGTCATTGCCTTTCATCGTGTAAAGGAACTCGATGTAGCTGTCGGGATTGAAGGTGGAGTCGCTGCGGTCGGTATGGAGGCGCACGGCGAATTCTCCGGTCTGGTCGCCGGTCAGGGTCAGGGCCTCCGGGCCGGCTGGCCGGAAGTAGAGCTCGTTGGTATTGATGAGGCGGTTGCCGGCGAAGAAGGTGATGCCGAAATTGGTCTTCTCACTGTCGAACAGGAAGAGCGGAAGCGAGTCGTAGGTCTGGTATTCCTTGAGCATCACCGACACCACCTTGCCCCCTTTGGCGGCGATGCCGACCTGCATCAGGTCATTCTCAAGGTAGTACACCTCGTCGCCGCCGACGGAAGAGTTGGCGAAAACCCCCAGCTTGTCGCGGTTGACGGAGCCTGCAATGTCTGCCGGCTGCGCCTCTGCTGCCGGGGCGGTGATGCGCTGGCTTTCGGCGATCGAATCACGTTTCCGTATTTCCAGTTGCCGGGCGAGGGCCGTGGAATCCTGGATGCGCTGTAACATCAGGATGGAGTCCTGCCTGCGCTGTGCTGCTTCCCGTTCCTCCTGGGACGGTGTCATCCAGATGCTGTATCCGATGAGGATCGCAAAGATGAGGACCAGCCCCGTAATGGTATTTCTATCCATTTAACGTTTTTTCAGTGAGATTTTTTTAACAGGCCGCAAAGATAGGGATTTGTTCACAAAGCCTGAACAACAATTTACCTTAAATTTGCCGGTCGATAGGACCATGGAAACCCCAGATCCCCGCATCTTTGTTGCCATTCCGGTGTTGGACGAACAGGATAACCTGCCTGCCCTGTTCAGCTGTTTAAGGGCGCAGACCTACCCGGATTTCGAAGTGCACATTTGTGTCAATCAGCCCGATTCCTGGTGGTCGCATCCCGACCGCCTGGAGACATGCCTGCGGAACCGGGAGAGCCTGGACTACCTCAGGTCGGTCAGCGATCTGCCCGTGAAGGTCATCGACCGGAGCTCGCCGGGATTTGGTTGGACCGGCAGGCGGTCCGGGGTGGGGTGGGCCCGGCGTGAACTTATGGACGCCATCAGCAGGAGGGCGGGTGACAATGCCCTCCTGCTCAGCCTGGACGCCGACACCACCTTCGGTCCGCGGTATTTCGAAAGCGTGGTGCATCGGTTCCTGGCCCATGCGGGTGCCCGTGCGATGTCCGTGCCCTATTACCACCGGCTCACGGGGGATGAGACGAAAGACCGCGCCATCCTGCGGTATGAGCTCTACATGCGGCATTTCAACATCAACCTCTGGCGGATCGGGTCACCCTACAGCTTTACGGCCATCGGGTCGGCCATCGCGCTGCCCGTGGCCGCCTACCGGGCCATCGGCGGCATAACGCCGCACAGCAGCGGCGAGGACTTCTATTTCCTTCAGAAGCTTAGAAAGTACGGCCCGGTGCTGGCCTGGAACGAAGAGAAGGTCTACCCCGCCGCACGCTATTCCGACCGGGTGGGTTTTGGCACCGGCCCGGCCATGATCCGCGGTGCCCGCGGCGACTGGTCGAGCTACCCGCTGTACCCGGCCTCCTCCTTCGACGAGGTGGCCCAAACATACCGGCGGTTCCCGGATCTTTTCGAGAAGGATGTGGAAACACCCATGGACGCCTTTTTTCGCCTGAAGTTCGGCGATCCCGGCATCTGGGAACCCCTGCGGCGAAACAGCACGACGGCCGGCGGCTTCGTCAGGGCCTGTCACATGAAGGTCGATGCCTTCCGGGTCCTCCAGTACATGAAATGGAGGAACGACCAGCAAACGACAACCGACGAGGATGCCCTCCTGGGTTGCCTCCGGCAATACTACCCCCTTCATTTCGAGTCGATGCCCCCCGGTCGAGCACCTTTCCGATTCTCCGACGCCCCGCTGCCGGTGCTGTCGAGGCTTCGGGATGTGCTGGCCGCCATCGAAGCGGATTACCAGAAAAAGGCTATTTTCACACCACCGTTTGATAGATGAACCCCAGAGAAGACCATAGGCTTGTCGTCGTCACCGGGCCCACCGCCACGGGCAAGACCGCCCTTGCCGCCCGCCTGGCCGCAAGCCTCGGCGGAGAGGTCGTCAGCGCCGACTCGCGGCAGGTATACCGCGGGATGGACCTCGCCACCGGCAAGGACCGCGACGATTACCTCGTGGACGGAAGGCGCGTGCCGTACCACCTCGTAGACATCCTGGACCCGGGTTACGAATACAATGTCTATGAGTTCCAGCGTGACTTCCTGGCGGCCTTCGCTGACATCGCCGGCCGCGGGCGGCAGACCGTGCTCTGCGGCGGCACCGGGCTCTACATCGAATCGGTGCTGAAGGGCTATCGCCTGGTCAGGGTGCCCGTGAACCACGATCTGCGCGCGAAGCTCGACGGCATGGACATGCCGGAACTGCAGGCGCTCCTGGGGTCGTACAGGGTCCCCCACAACATCACGGATACCGCCGACAGGGCTCGGCTTGTGCGCGCCATCGAAATACAGGACCACCACAGCAAGCTGTCCGGTGAAGGAAAGGGTTTTCCGCGGTTCAATGCCGTTGTCTTCGGCATCGCCTTCGAGAGGGCCGAGCTGCGGGAACGGATCACCAACCGGCTCAGGGAAAGACTGGAGAAAGGCATGGCCGGGGAGGTCGTCGAACTGCTGTCGCAGGGGCTGACCCCTGAACAACTCATGTTCTATGGGCTCGAATACCGCTACCTGACCCGCTATGTGACCGGCGAGATCACATACGACGAGATGTTCCGGCTGCTCAATACTGCCATTCACCAGTTCGCCAAGCGGCAGATGACCTGGTTCCGGAAGATGGAAAGGGCGGGAACGAGGATCCACTGGCTCGATGGAAGGATACCCCTCGAAGGGCGGCTGAAGATGGCGCTGGAGATCCTTGGCCGGAAATGAAATTGGGGCTTAACAGCCGGATGGCATGAAAGCCAAATGCATACATTTGTAAAAACAAGAGCGATGCGAATATTCATCATTTTCTTTTTCCTCTCGGTTCTTATCCTTGGATGTTCGGATGCGGATGCGCCATCGGAGCGCTATGTGGTCATGCTCTCCATGGATGGTTTCCGCTGGGACTATGCCCGCAGGGTGCCGACCCCCAACCTTGACCGGATCGCCGGTTCGGGGGTGGTGGCCGAGTCGTTGAAACCTTCTTTTCCCACCAAGACCTTTCCCAACCATTACTCCATGGCCACCGGCCTCTACCCCGACCACCATGGCATCGTCCTGAATTCGTTCTATGATGAGCCGTCGGGCAGGTATTATGCCATCGCCGACCGGGAAGCCGTGGAAGACGGTTATTTTTACGGCGGGGAGCCCATCTGGGTCACCGCCGAGCGGCAGGGTGTCATTACCGGTTCCTATTTCTGGGTGGGATCGGAAGCGGAGATCGGCGGATACAGGCCCACGTACACGAAGAGATACGATGAGGGCTTCCCGTACGCGCAAAGGATCGACTCGGTCATCGCCTGGCTGCAGAAACCAGCCGGAGTGCGACCCCGGCTCATCCTCTGGTATTTCGACGAGCCCGACCACACCGGTCATGTATGGGGCCCGGAGAGTGCTGCGGTCGATTCGGTGGTCATGTACCTCGACTCCCTCGTCGGGGTGTTCCTCGATCGCGTCGGGGCCCTCCCCATCGCCGACCGTATCAACGTCATCGTCACCTCCGACCATGGGATGGGTGGCATTTCTGACGACCGCAAGGTAGTCCTCGGGAATTGCCTCGACATGGAATGGGTGGAGGAACTGCAGGGCTACAATCCCAACTTCAACATCAAGGCCAGGGCGGGCTTCGCCGACAGCATCCACCGGGCTCTGTCAGGGGTCGAAGGCATCCGGGTCTGGAAGACACCCGACCTGCCGCCGCGGCTCCACTATGGTACCCATCCTAGGACGTGCGACCTGGTGGTGGTGGCCGACAGCGGCTGGAGCGTGGTGGCCGGCCCCGACGATAAGGTCGGCAGGGGAGCCCATGGCTTTGACAATGCCAACACCGACATGCATGCCATTTTCTATGCCTGTGGCCCTGCCTTCAGGAAGAACTACGTTGCTCCGACTTTTGAGAATGTGGATCTTTATCCTTTGATCTGTGAAATCCTGGGATTGCAACCTTCAAAGGTGGATGGGGATTTGAGGCATGTAGAAGACATGCTATTAAATCCAAAAAAACAACAAATAAATCACAACTAAGCAATAATATTCAATCCCGATTGCCATCGGGATCAAGCACCAAACACCCCTTGCCCAAGGGATGTTTGTTATTTGGACCTTTGGAATTTATTTATTGAGATTTGGGATCTACCTGCTTCAGTGGGTCAATGTTTATCAAACACCCTCTCTCCCGCTTCGATCCGCACCTCCAGCCGGTTCTCCTCCGGAGGGATCACGCATGAATACCGGGTGTTGTAGGCGCAATACGGATTGTAGGCCTTGTTGAAATCGAGAAGGACGGTGTTTCCCGAAACAGGGATCTCGCAATCGACATACCTCCCCCCGCCATACGTATCGCTTCCGTTCGTGGCATCCCGGAAGGGAATGAACAGGACCTGTTCATCGTTGCTCACATCCGCCAGTTTTTTACTCTGGTATGCGAACAGGCTCATCTCCTCTCCGCGAAGCGTGAAGGTCACCGTGCCGTACCTGATATATTCCGGGGCCCGGTCGGTGGAGGTTTTCATGATCACAGTCTCCGGAGCAGTGTCCGGGCTAAGCCTGGCTTCCAGGAGGTAGGTGATGTCGGCCGGGAAATAGTGAAGCCCCTCGAATGACTTGAGTTGCTCGGGTTTGAGGGGGGTCCCTTCGGAGTAAAGCATCTTGATGTTTTTGCCCGTGCGGTATTTCTCGACGGACAGGACGTAGGAGTCGATGCTGTCCCGGGTGACCTGTGCATTGGCGGCAATGGCGGCCATGAGCGCCAGGAGGGCAACCATGTAACGCTGTGGTCTGTTCATAATGTTCTCAGCTGATAGGATGACAAAGGTAGGATATTTTTTCAGCCGTGAAATCCGGAGGGTGCATGTTCGGCCCTAACGTGTTAAATGCAAAGGTGTAAGCCGGCGCACGGACTTCGAACTATTTTTGTATACTTGCACAACTTTTTTAAAAGAAAGGACCCATCAATGGCAAACATCAGCTCTTCTCCCCGCGACAGTTTCGGATCCAGGATCGGTGTCATTGCGGCCGCAGCCGGTTCGGCAGTTGGTCTCGGCAATATCTGGAGGTTCCCCTATGTGGCGGGCGAGAACGGTGGCGGAGCGTTCCTGCTGGTCTACCTGGGCTTCATCCTGGGGATCGGGTTCCCCGTGATGCTGGCCGAGCTTACCATCGGGCGGCGGGCCCAGCTGAATGCCCTGGGGTCCTTCAAGAAACTGGCCCCCGGGAAGCCCTGGTACCTCGTCGGGATGATGGGGATCGTGGCGGCCTTCATGATCCTGGCCTTCTACAGCACCATCGCCGGATGGACGCTGGAATACCTTGTCCAGGCCATCGGAAACCAGTTCGACGGCAAGAATGCCGATGCCCTCAAACGCTCGTTCGAAGCTTTCCAGGGAGGGACGTTCAGGCCGCTGCTGTGGCAGATGATCTTCATGTTCCTCACCGCCTACATCGTTTTCTCAGGGGTGAAGAAGGGGATCGAGAAGTATACCAAGATCCTCATGCCCCTGCTGTTGCTGCTGATCATTGTCATGAGCATCCGGTCGGTGACATTGCCGGGTGCGGAGGGCGGCCTCAACTTCCTGTTTAAGCCCGATTTTTCCAAGATTACCTGGCCCGTGATCCTGGATGCCCTGGGCCAGGCGGCTTTCTCGCTCAGCATCGGCATGGGTACGCTCATCACTTACGGATCCTACATCCAGAAGGACAACAACCTGCCCGGCATCGCCCTGCAGGTAACCACTGCCGACACCCTTATCGCGGTCCTGGCCGGGGTGATGATCTTCCCGGCGGTCTTTGCCTTCGGCATCGATCCGGCCGAAGGGTTCGGGCTGGTCTTCATCGTATTGCCAAACATTTTCGAACAGATGGCGGGCGGCTATTTCTTCGCCATCCTGTTCTTCATCCTGCTGGCCATCGCCGCCCTTACCTCCACGGTATCGGTGCTGGAGGTGGTGGTGGCCTATTTCTCGGAGGAGCTCGATATGTCGCGCGGCAAGGCCACCGTGCTGGGTGCGCTGGGGATCTCCGTCGTCGGCGTATTCGCCACCCTTTCTTTCGGTCCGCTCAGTGATACGCTCATTTTCGGAAAGACCTTCTTCGGCTGGTTCGACTTCCTGTCCGCCAACATCCTCCTGCCCCTTGGCGCATTGTGCATCGTCCTGTTCGTGGGGTGGTTCCTGGGGAAGGTGAACGTACGGGACGAGATCACCAATTCGGGTGAGCAAAAAGGGCGGCTGGTCCCACTGTTCCTTCTCATCCTCCGGTTCGTGGCACCCATCGCCATCGCCGTGGTCTTCCTCTACGGGCTCGGCGTACTGCGCTTCCTCGAATAAACGCGAAGCCGATTCACCATCTTCCTGTTTTTTTTCATTTTTTTGCTTCTCGTATTGAGGTTTGTTATATATTTGCCGCATCATCCATCTATCCGATGAAAACACGCGTACATATCGCCGTGACCTTTACCTGCTAGGCAGGCCCTGATCCCTATTCAAGGTCTTCTGCCTGGCTTCGATTGCGGGATCCCCGCAGGCAATTCACCTATTCATTCACTTTAAAACCTTGGAGGTCGACCCATGAACACATTTGCATTCACTACCCATGTCCCCGCAGCGGCCATTGCCCTGCCGACGAACTGCCATCCCATGGCATACCGGAGAGAAAAGCTGAATCATCACCACAAACGAAAACGAAATGAATAAAATAAACAGAATATCTTTGACCGCAACGATTATGATCACCAACGGGCGCAGGCGATACCGACAGTTATGGGCCGATCTCAGGGAGGCCCTGGCCGGCACGGAGCAGGATTTCACCTCCGGAAGCCTGGGGCGGGCCATCTTTCTGCTGTCGGTACCCATGGTGCTGGAGATGATGATGGAATCCATCTTTGCCATCGTCGACATTTACTTCGTCGGCCGTATCAGCACGCAGGCCGTGGCCACGGTGGGCATCACCGAGTCGATGATCACCCTCGTGTATGCGTTCGGTGTCGGGTTCAGCATGGCCACCACGGCGGTCGTATCACGGCGCATCGGCCAGAAGGACCAGGAGGGTGCGGCCCGGGCCGCATTTCAGAGCATTGTCACCGGCGTGGCCGTTTCCCTCGTGATCGCCATCCCGGGCATGATCTATGCCCAGGACCTGCTTCGATTCATGGGGGCCTCCGAGGAGATTTGCACCGAGATGAGCAGTTACACGTCCATCATGCTGGGCGGCAATGCGGTGATCATGCTGCTGTTCATTATCAATGCCGTATTCCGCAGCGCCGGCGATGCTGCCATCTCCATGCGGGTGCTGCTGGTGGCCAACGGGCTTAACATCATCCTCGACCCGCTGCTGATCTTCGGATGGGGGCCGATCCCCGCCATGGGGATTACGGGTGCTGCCATCGCCACCAACACGGGCAGGGGCATCGCCGTCCTGTACCAGTTCTACCTGCTGTTCAACGGCAGGAAACGGGTGCGGATGATGGCCCGTCACATCGAATTGCACCTGGCCACCATCCGCAAACTGGTCCGGATCTCGTTGGGCGGCATCGGCCAGTACCTCATTGCCACCTCCAGCTGGATTTTTCTCATGCGGATCATGGCGGAGTTCGGCGACAGTGCGGTGGCGGGATATACCATCGCCATCCGGGTGATCGTCTTCATCCTGCTCCCTTCGTGGGGGATCAGCAATGCGGCAGCCACCCTGGTGGGGCAGAACCTGGGGGCTCAGCATCCCGACCGGGCGCAGCGGTCGGTGTGGACCACGGGAAAGATCAATATGGCCCTGATGGGGATTTTCAGCATCCTGCTGTTCCTGACCCCGCGGACATTCATCGAGCTCTTCACCTCCGATGAGGTGGTCATTGCCAGCGGCGTCCTTTGCCTGAAAGTGCTCAGTGTCGGATTCGTCCTTTACGGGCTGGGCATGGTCCTGGTGCAGGCCCTGAACGGCGCCGGCGACACCTACACGCCGACCTGGATCAATTTCATCTGCTTCTGGCTGCTGGAGATACCACTCGCATACATCCTTGCGAAGATGACCGCGCTCGACGAGCAGGGCGTTTACCTGGCCATCGTTATATCGGAGTCGGTCATGACCCTCATCGCACTCTGGTATTTCAGGAGAGGGAAATGGAAACTGAAATCAGTCTGACTAAATGCCGGCAGGGGAGAACCCCTGCCGGCATTTTCGGAAATGGCCCCGGCCGGGGCCATCTGCAACCTTCCTTTCAGGCCTTCGGGTTCAGGGCGTCGGCATCACCCCGGTGGAAGATCGCCGGAAAGTTCCGGCAAGAGGCGATGCGACGAGTTTTTTGAAAGAAAGGCCGGCATTCATGGTTTTTGGTTTCTGGTCAGGATTTTTCATTGCGGTCGGTCCCCCCGTTGTCATAGTGCCCAATAACGGCCGTGGCCTCACCGTTCTCAACGACCACCTCGAGCCGGAAATAATCGAGCTCCTCGAACCCGAAGAGGGTATCCGACATGGGGATCATCTTCATGCGCGGGCGGTCCTCCCTTTGGTAGTAAAGGGCTCCATCCTCCAACGTGATCTTCCTGGGGCCGTAAGTGCCCACGTATTTTTTCATGGTCTTCTCTTCGATGACCACCGGATTCAGTTTGGCGGACAGGCCGCTGTGCGCCCAGCTGATGACCTGTTTCCTCGAATCGTCCTTCTCACCCTCCAGCAGCCTTTCCAGTGCCAGCAAATAGGCCCTGTCGAGGGCTTCGGCGCGGCTGGTCCTGATGTCGGGTTCAATGCCCGTCCCTTCCCAGTTGGTGTTGGTGATGGGATTGACCGCCCTTCCGAAGGGGACCCGGATCGCGAAGTGATCGTTGATGATGTGGGTCGATACGGGGTGAGCCCCTCCGCCTGTGGTCTCTCCGACGATGGTCGCCCGCTTCATGTTCTTGAGGTTGTACGTGAACTCCTCGGCCCCGGAGAACGTGTGCCCGCTGGTGAGTACGAACACCTTGGTGTCGATCATCTTTTTCCCGGGGACATAAGGCAGCGTCCAGAATTGTTGGGTGCGGTCGCCCTCCCGGATGTAAAAGGAATTTAAGTGTTCGGGCCCCTCGAAAAAATAGGATGTGATCAGTTGGATCAACGATGGGCTTCCCCCTCCATTGTCACGCAGGTCGATGATGACGGCGTCGGTGTTGGCGAGGAAGTTCATGGCGGCGATGGCCGTGGGGCCGGCCAGGGAGGCTTCCTGGAAGCTGTTGAACTTGAGGTAGCCCACATTGCCAGGCAGGATTTTCACCTCCTTGAAGTTGAAGTTGTTGAATTCGGCTTCCTCCCGCTGACGGTCCTCCAGCTCCGTATTGGTCGAATCCGCCTCCGCTTTTTGCCAGAGGGCGATGCGCTCAGGGGCATAGTTGACGCCGATGTGTTTGTCGTTGTTGACTGACCGCAGGTCCTCCGTGAGTTTATTCGCAAATTCCCGGGGGTCGGTCAGGGGATCATAAATCCCCTCTGCATGGTGCTTTTGGATGAGCTCTGCAATCTGTCGTCCTTGTTCCGGAAAGACATAATATTCGGTCATGAACCTGGCGATGCTGTCAACAACCTGCCTTTTTTCAGGATCATCCACCCGGGGTTCCACCCCTTCCTGGGCATGCATCGGGCTTAAGTTCGAAAACAGGATCAGGGCGCAGACAGATGCTGTTGCCATTCGTGTCAGAGATCGTGGTCTGTTCATAGGGTCAGCTATTTAGTTTGTGATGTATTTAGATCCAGTTCCATGAAGATGGAGCAGCGTTCGTAATTATGAACCCCGGTTGTCCCCTGTTCTGACTCCCGGAATCCCGATGAGCGGTACAACGAAACCGCGGGTCCCAGTTTTGGGCTGGTCAGGAGGATCATTCTCTTGAAATTCATTCTCCTGGCCTCGCCGATGAGGTGGTCCAGGAGCCTGCGGCCAAGTTTCCTGCCGCGGCAGGAGGGGGTTACGGCCATTTTTGTGAGCTCGCAGGTATTGTCATCCAGGCGAAGCAGCGCACCGGTGCCGATGATCCCGGATCCTTTCCTTATAAAGACCACGGTCCCCCCTTTTGCGATGATGCGGTTTTCCGGGTCGCTCAGCACTGCCTCGTCTTCGGCTTCGATTCGGAAATGCCGTTGAAGCCATTCTTCATTGAGCGATCGGAAGAACGGGGCGAATTCGCGGCTGAAAGGGATGATCTCGCAGGAACTCCCTTCGATTTCCCGAAGTCTCTCCAGTATCCTTTCCTTCGAGCTCCGCGCTTCAAGCCGGCGTTCCAGGAGGCGGATGTGGTCGAGGAAATCAGGGGCTGATTCCTCAAGGAGGTCATCCACGGCCTGGCGAACAGCGGCCCACACGGGTTCCAGCTGAACCAGGAGTGCCTGGCCCGCAGATGTCAGCTCAACGATCCGTTTCCGCCGGTCACCCTTGTCCTGGCGACTTCTGACAAGCCCTTTCTTCTCCAGGGCGTTGGCCACCTGGTTGGCGGCCGGGTGCGACTGGTCAAGCTCCCGGGCGATCCGGGTGATCGGCTGGGGCCCCCGCGACTGCAGCAAATGCACGAAAGTGAACCAACGGGGCTCGAAGTCAACTTCAACCTCGCGGTACACGTCAAGCATCTCCCTGGCCAGTTTCTCCGTGAGGTTTTTCAACCTGCTGGCGATGGCCAGAGACCCCAATTCGTCCAGGTATGTCATATAAAAATGTAAGTGCTTACGCAATGGTCTCAAAAAGCAGGCCGGGGTCACTAATTGTCAGATAATTAAGGGAATGTGATCCCGGTCCATGCTGGGACCTGTTCCCTCAAGGTGCGACAGCGTACACAAGTGTCCGGATTTGTCCGGTGCGCAGCGCCGGCCTCGACTCCTCCGGGGCTTGTATAATCTGGAAATTTGTGTCATTTTGGGAAAAAACCAACGCCGGCAAACCGGTCCGGGCATTTTAAGATGATTTTTGACCGCTGCCGGATGGCGTTTTCATAATTGCCACGAATTGAGGTACATGCGATTTCGGTTAAGCCTGTTTCCCGATGGGCATCAGCCAGTACAGGAGCCTGTATGGCATGATCTAATTAGATTGGTATCAATCTTGAAATAGTCATTCAGAACCAAATCACTTTATCGTGGCATGATGAAGATTACCTCTACACTCGCAATTCTGATTGTCGTACTGACCGTTTCATCCCGGGCCCAATTTTCGCTGCTGGATTCAGGGGTAGATCAGGACCTGCACTGCGTGCATTTTGCAGATCCGGATACAGGCTATGCAGCCGGATTGCAAGGGACTTTGGTTCGCACCACGGATGGCGGGCGCCACTGGAAGAAGCTGGATCCGGGAACGCGCGAGGATATCAATGATATATATTTCCTCTCCGGAAGCCATGGATTTGTCATCGGGGAGAACAGTACTTTCCTGATGACCCTCGACGGCGGGGAAAGCTGGAACCCGGTGCAGAGCCTTTACGAAGCCGACTACAACGACATCCATTTCGTGGACTCCCTGCATGGTTTTGCCGTCGGGCATGGCTTCGACGGGGGCATTTTTTGCCGGACCACCGACGGCGGGATGACCTGGTCGGCGCGTTATGTCGACAAGGACTGCGGCGGCAGTGGCATCACTCCCGGCATGGAGTGCGACGACATTTACCTGACGAGCCTGTCGTTCCTCGATGAGCGCCACGGGCTGATCGCCGGTTTCACCTATAACTTCACCTACGGCAAGCACCCGTTCATCTCCAAGACGGAGGACGGTGGCGCCACGTTCACCGACCTTTCGCCGCAGGAATACAGGGATGACTGGTACAACGGCAAGGAAGTGGTTTCCATCAGCTACATGAACGATCATGATGCGTGTGCCGTGATGAACACCGGCTCCGGCACCGATTTCATGTTCATCAGCGATTACCGTGTCAATTCATTCGAGAAGAACGAGCTGCCGTCCAATTTCAGTTCCCGGGGCCGGTTCTTCACCTCCCAGTTCCTGGGCCGTTTCATCGGGTACTTCGCAGGTATCATCGAGGGCCGCTCCCAGATCATCAAGACCATCGACCAGGGGAGCACCTTCATGTACCTCAACCCGCCCACCTCCAAAACCTTGTATGCATCCTGCTTTGCAAACCAGAATGAAGGATATTTCGTCGGGGAGGGCGGCACCATCCTGGCCCTCGAGGACAGGAGCAACATCGTGTACGGTGCCGAAGAACCCGGCGCCGGGGATGAATACGATCCTCCTTTCACCGTGGCCACCATGAAGCGCAACAACAAGCTGATGCAGGTCCATATCTACAACCTGCGTCGCAACAACCCGAGGAATTTCGACATCTCGGTCTTCGACAGCTACGGCCGCCTGCTCGACGTCAAGCCCAGGAAAGTGAAGATCTACAGGGACGAGATCAGGATCCAGGTCAGGGTGGAGGAGCTTGTCCCCACCACCTATTTCTATACGGTGACTTACAGCGACCGCACCCTCATCAACGGGAAACTGGACATGGGCAGTTACGCGCATTTCGTGCACTAACTGGCCGTTGCCGGGAACCTTCCTCATTTCTATAACCTTTTCGGGAAGCCCTTGGGCCTGTCTTTTCGGTTCCCGCGGATACCGTTTGCAGGAAAAATCATACCGTTCCCTGATTCATTTTTATTCCGTTTTGATTATTCAATATCTTTATGAGGTTATTATAAACCTAAATTCAAGTTACGTTATGAGAAAATTTGTACTTCTTGCTGCCCTTGCGCTGGCCGTGATGTATTCCTATGCCCAGCGCCCGAAAGTCAGCAATTACTGGAAATCCTACTCGGTGCAGGCTGAGAAGGGGGAGCCAAAGGACGGGTCCGAACTTTTAGAGGGTGCTGTCGTGCCGTTCAAGTCGGCCAACCTGGTTGAAGAGTCGGACATCGGGGAGACCTGGTATGACAAGCAATCCAACCGGGCCGTCGCCAACCGGGTGTACCGTTATCCCGATGGGACCATGGCCGGGGTATGGATCTATGGGATCAATGCCACCGGTTTTGATGACCGGGGTGCCGGGTATAATTTTTACACCGGCAATGAATGGGGACCCTGGCCCACGTCACGGATCGAGACGGTGAAGTGCGGCTGGCCGTCGTATGCACCGCTGGGTGAGAACGGGGAAATTGTCGTTTCGCATGATGCCGCAACTGCCCTCTATATTAATCGCAGGACGGAAAAAGGGACCGGGGCATGGACGGAAACCACCATCCAGGGCCCTCCCGGCTATGAAAAGGTCACGTGGCCCCGTGTCATGACGGAAGGCGCCGACAACAACATCGTGCATGTCCTGGGCCAGATCAGGGATTACCCCGCATCGGGGGATATGACCCTGGGCTATTACCGCTCCAACGACGGGGCTGAGACCTGGGACCTCCTCAACTATGAGATTCCGGGTACCGGACCTGATTCCTACACGGAAGTGGGTGCCGACAGCTATACCTTTGCTGAACCGCGTAATGGTGTAATTGCATTTTTCATTGCCAATCTCTGGTGCGATGCCTTCATCATGAAATCGACGGACCATGGCGACACATGGGAAAAGGTCATGGTCTGGGAGCATCCCTATCCGTTCTATGACGACAACACCGTATTCACCGATACTTTATGGGCTCCGGACAACTCTGGACATATCGCGCTCGACAGTGAGGGTAAAGCGCATGTGGTTTTCGGCCTGGGCTTCATCATCAAATCCGAAGTCGGAACAACCTACACGCACTATCCCGGGTACCAGGACGGGATCGTCTACTGGAACGAGGATATGCCTCCTTTCGAATATGCCGACCAGCACGATGCCCTCGATCCGTATGATGTGCTCGAGGAGGACGTGAACCTCATCGGCTGGAGCCCGGACGTGAACGGAAATGGTGAACTGGACTTTACGGACGACATCATTTCCTATTCCGAGATCGGCCTGTCGACCATGCCGAACATCGCCATCGATGACCAGAACAGGATCTATGTGGCCTGGGCTACCACCACCGAGGGCTATGACAATGGCGTGAACAATTTCAAGCACATCTGGGCCCGCTCGGCCATCGATCCCGAAATGGGATGGAGCGATTTCCATGACCTGACCGGCGACCTCATCCACATATTCGATGAATGCGTTTATCCGCAATTCACGCCTCTTACGGACGAGAACCTGTACATGATGTTCAACCTGGACCTGAGCCCGGGAAATGCGGTGGATGGCGATCATGACTACCAGCAGAACAAGCAGGTGTGGATGACCATCAACAAAGATGAGATCCTGTCAGTTGGAGCGGAAATTGCGCGTCCGGCAGCCTCGGTCTCCCAGAATTTCCCGAACCCATGCAACGGATCCACCGTGATACAGGTTGACCTTGCCGGGCGTTCACCCATGTCGGTGCATGTATATGATCTGATGGGCAGGGAAGTGGCACAACATCCCGAGGCGGTCTATCCGGCAGGCACCCACACGATCACCCTTTCGGTCGCCCACCTGGTGCCCGGGGTCTACGTGTATGCCGTTGAAGCGGGCGATGCAGTCGTGAACAGGAAGCTGATCGTCGAATAGGGAGCATGGTCCCTCTGGTTCGGATGACCGGCCAGAAGGTGCCTAATCGGAGAAGGCCCTCCTGAAATCATCCCCCGAGGGACTCTGGTATACCCGGAGGTCGAACTCGGGGATCACAGCCAGGATATGGTCGAATATGTCGGACTGCAGGTCCTCGTATTTTGACCATTCCTGGATCTTGCTGAAGACGTAGATCTCGATGGGCAGGCCCTTTTCGTTGGGCTGCAGCTGGCGGATGAGGAAGGTCATCCCGTCGTGGATGGAAGGGTGCCGGTGCAGGTAGCCGCGCAGGTAGGCCCTGAACACACCGATGTTGGTCTGCCGCCTGCCGTTCACCAGCACGCTGTTGTCGACCTGGTGCTCCTCGTTGTAAGCCTGTATCTCTTTTTCCTTTTGCGCCACATAATCGGTCACGTGCTGATACCTCGAATACTTCTTGAGCATCTCCGGCGTGCAGAACCTGATGCTTTGCATGTCGATGTTGATGGAGCGCTTGATCCGCCGGCCGCCCGATTCCTCCATGCCACGCCAGTTCTTGAACGAATCGGAGATCAGGGCATAGGTGGGGATGGTGGAGATGGTCTTGTCCCAGTTCTGGACCTTGACCGTGGTGAGGGCCACATCGATGACGGTGCCGTCGGCCTCGTATTTGGGCATGGTGATCCAGTCTCCGGGTGCCAGCATGTTATTGGCGGAAAGCTGGATGCCGGCCACGAATCCCAGGATGGGGTCCTTGAACACCAGCAGCAGGACGGCGCTGAAGGCCCCCAGCCCTCCGATGATACCCAGGGGGTTCTTGTCGAAAAGGCTGGAAATGATGATGATCCCGCCGATGAGATAGACTACGATCTTGGCCACCTGCACGTACCCTTTGATGGGCCTGGTCTTCGCCACCTGGAAATCCTGGTAGATGATGGCAAGCGCATTCAGGAACGCATTGATCACCAGCAAAACAACGGTGATCATGTAGATGACCATGGCCGTGGTGATCAGGGAGGCGACGCTGGGATACGGTTCCAGCACATATGGCGTGAATTTGTAGATGATGTAGGAGGGGACGAGGTAGGCGAGGAGCCGGAAGAACTTCTGCTCGGCCAGGATGTCGTCCCAGTTGGTCTTTGAGCGGCTCGTGGCCCGGTGAATGATGCCCAGGAAGATGCGCCTGGCGATGTAAAAGGTCAGAAGGCTGAGAATGACGAGCGCCAGGAATGCGATGTAATCGGCGCCGACCACTGCATTTTCCGGGGAGCTGCCCATGGAAGTGAGCCACTTTTGGATGATGGATTCAAATCTGCTTAGCCACATACCAGAATTATTTGGTTTGAAGGCCAAAATTAAAAAAAGCTTACCGGGCAGGTAAGCTTTTCAGTCAATTTTATTTCGTTTTCAGCTTGTTGATGGCCTCCAGGTATTTGGACTTGATGAACATCACCCGGTCGCGGTCGCGGTGCTCGTCATAGATCCTGACCATGTCGACCAGGCAGTTCTTCCGGTAGATGGTCCCCATGGCCGCATCCCACTTGTGCTCGTCCATGTTCCGTTTCATGGCCAGTGTTATTTTCTCGAACTGAGCCCAGGTGAGGTATGCCGGGATCTGGAAATAGCACATGTTCCCCTCCTCGTTGTCCAGGTAGAAGCCAGGCTCCTCCGTTTCGAGGACAAAATACTTGCGGATCTTGATGAGGTCGTAATAGGGCTTGACCCTCCGGTACTTCAGGAACTGGATGCCGTTCTTGCGATAGAGGCCGACCAGCTCGGGGATGTCAGCATAGTCCTTGAGGAACTTGACCCGGATGCAGGGCCTCGTCTCGTTGAACACCGTCACCTGGCCGACCGTGGCGTCGAAACGTTTCCTGAACGACTTCTTCACTTCGTGGTTCAGCCGCATGATGTCCTCATCCTGGTGTGTTTTTTTCGTCAACAGGAAGATGCTTCCGGGGTCCAGCACTTTCTTGTCGGGGATCGTGTTGTGGTAATAGCCCGGGAAGGGAAATTTGCTTTCAAGGACCAGCGCGCCGTTGCAGAATTCTTCCTCCAAAGAGGCCAGGATCTCCTTTTTAGAGATCGTTCCGAAGGTCTCGATTATGTTCTTCTTGATGTCCGTTTCCATGCTGTGTTGACTGTTTGAGAGATTTTCTGGTGCAAATATAACGATAAGTCGATATCTGGGATTCACTTTCTGAAAATTGTTTTCCCGCCGGGAGGCACCCCTGTTAAATCAACGCCGGACCGGTATTTTTGTTTGTGGGGATCAATGATCGATATATGCAAATAATTAGTTACTTTGCATCCATATCCGAAATAAGGTTATCATGGCATCACATCTCCGAGTCGCTCACATCATCTCCGGGTTTGTCCTTTTCTTGCTCCTTCAGGCGACTGACCTCCCGGCCCAGGCGCTGCCGGGCGGATTCAACGATTATTTCGCAGGCTCGGGCGAATGTGTCCTGTGCCATGCGAACCAGGTGAACAATGCCGGACAGTCGGTGAGCATCGTCAACGACTGGCGGTCGAGCATGATGGCGCATTCCTCCAAAGACCCGTTCTGGCGGGCCAAGGTAAGCCATGAAACGCTGGTCAACCCGCAGCATGCCGCTGTCCTTGAAGACGTATGCACCCGCTGCCATGCCCCCGTGGGCCATTTCAACGCCCACCTGAACGGCGGTGAGCTGTATTCCATTGCCGCACTGGAGGCCGACCCCCTGGCCCGGGACGGCGTGTCCTGCACGGTTTGTCACCAGGTGAAGGCGGAGTCGCTTGGCAACTATTCCGGCAACATGCTCATCGGCGAGAACAAACAGATCTGGGGACCCTATCCCGATCCTTTTCCCAACCCGATGATCAGCCACACCGGCTTCACGCCGGTGGAGGGCCAGCACATCCTCGACTCCCGGCTGTGCGGGTCGTGTCACACGCTGATCACCAATACCGTCGATCTTTCCGGCATGCCCACCGGCGACCAGTTCGTCGAGCAGGCCATCTATCATGAATGGCTGAACTCCGACCTGGCGGCCTCCGGCACCAGTTGCCAGGACTGTCATATGCAACAGATCCCGGACGAGGTGGTCATCAGCACCATGCCGCCCTGGCTCGGACCCCGCAGTCCTTTCGGGTTGCACCACCTTGCCGGCGCCAACGTGTTCATGCTGAAGCTGCTCAAGGAGAACAGCGCCGCCCTGGGCATCACGGCCACCGCCGTGCAGCTCGACAGCACCATTGCCAGGGCCCAGCGCATGCTGCTGCAGCATGCGCTGCTCCTGGAACTGGAGGAGACCGGCCGGACAGCCGATTCCCTTTTCGTGGAGGTGACCCTCAAGAACATGACCGGCCATAAGTTCCCGTCGGGGTATCCCAGCCGCAGGGCCTTCGTCGTGTTCACCCTCACCGGGCCTGCCGGCGACACGCTCTTTTGCAGCGGTAGGCACGATGGCGATTTTGAGCTCCTCCAGGAGGACCCTGCCTATGAGCCCCACTGGAATGTCATCGACGATGAAGAGAAGGTACAGGTATACGAGCTGGTCATGGGCGATGTGAACCTCGATCCCACCACCGTCCTGGAGCGGGCGTTCGTTCCCCTGAAGGACAACCGCATCCCGCCACCCGGTTTTACCACTGCCCATCCCAGTTACGACACCGTGGCCATCGCCGGGGAGGCCGTCACGGACCCCGACTTCAACATCCTCTCCGGCATGGAAGGCGCCGGTGCCGATGTCGTGCATTACAGGGTGCCCACAGGCGGCGCTGCCGGCGACATCACCGTGAGTGCCAGGGTCTATTACCAGACCGTTTCGGGGAAATGGCTGCAGGCGATGTTCGAATACAGCTCCGACCCGATCGACGCCTTCAAGGGGTATTATGATGCGGCCGACAAACAGCCGGTCCTGGTAGCCTCGGCCGGATACGTCAGCAGCCTGACGGCGGACAGGGCTCCCCTTGACCCGCCATTCAAGGTAAGCCCGAACCCGGCCAGTGGTATCGTCCACATCAGCGGGGCGGGGGACATCCGCGAGGCAGCGTTCTATGACCTCCACGGCAGGCGTTACGATGTCATACTCACCGGGGGCAGCGATGCCGGATACCTGGCCAGCACCCCGCCGGTGAAAGGTGTGACCATCCTCAGGTTCACATCGGGCCGGGGCGAAACCCACACATGCAAGGTGCTGCTGGACTGATCCCGGACGGTGTGGCAGGACGGAAAATTTAAAACGAAAAAACCATGGTCAAATTCAAGGTAGGCGACAAGGTCAAATTTCTCAATGAGAGCGGGGGCGGGGTGGTCAGCAGGATCATCAGCCCCAAAATGGTCAACGTGGTCATCGAGGACGGCTTCGAGATCCCGATCCTCACAGCCGAGCTCATCCGCATCGAGGAGGAGGCCCCCTTCGACTCGCCAAAGCATATGTTCCGGGAGGATTTTCACGCCGACATCGAACCCGTTCCGGCCACACCGGCGCCGGCAGAGGGCCATTCCCTGCGCCTTTCCAGCAACCCCGCCCGCGGGGCGGTGGAGGCCGGCACGTACCTGGCCTTCATCCCCGAGGACCAGCGGTGGCTCATCACGGGCCTGCTCGACATCTACCTGGTGAACCACACGGGATTCGATATCCTCTACAGCGTATTCCTGGAGAAATCCGACGGGACCTTCCGGGGATTCGATTACGGCTCTGCGGAGGCCGGGAGCATGGTGCTCCTGGAATCGGTGGAGCGCGAGAAGCTCTCCAAATGGGAGAAAGGGGTGGTTCAGGTACTTTATCATGCCGACACCGCCAGCAGGGTGCTCGAACCCGGCAGTTCGGCGTTCAGGATCAAATTGCCCCGGTTCTACAAGGAGAGCTCCTACGTGGATTCCGCCATCATCGAAGGCAAGGCGGTGCTGGTATCCCTTCTTCCCCTGGCCGCCCAGAACAGCATCCTGGGGGCAGCCTCCGGGCCAAAGGACGACAAGGAGGCTCAGGAGGCACTGGCCACCGCAAAGGAAGTGAAACCCGAGCACATCATCGACCGCCATCGCACCAGCCCGAAGGAGGCGGTGGTCGACCTGCACATCGAAGAGCTGGTGGAGGACCACAGCGGCATGGACAACTCCGCCATCCTCCGAACCCAGGTCAACTATTTCACCCGCTGCCTCGACAACGCCATCGTGAACAGGCTCAGCAAGGTCACCTTCATCCACGGCGTCGGCACCGGCGTCCTGAAAACCGCCATCCGGGAGATCCTGAAAGAATATCCCAACGTGGAGATCAGGGATGCGTCCATGAAGGAGTTCGGGTATGGGGCGGTGGATGTGATGATCCGGTAAAGCTTACCGTGCAACGAATAGGACTTTTCCCCCTTTTGCCAGCCTATTCCCGCAACCTGTCAAAAAGCGCTTTTAAATTTGCACGGGAAGCCTTTCCTTTGATTTATTATCTAATTTTAACGGACATTACATACCGGAGCATCAACAATGCTGGGATCCAGGTACTTTTTGGTATTGTTCCTTGCTGTCTGGGCAGGATCGGGCCGATCTCAGCCCCGGTTCTACCATTTCGGAGAAGGTGATGGACTGGCGTCCGGCATGGTAACCTCCCTGCTCATGGACCGGTCCGGGTTCATTTGGGTGGCCTCTTCCGCTGGCATATGCCGTTTTGATGGTAATGACTTCCTGTATTTCGATCATCCCGGCGATAATTTCCCGGACCTGAGCCAGAGCGATGAGTTCGAACTTTTCGAGGACCGGAACGGGATCATCTGGATAGGTACCCGGGACCAGGGGTTGTATTCATACGATCCCCTGCTAAAAAGATCTGTGCATTATTCTCACCGGGAAGGCGAGCCGGGAACTCTTTCGGATAACTTCGTGAATTTCATATTCGAAGACCGGCAGGGAAACCTGTGGGTTGGGGTCCACAGCCATGGCCTGGACCTTTTTGACAATACCGCCGGGAGGTTCACGAATTTCAGGCCATCCAGCGGGTTTCCCGGATTGGTGCCGAGACTGGCCGATGACCTCATTTGCCATGAACCTGACCCGCAGGACGGGCACCTCATCTGGTTCGGCAGCCTGGCAGGAATATTCAGCTTCGATACCCGGGATGCCGGGTGGGAATACTATCCTGTCGAAAAGGCCGGTGCGGCTGATCCTGCATCCTACACGGAAAATGCCAGGGTGATCCGTTCCATTGCCTTTGATCGTGACGGACTGATCTGGGCCGGCACCTGGGGCGGGGGATTGCTTCATTATAACATAACCTCCGAAAAATACAGGGTCTTGAAATATGAGGGGACCGAACCGGTCAACGGGTTCAGGAACAACATCAAGCAACTCGACTGGAAGGACACCGCAACGCTATGGATCGTGGCCCCCTACCGCGGGCTGGGCGTTTTTGACACCAGATCGGGGATGTTTGACTTCTACGACGTGGAAGGTATGGGTGCGAATGCCGTCCTGAACCCCGTCAGGTTGCTGGAGGATGATCATGGCTTCGTGTGGCTGGCATCCCGCAGCAACGGGATCTACTACTTCAACCGGTATGCATTACAGTTCCGCAAAACACGCCTTCCTTACACGCTCAGCCTGGTCCGGCCCGGCCGATCGCCCGGGACCGTGCTCGCCGCGGCGGCAGGGGCGGTCAGCAGGATCATCGAGATCGATCCGGCGACGGGTGAATATACAGCCTTCGGATACAGGCCCCTGTATGATGCCCAGGAGAACCTGTTCGCCGCCATCATACCCGACAGCGGTCGCACCTGGATCGTGGAGAGTTTCAATCTCTATGCCTTCAGCAATGGCTCCATGAGGCCCTATGATGACTTCAATCCCGGCACTGTCAGTCAATTGAAGCAAAGCCAGCCCTTTTTCATATCCGGCGTTCAACACGCATCTGGCGACCTGTGGCTGGGCAGCAAATTCCACGGCCTTTTCCGGGTGAACCCGGGATCGGGGCGCTATCTGAATTACTATGCGGCAGATAGCGGCCTGAACATTTCCGGGTTCGGCGAATTCATCTATTGCCTCTATGCTGATCCCGCGGGGAAGGTCTGGTATGGCTCTGAGAACTTCGGCTTTTACGAGTATTCCCGCGATCGGTTTGTGGAATTCGTTTCCGACCGCGACGTCGGAGGTTCTGATGTGCAGATCCGTTATGTGCAGTCCATTGTTGCTACACCTGACGGGAACATGTGGTTCGGTACCGAGAAGAATGGGATCGCAGTACTTTCCCTTGACGGGGATTCACTTTCTTTTGTCACGTCGTTTTCCAGGCGCAATGGCATGGCAAGCAACGATGTGCGTGCACTTGAGGTGGACATAGACGGCAGTGTCTGGGCCATCACCGGGGAGGGGCTGAGCCGGATTAACCCGGCATACGGAACTGTGGAGAATTACGGTTCCCAGCATGGACTGTCGGCCATACTGGGAATGTCCGCCCTTCCGGACGGCACCATGATCGCTGGATCCGACTACGGCTATTACCTTTTCGACCCCAGGGGGGTGGTGCCCTTCAAAATCCCACCCGTACCCTATATCCGGTCTTTCTCGGTGTTTGACGTGCCCGTCAATTACAGGCGCCTGGCCGACTCGATCGGCAGGGTCGACCTCAAGCACGACCAGAATTTCTTTGCCATTGAATTCGGGCTGATCGATTACCTTAACTCCCCCGATTCAAAGCTCTTCTACATGATGGATGGGCTGGACAATGACTGGCAGGAGGCCCCGAACAACGAACACATCAGTTACGCCAACCTGGCAGGCGGCAGCTATGTCTTCAGGCTGAGGGCCGCCGGCGGCGAGTCACTGGAGCTTCCCATCCTCATCGGGACCCCTTTCTGGAAGACCTACTGGTTCTACATGTTGCTCGCACTCCTGGTTGTTTCGGGGATGGTCGGACTTTACCTGGTCAGGATGCGCCAGGTCAGGAAACAGGAATCGATCAGGTCGGAGTACAACCGGATGATCAATGAGTTGGAAATGAAGGCGCTCCGTGCACAGATGAACCCGCATTTCCTTTTCAACAGCCTCAATTCGATCCGGTATTACATCCTGAAGGAGGAGTACGAGCATGCATCCGACTACATCACGCGTTTCTCGAAACTGCTGCGGTTCATCCTGCGGAATTCCCGACAAAGTATGATCAGCCTCAAGGACGAGTTGGAGACCCTGAAGATATACATTGAATTCGAGCAGATGAGGTTCGGCAAAAGTTTCTCCTATTCATGCCGGATCGATCCTTCTGTCAACCCGGAGTCGATCATGGTCCAGCCCATGACCCTCCAGCCTTTTGTCGAGAATGCCATCTGGCACGGCCTCATGCCCAAAGAAAGGGACCGCCGGCTGACGGTCGACATCGTGCGCGTGGACCACCAGCTGAGGATAACTGTGGAGGACAACGGGGTCGGAAGAAAGGCCGGGGCAGCTGCCCGGGAGATGCAGGAAGAGGGCATGACCGAAACAAAATCCTTCGGGTTGCGGATCACGGGTGAGCGGTTCGCCCTCCACAGCAAGGTCAGCGGGAAGCGGTCGGATTTTATGATCACCGACCTCGCCGGTGTCGATGGCCTGCCTGCCGGTACGCGGGTGACAATAAATTATGAATTATAAATTATAAATGGACTCGCCTATGCAACTAAAGGCAGTGATCATCGACGACGAGCAGCACAGCCTCGAGACAACGGACATCCTGGTCCGCAAGTATTGTCCCGGAGTCCTGGTCACCGGGCTGGCCGATTCCCCGGAAAAAGGGATCGCCCTCATCGATGCGCTGAAGCCCGGCCTTGTTTTTCTCGACATCGCCATGCCGGGCATGAGTGGCTTTGAGATGCTGCAATATGTCCACTACCGCGATTTTGAGATCATCTTCACCACGGCCTTCGATGCCTACGCCATCAAAGCCTTCAAGGTGAATGCCATCGACTACCTGCTGAAACCCATCGATCCGGAGGAACTGATCAGGGCGGTGGACAAGGCGAGGACGAAACAAGGGGACAGCATCCGGATGAACCGCATCGACGAGATCATCCAGGGGGCCGGACTCGCAGGGCTCAGGAAGAACCGGGCCGCCCTGCACGTGGACGGCCGCATCGCCATCCTGGAGCACGATTCGATCATCTACTGCGAGTCCGACGGGAACTACACCAACATCTTCCTGACCAACCAGAAACGGATCATGGTCAGCCGGACCCTCAAAGAGGTCGAAAGGTCGCTTCCCGGCCCCGTCTTCCTGCGGATCCATCATTCCTACCTGGTGAACATCAACCACGTCAGGGAATACCTCCGGGGCGAGGGGGGCGAGGTGGTGCTGAGCAACGGCGAGCACCTGCGTGTGTCCCGCAATAAAAAGGAGCAGCTGCTGGAGGTCCTCAGCCGGCTATGATGCCTCAGGGGAAGGGCTGCCGCCTGCTAAAAAAATCCTGCACATTGTCACCCTTTTCACGCATGCAGATAATTCCTGCTTTGTCTTTTTGTGTACCGGGAATATTTTAGTCCTGGAAACCCATTCCCGGACAAATTATTCTCTGACATGCAAAGGATCACTTGCTTTTCGTTTTTGGCCCTGTTACTCATTTCTTTAGGCGCCAGTGCACAGAAAACATGGACAGGGGCGGTCAGCACGGCCTGGAACACGGCCGGCAACTGGTCACCTTCCGGCGTCCCGTCGGCCAGCGACAACGTCATCATCGCTTCGACAACCAACCAGCCGGTCATTTTGGCCACCACGGGGGTGTGCAACAGCATCGTCATCAACTCCGGGGCTTCCCTGGGGATCACCGCCTCCACCCTGGGCAATGCATCCCTGACTGCCTCCGGGAGTGTCACGGTGAACGGCTCCATCAGCATGGTGGGGGCCCTGACGAAAACATGCAAGCTTATCGCCTCCGGCATATCCTGGTCGGCGGGGTCTGCCATGTCGGGCGGCATCACGACTGGCATGGAGATCTCGGGCAACTGGGAGTTTGCCTCTGGGTCGGCGGTGAGCATGGGGCTGACAAGCGTGACGTTCACGGGAAGCAGCAATTCCTTCATTTACAGCAACAGCGCATCCAGCCATTTCTACTCGGTCGCCCTGAACAAAGCTGCCGGTTATGCCGTCTCGATACAGGCTGCCTCGACCGCTACCCTGAACATCGACGGCGGAATCACCATCAATGCCGGGAATGAGTTCTACGGGTCGGTGAACCTCACCACGGTGCTGAAAGGCAACCTGGTGAATTCAGGGGATTTCTATTTCAGCGCCGGCACCGTGAGCCTTGAAAAATCATCCGGCACCCAGACCATCCAGGTCAGTGCCGGAAGTTATTTCAACAACCTCACGGTCAACACCGGCGGCACCGCAACGCTGAACAACAGCACCCTGGTCAAGGGGAACCTATCTATCCTTGCCGGGGTGCTGGATCCCCTGAACAACACGGTGTCGGTACAGGGGAACTGGACGAATTCAGCCGGGGCATCCGCTTTTACCGAGGGGGCCGGCCGGGTTATCTTCAACGGGGGCAACTATCACCAGTATTGTTCCAGCGAGACTTTCAATATCCTGGAGGTCAACAAATCGGCCGGCGGGGCCCTGCGCATGAACGGCACCGCGGTGAGCTGCGCACAGTACGACTGGACGGCAGGCTCCATCGATGTTCTCGGAAGCGGCACCTTTACCGCCCTGGACCTTGCCGACCAGGGGATCCGCGGCAATTACTACATCAACACCGGATGCACCATCAACCTTTACCAGGATGCAGCGCAGTACGTCGACCTGGGCGGGAACCTGACCTTTACCGGAGGCGGGACCATCAACGTGTACGGCG
This sequence comes from uncultured Bacteroidales bacterium, assembly GCA_964386225.1. Taxonomy (GTDB): domain Bacteria; phylum Bacteroidota; class Bacteroidia; order Bacteroidales; family JAADJA01; genus JAADJA01. The sequence continues at coordinate 26,302 of CAYLTG010000024.1, forward strand.
GCAACGGGACGGTGAGCCAGTGGCCCACCTACGCCAATGCCTCCATTACGATGAGCGGCGGGACACTTGATTTCAAGGACCAGTCAATAACCATCAACACCCTTTCGGGTTATAGCCTCACCACAAACATTTCCGGCGGGACCATCAGGACCCCGGGAGCATTTTTCTGCAGCCGCAGCGATTTCAATCCGGCAGGAGGGACCATCGAATTATACGGTGATACGGATTCGGATTGCCTTTTAACTGCCGGTTCCGTCAGGAATCTCACCATCAATAAGAACACTGATAACACTGTCACACTTGGATCGGGGATCACCATCAACGGGGACCTGACCGTCACCAGCGGGAAGCTCTTTGCTTCGGGCAAGACGCTGACCCTGGGCGGCATGCTCGACATCTTCTCCGGCGGGACCCTGCACCTGGCCATCGGCGCGCAGCTGAAAATGGCCGATACCAAAGAGCTGGACGTCTGGAGCGGCGCCACGCTGATCACCGAAGGTGCCGGGTCCGACAATGTCAACATCACCCGGAACGGCACCACGGGTTTTTACTACCTCGACGTGAAGCCCGGGGGGACCATTTCTTCCAGTTACACCTATTTCCAGTACATGCACAGGGTCGCCCTTGAACCCGGTTCCGTGCTTGACCCGCTCAATTCGTTCTACCGGTGCACCTTCACGAACGCGGGGGGAGGGTCCCCTGCCATGCTGGTTTTGAGCAACGACCAGGACATCGATGTGTACGGAGCCAGTTTTCCGACCCTCAACTCCACCTACAATGTTTCGAAACCGAACAATGCCGGGCACGTCACCTTTACCGACGCCCAGGGTGCCTATGCGGGCGCTTCCTGGGAGAGTGACCCGTACGGCCGGATCGACTGGGTGGCCTCCACCCCCGGGCTCTGGACAGGGATCGTTTCATCGGATTGGTTCACCACCGGTAACTGGGACGACTATACCGTGCCGACGGCCGCCACGAATGTGACGATCCCGGGAGGCACCCCTTATGCGCCGGTCATCGGTGCCGGCATCACCTATTGCAATGACCTGACCGTGACTTCCGGCGGGCAGCTCAGCCTTGCTTCCTCCTGCTACCTCTACATGTCCGGGAATTATGACACGGAGGATGGGCAGGTGCTGATGCATACAACCGCCGGCATTTTCCTGTCGGGAAGCAGCAATACGACCCTTCGTCCGGGATTGAACGACGCGCTTGCCAATGTGAACGTTTACAAGTCCTCATCCGCCTATTCCGTGCAATTGCTTTCTGACCTTACCTGCTCCGGCACGTTCGAAGTGAAGGAAGGGACCCTGACCCTTGACCAGCCCTTAACCCTCCGCACTACCAGCACTGCGACCTCGGCCTTCGAGGTGGAGATAGGGGGCAAACTGGCCCTTTCCAGCGGCATCATCGACAGCTATGGGAACGTCCATTTCGAGAATGGTAGCCAGGCCCAGATTACGGGCGGAAGCATATACTGCCGCAAGGATTTCGTGGTGGATGCCAACAGCAGCTACGACATCGCATTTTCGGGCGGCAGCCTGACGATGGGCGGCACCGGCACCCAGTACATCGACGACCAGGACGGCGGCACCCTCGACCTCTACAACCTCAGCTTCAATAACCCGGGGGGGAAATGTTACATCAAATCGGCCGACCTCGACATCGCCAACGACCTGACCATCTCCTGGGGGTCATTCTCATGCGACAACGGGCCAACCCCAACGGCGACTTACAACATCCGCATTGCCGGTGACTGGTACAATAATGAGGGGACCGATGGCTTCGATCCTTCAACCGGGGTGGTCACTTTCAATGGATCGGCCGGGCACCAATACTGCATGAATGAATCATTTAACACCCTGGTCGTTGACAAGGCCTCGGGCGCCTTACGCGTGATCGAGAGCCAGGTAAGCTGCGCCGTGTACGACTGGACCGCCGGCGCCGTCGACGTGCTGAACGGCGGCACCTTCACGGCCTGGGACCTGGCCGACAACGGCATCTACGGAAACTATTACCTGAATCCCGGGTGCGTGATCAACCTGTACCAGGATGAGTTGCAATGGGTGGACCTCGACGGCAACATCACCTTCACCGGGGGGGGCACGATGAACGTCTATGGCGGGAATACCTTCAATGGCAGCCTGTGGCCGGGCGTAACCTCCTGTTCCCTTACGATGGACGGCGGGGTGCTTGATTTCAAGGATAATCCCATCCGGATAAAACCCGCGGGCGGCGCCACGGTGACCGCGAATATCACCGGTGGCACCATCCGCACGACGGGTAACTTTCATTGCGATGCCGCGGATTTCGACCCGACCGGCGGGGCCATCGAGCTCTACGGGTTCGAGAACACGAGCCTGGAACTGGTCCAGGGCAGCCTGTGGGACGTGCACGTGAACAAGGATGCCGTTTATTCCCTGTCCATAGATGCTGACATGCCAATAAGCGGCAACCTCACCATTAACGGCGGCACGGTGAGCCTCGCCCAGCCCCTTGCCGTCGGTGGTGACATCACGGTCAACGGAGGCACTTTCGCGTTTGACCAGGACCTCTCGGCCGGCGGGAACATCACCATCAACGGGGCTGAAATGGCTGCCACCGGTCCTTCGATCACCCCGGGCGGCAACGTGAACATCAACACCGGCGGCACCCTGCACCTGGCCATCGGGGCCCAGCTGAAAATGGCCAGCCAGAAAGATGTGAACGTCTGGGGCGGCGGCCTGCTGCTCACCGAGGGCGCCGGCACCGATAACGTCAACATCACCCGCAGCGGAACGACGGGCGGTTATTACCTCACCGTGAAGAACGGCGGGACGATCTCCTCCAAGTACACCTACTTCCAGCACATGAATGTCATCAACCTCGAGAACGGATCGTTTGTCGATCCGGTCAATCCCTTTTACCGCTGCACCTTCACCAACAACTCCGGGGCGGTCACGGCCATGATGGTCATTGCCAACGAGCAGGAGATCACCGTCAACGATGCCATTTTCCCGGCCCTCAACAGCAGCTACACGGTGTCGAAGATCAATGATGCCGGCCATGTGACGTTCAAGGACGCGACTGGCGCATTTGCCGGCCCTGCATGGGAAAATGACCCGTTCGGACGGGTCGACTGGACGTACTCCGTGCCGGGGCTCTGGACCGGTATTGTGTCATCCGACTGGCATGACGCGGATAACTGGGACAGCGGTGCCGTTCCCGATGCCACCACCAACGTGAGCATTCCGGCAGGGACTCCCAACGCTCCTGTTATTGCCGGGGCCGATGCCTACTGCAATGACTTGCTGATCGGGGCAGGGGCCGTCCTTACCCAAAATGACGGCAACCTTTATGTCTACAGGGACTTCAGCTCCCCTGACGGGCAGTTCCTGGCGGCGGAAGGATCCTTCCTTTGGTTCGCCGGATCCTCAAATGCCCTTTGGAGCATGGGCGCCGATGACACCTATGCCAAGGTCAGAATAAATAAGAACAATGTGGGGACCGTAGTGGAGAAAACTGGTACGGACGAGATGACACTCGGTTCGGTCAGGATCATGGAGGGTACCTTGTCAATAACCGGCGATGCGTGGTTTTCAGGAAGCGGAACTGAAGCGCTCGCCATCGAGGACGGAGGCAAACTGCTCTCCCCCTGGGGATGGATATGGGCATCCGGAGCCGTTAAGGTCGAAAGCGGGGGAATCCTGGACATACAGGGTGACCTCTGGTGTTTCAGCAGCTTTTCGGCCTTGCTGGGGTCCCAGATCCCGTCGTACTTCCTGCTGACCATACATGCTGACGGTGCGACATTGAAGATCGAGAGCGAGGAGGAAGTGCCTATCGCTGTCCATATTGACATGTTCGACCCCGATTATCCCTGCTACCTTTATTCCGATCTTAGGGTAAAACATCTGGACATCCTGTATGGGACGCTTGATTGCCAGTCGAATGATATTTATATCAGCGGTTCATTCTCTAACGGTGCCGGTGCTACCGGATTCGCAGCCTGGGGCGGGCGTGTGGTGTTCAATCCGAACCCGAACCCGTCAAGTGAATATGTTTCTGTCAGCGGAACGACCAACTTCAATATCTTGGAGGTCAACACCGGCACTGATTATCTTGCCGTCAATGGCAATATCACCTGCAATGCCCTGGAATGGACCTCCGGGGCTGTCAGGGTGAAGGCGGGCAAGACCTTCACCATCGGCGACCTGCTCGACAATGCCATCCTTGGGTCATACACCTGTGAAGAAGGTGCGACGCTCGACATCTCCAACGTTGTCGGGAGCACCTTCGTCGACCTGGCGGGTGAACTGCACAATTACGGCGGCACTATCATCATCACTGGATCGGTCGCCTACTGGCCCTACGGCGGGGATGCCGTCCTGGAGATGACCGGCGGGGTGATCGACCTGAAGACCTCCGGCCTCAATATCCATGACAACAGCTATTCCCTCGCGGTGGACATCACCGGCGGCACCATCCGCACCCCGTTCAATTTCTCTGGTAACAGGGCCGGCTTCGCTCCTGAAGGCGGGACACTGGAAATGTACGGTCCGGGGGATGCCAGCCTTTCCTTCACCAACGGATGTAAACTGAACAGCCTCCTGATCAATAAAACGACAGCCAAAGGGGAAAAGGACATTATCACACCTTTGGTTGACGGGCATTCCGGCGAGGTGCTCAATGAGGGCATACTGTCTGAATCCGTTTCCCTGGGATCCGAACTGTTCCTTGCCGGCGACCTGGTGATACAAAGCGGGTTGTTCGACCCTCAGGACCATACGATCAGCATCGCGGGCGACTGGAAAAATCTGGCGGGGCCAGAGGCATTCCTTGAAGGGACCGGCCGGGTCATTTTTGCCGGTCATACCGAACAGACGTGCTCATCTGAAAATTTTTACACATTGGAGGTGGATAAATATGGCCAACTTATACATTTCGAGCCGAATGCGATCATCACGTGCCAGGTATATGATGTAATTACCTGGCACATCGGGGGAGTCGTCGTATCGGATGGCGCCAGTTTCTATGTTGGCGACCTGGCGCATGACGGGCTCCGGGGGAAATGGCTGCTTTATGAAAACTCCACCATCGAGGTCCACCAGGATGAGGCCCAGAGCGTCGGACTGGTGGGGGCGGAAGTGGAAATCCACGGGGGAACATTCGATGTGTATGGCGGCCTGCCCTACGACAGCCCATGGGGCATGGAGTCATTATCCCTCTTTTTGACCATGACGGGCGGGACACTTGATTTTCATGATGTGGAGGTAAATCTGCCGGAAGACATGTTCGTTATCTCCGATTTTCAACTTGATGGCGGCGTGATCCGGTCTGCGTATGGCTTTGACATCGCATATCCCTTCTTTCATCCCTTCGGAGGTACCTTTGAGGTCTACGGAAGCAAACCTCAAACCCAGGTTAAAGTAACCTCCGGGGCCACCCTGCATGACCTTGTGATCAATACAGGTCCTGGCAGCATCACACAGATGGTGGGTGCAGTGGAATTGTACGATCTCACCATCCTGGCCGGTGCTGTCTGGTTATGGAATACGAACGGCTACACGCTTACGGTGAGGGATGATCTCCTGATCACCGGGCAAAACTCACATCTATACACTTATGCGGGCGGGCTGACACTTAAGGACTATGCTTCACTCACCCTTGAAAATGAGGGAACTTATTACAGCGGGGGAACACTGATCCTGGGTGACGGCGCTTTGGTCAATGTCAATGCCGGGGGCCATATGATCCTCTTGGGCACACCGGCAGATCCGGGTCTCGTGACCTCCGTTGAATCTTCTGTCGGGTACGGTTTTTATGTCAATGCCGGCGGGGAGCTGAGCGCCTTTTACACCTCCTTTGAGCAGATGAACGGCGACGGCATCACGCTGAACCCGGGCAGCATGATACCACCCCAGCTGAATGGGCGCAACGCATTTGCCAATTGCGGGTTCTCGGGCGGATTGCCGGGTGCATACCCGTTGCTGACGGTAAACAACGAGCAGGACCTTGTCATTTCGTTTGCCAGTTTCCCCGAAAACACGTGGGGCGGACAGTATAACGTGGCGAAGACGAACGGTGCCGGCAGCGTGATCCTGCGCGGGAGCCAGGGCGAGTTTGCCGGCGAGGCCTTTGAGAACGATCCCGGTGGCCTGATCAGCTGGGTGGACGGATCCAACCAGCTCGACGTGAAGGTATGGCTCGAAGGGCCGTTCAACGGAACGGACATGAACGTCGGATTGAGTGGGCTGCCGGATTTCCCCCTGGCCCAGCCATTTAACACCGCACCCTGGAACTATGAAGGCACCGAAGCACTGGCTTCTTTGCCTGCCGGGATCGTCGACTGGGTGCTGGTGGAGCTCCGGACCGCATCCGTTGTGACCGAAGCCACCTCAAGCCGCCGGCTCACGCGCATGGCCGCCTTGCTCAGGGAAGACGGGTCCGTCGTGGACCTGGACGGGACATCGGTGGTCGGGTTCAACTTCGTTCCCTATAATTCCGGGCTTTATCCTGTCATTTACCACCGGAACCATGTCGGGGTAATTTCCACCTATATGTGCTCATTTTCCGATTATGTTTTCAGTTACGATTTCCGGGACAATGTGCTGAATGCATATGGCGGAGCTGACGGTTACAAGCTGTGGGCACCCGGCGCCGCCGTCATGGTGGCGGGCGACGGCGATTCCGACGGTGTCCTGACCGATTCCGACAGGATTGAAACATGGATCCCTTCGGCCGCTCTGAAAGGGTATTTCCAGGGAGATTTCAACCTTGACGGGCAAGTCGACAACAAAGATAAAAATGACTTATGGTGGCCCAACCTGCAGGGCGGGTATGAGAGCCAGGTCCCTTACTGATCCGATTAAAGGAAAGCACCCCCATCATCAACCTCACGGAAGCTCCGCCCTCTGCGGGGCTTCTTTTATTTTTTCCCGGCAATTGGTGCCCCGGAAGGTATTATTTCCCCAATGCTTCCCGGCACCCTGGGCCATCAGTTTCATTGTGGTGTGAGGTCGGCATCGTGCCATTGCCTTGTCTCACAGGTGCCTGACCGGAAAAGCGGAATGCCATGATGCCGGAACCTGTCATTTGATAGGCTCATCCATCCTTTCTGCAATTCAGCCGATACAAATGGATTATTACCAGGTCCAAAGAAGGAGCATTTCAGTATTCAAAGAAAGTTGCATTCCTTTTTTTATTTTTCTATCTTTAGTCCTTAACCTATTTCGACCGAATTAATACTTCATAAACCCGATCCAAAACTTAAAAACATGAGGACATCAATCTCATTGCTGCTGG
>CAYLTG010000025.1:0-32594 GCA_964386225.1 uncultured Bacteroidales bacterium
TAGATTACCTTACCTTGATTTGCTAAGCCACCCGCAAGGGTGGCTTTGTTTTTTTAAGGGAACGGGAATAGGGAAGAACAAACCGTATGGAGGGGATCATTTTTCTTCGTAGATCACCGTGAGGATGGTCTGGCCCACCACCCGGAGGGATTCCTTGCTGATGGCGTCCATGTTGTCATTCACCGTGTGCCAGTGTTCGAAGAAAGATCCGTTGGGGGAGGCGTCGTCCATGTGGATGATGTTGATAGCCGGTATCTTCATAACCTCGTTGATCGCTTTGTGGTCGTCGTCGATATACCCTTTCTGCTCGAAGATGAAATACTGCCTGAAGCCTGCCCTGTGTGCCGTGTTCCAGACTTTTTTAAGGATCCCCGGTGCATACATCATGGAATATCCTTCCATGTAAAACCTGGCGTTATGGCCCCCCACCATGTCGAGGAGGATGCCGTATTTGGCATAATAATCCGGGTCGTGGGGATTCCGGGCCCAGTATTGGGACCCGAGGGCCCACCAGTTGTCCGTACCTCTTTTCTGGTGGTCCTGCGGAGGCCCGTAATCTTCCGCATCAAAGAAAATGATGTCCACCCCGATGCCCGGACGCTGCAGGGCCATGTTCCTGGCCGCTTCAAGCAGGACGCCTACGCCGCTTCCGCCGTCGTTGGCTCCTTCAATGGGTGTCTGGTGATTTTCCGGGTCCGGGTCGTGATCGGCATACGGACGGGTATCCCAATGGGCGAAGAGGAGTATCCGGGACCTGTTGCCGGGATTGAATGAGCCGATGATGTTCTGTCCGTGGAGGATGGTCCCGTCGTAGGCCCTGGCCCTGAAAGGCTGTACCACCAGGGTGTCGGCCCACGCCCCCAGCCTGTGTGCCAGGAATTCGGCTGCTGCTGCATGTTCCGGGGTATTGGGCACCCTCGGGCCGAAGTCCACCTGCCTGGCGATGTAGGCATAGGCTGAATCGGCATTGAAGACCGGGATGTCCACCGGGGGGGGAGAATCCTTTTTCCTGGCGGAAGAATCGGCCGGTTGCCCCGGCCGGGGGTTGCAGGAACCTGCAAACAAAACTGTCAGGGTGATAAAGAGGATACTCAGGCGGTTCATTGTATTGTTTAGAATTTCAGGGTAAATACTGTTCCTTCGTCCTGCTTTGACTTGACGGAAATGGAGCCTTTGTGCAGGTGCATGATCTGACGGCTGAGACTCAGCCCGATGCCCGATCCCTCTTTCTTGGAGGTGAAAAAAGGCATGAAGATCTTGTCGATGATGTCGGGCTTGATGCCGGTGCCGTTATCCGCCACTTCAATGATCGTCCGGTTGTTGTGATTGTTGTAGGCGACCAGCGAGATCTCCGGTTTATCGATGGATTTGACCGCATCAATGGCATTGAGGATCAGGTTGATGATCACCTGGTCGATGAGGTCCGGGTCCGCCGTCAGTTTCAGGTCCTCGGGGTAGACATTGCACTCGCATTTGATGTGGAGGTCGTCGATGCGCTGTCGCAGCAGCTGTTCGGCCCGGTCAAAGGCGTCTTTTATGGGGAAATACCTGAAATTGGGCTGCGGGATCCGGGTAAGGTTCCGGTAAATGTCCACGAAATTGAGAAGGCCTTCGCTTCTCCTCCTGATCGTTTGAAGGGCGTTCTCAATGTTCTCCAGGTCGTCATCATCCAGTTTGTGCAACTTTCGCCGGTCATCGGAGCTGTCGATCAGGATGTCAGTGACGGTGGAGGCCAGCGAAGAAATGGGGGTGATGGAGTTCATGATCTCGTGGGTGAGCACGCGGATCAGCTTCTGCCATGATTCGATCTCCTTTTGTTCCAGTTCGGCGTGGATATCATAGAAGGCCACCAGGGTGAACTCATTCCCGCGCATGCGGAATTCGGTGGCATAAAACGACAATTGCTTCAGCTCGTCCTCCGTGAAGATCTTGATCAGGACCTTGTCGCCGGCCTTCATCTTGAGAAGGGTTTCCGGAAGCTCCTGCTTCACGGTTTCCAGGTCGTTGATGTTGCGGATGACATTTTTCTTGAGGATCCGCTTGGCGGCATTGTTGTATAGGTCCACCCCGCCGCTCCCGTCAAAGCAGATGATGCCGATGTTCACGTGCTGAACCACCGTTTGAAGGTAATTGTAATTCTCCTCCTTCTCCGCACGGTGCTTCTTGAACTCATCGATGACGTCGTTGAACGACTTGCTCAGGTTCTCGAAGCTCTTTCCCATGGATTCGTCAGAAAAGGAGGACGAGAAATCAGAATACCTGATGCTGTTGAAGAACTGGATCAGTTTATTGTTGGTGCGGTTTACGAAAATGATCAGCAGGTACACCTGGAAGATGATCAGGAACCCAAGAATGATGCTGCTGACCTCATGTCGGGCCATGGTGACCAGGTATACGAACAGGAAGATGCTGGCGGTCAGCATCAATATCCTGGTCAGGATAATGAAATAGAACCGTTTAAATACCATATTTCTCCAGTCTCCTGTACAGCGAGGCCCGCGTCAGCCCGAGCTCTTTTGCCGCTTTGCTGATGTTGCCGCCATGCTTGTCGATCACTTTCCGGATGAGCATTTTTTCTGTTTCTTCCAGGTTCATGGTAGCGCTGGTCACATCCGAGGTCTTGTTGTCATCCATCTGGGACAGGAAGAAATCATTGGGCTCCAGCACATTGGAGTCGCTCATGATCACTGCCCGTTCGACCGCATGCTGCAATTCCCTGATGTTGCCGGGCCAGGTATGCTTCTCGAGCCGCTTCATGGTGGAGGGGCTGACCCGCTTCGACGGCATGTTGTATTTCTTGCTGTAGATCTTCAGGAAATGCTCGATGAGGTCGGGCAGGTCCTCCATGCGCTCCTTCAGCGACGGCACTTTTATTTCGACGGTATTGATCCGGTACAGGAGGTCCTGCCTGAATTTATTCTCATTCACCATCTGGTAGAGCGGCATATTCGTAGCGCACACCAGCCGCACGTCGATGGGGATCTCTTTGTTGGTACCCAGCCGCACGACCTTTCGGTTCTGCAGTACGCTGAGCAGTTTCGACTGGAGGCCCAGTGAAAGGTTGCCGATCTCGTCGAGGAAGATGGTCCCTTTGTTGGCCGCCTCAAATCTCCCGGCCCTGTCCTCCTTGGCATCGGTAAAGGCGCCTTTCTTGAACCCGAACAGCTCGCTTTCGAAAAGCGATTCGCTGATGGCGCCCAGGTCTACGCTGATGAAAACTTCCTTGTTCCTGGGTGAGGCTTTGTGGACGGCCCGGGCGATGAGCTCCTTCCCGGTCCCGTTCTCCCCCAGGATCAGAATGTTGGCATCCGTTTTGGCGACTTTTTCCACCGTGGTAAGAACTTGAGTCATGGCAGGGGACGAGCCGATTATGTCGCTGTAAGACGAATCCTGGTCGGCGATGAGGACCTTCTGCTTGCTCCTGAGGTCCTCCAGCTCTTTCTTCGACTCCCTGACCTTGAGGTTGGCCGTGATCGTGGCGAGCAGCTTCTTGTTCTCCCACGGTTTGAGCAGGAAGTTGGTGGCGCCCTGCTTGATGCCCTGCACGGCCAGTTCAATGTCGCCATAGCCGGTAATGAAGATGACGACTGCCGCCGGGTCGATCTCCAGGATCACATTGAGCCAGTGGAACCCTTCTTTCCCGCTGGTGGCATCCTTCGAAAAGTTCATGTCCAGGAGGATCACGTCGTAGTTCTCCACCGCAAGCAGGTTGGGGATCTGGTCGGGCTCCTTTTCGGCATGCACAATGGAGAAGTGCTGCTTCAGGAAAAGCTTGGCCGCCAGCAACACGTCCTGGTCATCGTCTACAATCAAGATCTTTGCCTCTATTTTACTCATATTCTGACAAAAAGTAAGTTGATAATCCGTTGTTCCGCAAGGCAAATATAGTGAAATGTTCGGAATCGGACAATGCGGAAAGGAATATTTAGCCCTTCCTTGTCCGTAGCGGGTTTCAGGGCCGCCGCCAGCCCTTATGATCATCAGAGCAGCTCGTTGGCCAGGTTGGCCAGTTCCGAGCGCTCCCCCTTTTCGAGCCGGATGTGGGCATAGATCTCGTGATGCTTGATCTTGTCGATCAGGTAGGAGAGCCCGTTGCTCTGGGAGTCGAGGTAGGGCGTGTCGATCTGGTAGATGTCGCCCGTGAATATGATCTTGGTCCCCTCGCCGGCCCGTGTGATGATGGTCTTCACTTCGTGGGGCGTCAGGTTTTGTGCCTCATCCACGATGAAACAGATGTTGCTGATGCTGCGGCCCCGGATGTAGGCCAGTGGCTGGATGAGCAGTTTCTCGCTTTCGAGGGCCTCGGTGATCCGTTTGAATTCCTTGTCCTTTTCGCTGTATTGGTTCTGGATGAACTTCAGGTTGTCCCAGAGGGGTTCCATGTAAGGGTTGAGCTTGGACTTGATGTCGCCTGGAAGGTACCCGATGTCTTTGTTGCTGAGGGGGACAATGGGCCTGGCCAGGAAGATCTGTTTGAAGTTCCGCTTCTGGTCCAGGGCCCCGGCCAGGGCGAGCAGGGTCTTGCCGGTGCCGGCAACCCCCTGGAGGGTGACCAGCTTCACGTTCTTGTTGGTGATGGCATGCAGGGCGAAGACCTGTTCGGCATTGCGCGGCATGATCTTGTATGCCGGCCGTTTCTCAACCCGTTCGATCTTCTGGAGCACAGGGTTGTATACCGTCAATACCGACGACTTCTCATTGCGGATGATGAAATAGTGGTTCGGGATGGGCTTTTCGATCCCGATGTCGATGGCGTCGCACAAGCCGTCCTTGTAGATCTTGTCGATGGCCCCGACATCCACGTTCTCCAGCATGGAAATGCCGGAATAAAGGGAGTCGAGGTCCTTGATCTTGCCGGTCTCGAAGTCCTCGGCCGGGATATCAAGCGATTTGGCCTTGATCCTCAGGTTGACGTCTTTGGTCACCAGGATGATCCTGTGGTTCGGCTTTTCCTCGCTGAGGCGGATGGCGGCATTCAGGATGCGGTGGTCGGCCTTGTCGTCGCCGAATATCCTGATGGCGTTGAGCCCGCTCTCCGGGTTCTCGTTCATCTGTACCCTGAACATGCCGGCCTTTGGGAATTCTAGCTGGATCCAGTCCTGCAGGGTCCCCTTGGCCGACAGTTTATCCATGATCCTGATGAATTCGCGGGCTTCGAAGTTCTTGGTCTCGTTCCCTTTCTTGAAATTATCCAGCTCCTCGAGCACCGTGATGGGGATCACCACGTCGTTGTCGTCGAAGCTGTTGATCGCATTGTGATTGTAAAGGATGACGGAGGTGTCGAGTACAAAGATCTTCTTCTGGGATTTCTTTTTTGCCATACCTGGTCGATTTTGATTTCCTGTTTCCTTGCTTTCCGGGGTCCCGTTGGCTGAGATGGGCTCATGCCATCGCTGCCCCATCCCCGGTCCGCGATCTGCTAAGTTAGGCAAGAACCTTGATTTCCCGGTCAACTTTTTCACAATTCTTTTCCCTATCTTTGCTCCCACCCGACATTCATTACACACGCGATTATGGCCGAAAAAAAACTGTTTCTCCTGGATGCGATGGCACTTATCTACAGGGCATATTTTGCGTTCAGCAGGAATCCGCGGATCAACTCCAAGGGGATGAACACATCGGCGGTGCTGGGATTCGCCAACACCCTTTACGATGTGCTCAAGAACGAGAACCCTTCCCACATCGGGGTGGCCTTCGACACCATGGCGCCCACGGTAAGGCATGAGGGGTATGTGGAGTACAAGGCCAACAGGGAGAAGATGCCGGAGGACCTGGCGGCTTCCATCCCCTATGTGAAAAAGCTCCTGGATGGATTCAACATCCCGATCCTGTATGTCGACGGTTACGAGGCCGACGATGTGATCGGCACCCTGGCCAAGAAGGCGGAAGCGGAAGGTTATACCACCTACATGATGACCCCCGACAAGGATTTCGGGCAGCTGGTGTCGGACAATATTTTCATTTACAAGCCCGCCAGGATGGGCAACAAGGCCGAGATCCTCGGCGTGAAGGAGGTGTGTGAGAAATTCGAGGTGAAGGATCCCAAACAGGTCATTGACATCCTTGGCCTCTGGGGCGATGCTTCCGATAACATCCCCGGGATCCCGGGCGTCGGGGAAAAGCGGGCCAAGGAGCTGATCGCGGAATTCGGCAGCATGGAGAACCTCTTCGAGAACACCGACAAACTCAAGGGGAAGCTCAGGGAGAACGTGGAGAACTTCAAGGAACAGGGCCTGCAGTCGAAGGAACTGGCCACCATCATCCTTGACGTTCCGCTGGAGTTCGAGGAGGAGAAGCTGAAAATGGGGCAACCCGATGTGGAAGGTTTGAAGGCCCTTTTCGACGAGCTCGAATTCAGGACCTTCGCCCAGCGTCTCTTTGCCGGTCTCACGCCCGAAAGCCCCCGGGAAAGCAGTGAGCAGGGGGACCTTTTTGCCAATGATCCGGCCTTGTCTGCCGGGGGAAAGAACATCACCAACACCCAACATGCCTATCACCTGGCCGACACCCGTGAAAAGCGGGAGGCGCTCATTCAAAGGCTGGGCAGGGCCGACTCTTTCTGCTTTGATACCGAGACCACCGGCCTCGATGCCCAGCAGGCCGAGCTTGTGGGGATCGCCTTTGCCGTCGAACCCGGGGAGGCCTGGTTCGTGCCCGTACCGGAGAACTATAACGAATGCCTGGAGGTGGTCCGGGAATTTTCCGGGGTCTTCAGCGACGAGTCCATCCGGAAGATAGGACAGAACCTGAAGTACGACATTTCCATCCTCAAATGGTACCATGTGGAGGTGCGAGGCCCTCTCTTCGATACCATGCTGGCGCACTACCTGCTGCAGCCCGACATGAGGCACAACATGGATGTGCTCGCCGAGACCTATTTGAATTACACCCCGGTGCCCATCGAGGCACTGATCGGGAAGAAGGGAAAGAACCAGTTGAGCGTGAGGTCGGTCGACCTGGAACTGCTCAAGGAATATGCCTGCGAGGATGCCGACATCACCCTCCAGCTGAAGGGTGTGCTCGAGCCGGAGCTGAAGGCCAACAATGCCGAAAAGCTCTTTACCGATGTGGAGGTGCCGCTCGTGCCTGTGCTGGCGTCCATGGAGGCCGAGGGGGTGAAGATCGACATCCCGACCCTGCGGGAGTATTCGGGCCAGTTGGAAAAGGAGATCGTGGAACTGGAGAAGGAGATCCAGGAACAGGCAGGGGAGGAGTTCAACATCGGGTCACCCAAGCAGTTGGGGGAGGTCCTGTTCGAAAAGATGAAGATCTCCGAAAATCCCAAAAGGACCAAGACAAAACAATATTCCACCAGCGAGGATGTCCTGGTGAAACTTGTCAACAAGCACCCCATCGTACAGCATATCCTCGATTACAGGTCCCTTACGAAGCTGAAGTCGACCTATGTCGACACCCTGCCCGATATGGTCAACCCCCGCACGGGGAGGATACATACCTCCTATAACCAGGCGGTGGCGGCTACGGGCCGGCTAAGCTCCAACAACCCTAACCTGCAGAACATCCCCATCCGGACGGACAGGGGGCGTGAGATCAGGAAAGCCTTTGTGCCCAGGAATGACAGGTTCGTCCTCCTGGCCGCCGACTATTCCCAGATCGAACTGAGGATCATCGCCGAACTCAGCGGGGATGAAGGGATGATCGGCGCGTTCAGGGATGGCCTCGACATCCACACCTCCACCGCCTCGAAGGTCTACGGGGTCCCCTTCGAAGAGGTGACCGGCGATATGCGACGCAACGCCAAGACCGTCAATTTCGGGATCATTTACGGGATATCCGCCTTTGGACTTTCTGAGCGGCTCAACATCCCACGGGGTGAGGCCCGCGACATCATCGACCAGTATTTCGGGCAGTATCCCGGGATCCGGGAATACATGCGATCATCCGTTGAAAAGGCGCGCGCGCAGGGCTATGTAGAGACCATCTTGGGCCGCCGCCGGTACCTCCGCGACATCCGGTCGGCCAACGCCGTGGTGCGCGGGTTCGCCGAGCGAAATGCCATCAATGCCCCCATCCAGGGCTCATCCGCCGACATGATCAAGATCGCCATGATCAATATACACAACGCTTTCGCAGAAAGGGCATTCAAATCGAGGATGATCCTGCAGGTGCATGACGAACTGATCTTCGATGCCCACAAGGACGAGGTGGAGACCATCAGGCCGCTCGTGCAGGACCTCATGGTCACTGCCCTTCCCATGAAAGTTCCCCTGGAGGTGGAGATCAACACCGGCAAGAACTGGCTCGAAGCCCACTAAGTCCGTCAGATCCGAAGACCCATCCATCATATTGAAAGCCTGAAGGCTGTTTGCTGTCGGGTCCTGGCTTCAATGGCCTTTTAAATTCTTGAAATACAGGATATTGAAATTGAAATTCTGAAAATCTACTTTTTGGCACGCAGTTTGGTATTTTTTGGGTGAGCCTTTACCGCATACCGTAAACTCAACATATCGCCACCAGTCAGGAATTCTCTTTCTGGCTGGTTTTTTTTTGGCTCTTGTCGGCCCCGGGCGGCAGGGCCTGTCATTTGAGGAAGGCGGCGGCGATCCTGAGGTCCACGGGCCTGGTGATCTTGATGTTCTCATAATTGCCTTCCACCAGGTTGATCTTTTCGCCCATGGATTCCAGCACCGTGGCATCATCGGTGAACTCTTCCCTGTACTCCTGCTGGTAGGCCCTGAGGAGCAATTCTGACCGGAAGCATTGCGGGGTCTGGACCAGGCGGTACACCTGCCGGTTCGCAGGACGGCTCTCTTCGTTTCCGGCCAGCTGGCGCATCGACTCGTTGACCTTGACCACCGGTATGGCATTTCCTTTCTCGGCGGCCACCTTGAAAACCCGGTGGATGGTATCCTGGCTGACCAGCGGCCTCACTCCGTCGTGGATCGCCACAAGGCAACCGGGCTCGATATCTTTCAGGCCGTTCTTCACCGATTGGAATCGGACTTCGCCGCCTTCGACAAGCTCATGCGCCACGGTGAAGTCGAACCGTTTGCATAGCGATTGCCAGAAGTCGAGAAAAGGGCCCGGCAGCACGAGCCTGATGGCGATCTCCTCGGGGTAGCCTGCGAACGCCTCCAGCGTATGCATCAGGAGGGGTTTCCCCGCTACGCTGATAAATTGCTTGGGCGTCTCCGAATGCATCCGCTTGCCCCTGCCTGCAGCGACGATAATGACGTATTTATTCAATGTCGATGAGATAAATTACGAAAGACCCTGATCCGCAAATCAGAGGATCAGCATGGCATCGCCGTAGGTGAAGAAGTTGTACTTTTCCTCCACGGCCACCTTGTAGCCCTTCATCAGGAATTCATAGCCTGCGAATGCGGCTACCATCATCAGCACCGACGACATGGGAAGGTGCAGGTTGGTCACCATGGCATCGGCCACACCGAATTCATAGGGTGGGAAAATGAACTTGTTGGTCCACCCCTTGTAAGGTTTTACCTTCCCGGTGATGGAGACCGCGGTCTCCAGCGCCTTCATCGTGGTGGTTCCCACGGCGCAGACCCGATTCCTTGACTCCTTGGCCCGGTTGATGATCTCGGCCTCTTTTTCCAGGATGAACATCTCCTCCGAATCCATCTTGTGCTTGGTAAGGTCTTCCACCTCGATGTCGCGGAAGTTTCCCAGTCCCGCATGCAGTGTGATCTCAGCGAAATGGACGCCGATAAGCTCCAGCCGCTTCATCAGTTCCCTGCTGAAGTGAAAGCCGGCCGTAGGAGCGGCCACGGCCCCTTCGTGCTTTGCATAGATGGTCTGGTACCTCTCCTCGTCCTCAGGTGTCACCTCGCGGTTGTGGATCTTGGGAAGGGGTGTCTCCCCAAGGTCCTGGAGGATCTTCTTGAACTCATCGTAGGGTCCGTCGAACAGGAAGCGGAGGGTCCTGCCGCGCGAGGTGGTGTTGTCGATCACCTCCGCAACCAGCTCTTCATTCTCCCCGAAGTACAACTTGTTCCCGATGCGGATCTTCCTGGCAGGGTCGACGAGCACGTCCCAGAGCAAACTTTCCCTGTTCAGTTCCCTGAGCAGGAACACCTCGATCCTGGCGCCCGTTTTTTCCTTCTCCCCATACAATCGTGCGGGGAAGACCCTGGTGTTGTTGATGACAAATACATCGCCATCCCCAAAATAATCCAATATGTCTGTGAATTTTTTATGCTCAATGGTCTGATCCTTCCTGTTCAGAACGATTAACCTTGATTCATCTCTGTTCTTGGGGGGAGTATTTCTAATTAATTCATCCGGCAAATAAAACTTGAATTGCGATAATTTCATACGAACTAATTATATAATATACGCCTGTCTCTAAAAAAGGGGTGCAAAATTAGTACAAATTTGGTGAAAAGTCAACAAAAGAGCACTATTTTTTTGATTTTCAAGATTTTTCGGGCCCTGGGCCTTCCAGGGTCTCAAGGAAATCCTCAATGCGCAAGGCCCTGTCCACGCTGAAATTCCCGATGCGGGTCCGCCGCAGGGAAGCCAGGTAGGCCCCTGAGCCCAGGGCAATGCCGAAGTCCCGGGCCAGGGCGCGGATGTAGGTCCCCTTGCTGCAGGCGACCCTGAAGTCAACCTCGGGAAGGTCGGTCCGGGTGATGTCAAAGGCATGGATATTCACCTCCCGGGGGTTCAGCTTCACCTCATCGTTCCTCCGGGCATGGCGGTAGGCGCGCGTGCCGTCGACCTTGATCGCCGAGAAGATGGGCGGCACCTGCATGATCGTCCCCGAGAGCCTTTGAACAGCCTGTGCGATCAACGGGCCGTCGATGTGGCCGGTGGGATATTCTGCATCCACCGGAGTTTCCAGGTCGAAGCTGGGGGTGGTCGCCCCCACGTGGAACGTGCCCGTGTATTCCTTGTCCAGGAGTTGCAGGTCGTTGATCTGCTTGGTCATCTTGCCGGTACAGAGGATCAGGAGCCCGGTGGCCAGCGGGTCGAGGGTCCCGGCATGCCCTACTTTCATTTTCCTGATCCCGGTGGTCCGGGAGATGGCGCGCCTGATCTTGTTGACCACATCGAAAGAGGTCCACTGCGGAGGTTTGTCGATGAGCAGCAGTTCCCCTTCCGCAAAGTCATATTTCCTGCCGGCGGTCATCCTCGGAGGAAGAAATAATAGACCAGGGCCAGTGAGCCGATCACCAGGCAGTATATGGCAAAATAGATCAGTTTCCCTTTTTTGACGATGTCGATCATCCACTTGCATGCCAGCAGCCCGGAGATGAAGGCGGCAAGGAAACCCACCGCCAGTGCGGTGACCGAAACACCCGATTCCCCGGAAAGCTTGCCGTCCATCAGGTCTTTCAAGTTGGCCCCGATGATGGGGACCAGCACCATGAGGAATGAGAAGCGGGCGATCCCGTCCTTCCTGTTTTTGAGCAGCAGCCCGGTGGATATGGTGGCCCCCGACCGGCTGATGCCGGGGATCACCGCAAACGCCTGTGCAATGCCGATAATGAAGGAATCGCCATAGGAGATATCCTTGTCGCGCTGTTTGGCATAGTTGGAAAAAGTGAGCAGCAGGGCGGTGACGATCAGCATGGAACCCACGATCAGCATGTTGCCGGTGAACAGCATCTCCACCTCCTCTGCAAAGGTGAACCCCAGGATCAGCACCGGGATCATGGAAACGGCAATTTTCAGGATGTAAATGGTCTCTTCGTTAAGTTTGAATTGCAACAGCCCCCTGGCCAGCGTGAAGAGGTCCTTCCAGAATACGACGATGGTGCTCAGGACCGTCGCGCCGTGGACAACGACGGTGAATATGAGGCTCCGCTCTGCGTCCACGCCGAGCATCACTTTTCCGATCTCCAGGTGGCCGCTGCTGCTCACCGGAAGAAATTCGGTGAGGCCCTGGACAATGCCGAGGATCAATGCTTCAATCCATGTCATGAAATCAATGTGAGATTAAGTGAGCAATGGAGCCGGGGTACGGGAAAGCAGGATATTGGTTTCACCGGTCCGTTCCCCGGCCCTTGTATTAAGCCGTTCAGTTCTCCGGCTTTTTCATTATGGCAAAGATCTCCACCACATACCCGGCCAGGACCAGGATGGGGGCAAGGGTAAGCCTTCGGAAATTGAATATCTTGTCGCTGAAAACGTCGGGATCATCGGAGCCGCCGCCGATCATCAGGAGGAAGCCCGCGAAGATCAGGGCGAGCCCGATGAAAAGGAGCCGGTAGTTTTGACGACCGAATGCAAACCCGGTTGCCCCTCCGGAAGACTGGACTTCAGCGGGTGCAGCTGGCTTTTTGGTCTCTTTCTGTTTCCCTTTTTTTACCATGTGTATTGAAATTTCTGCAAAAGTAAGACTTTAATCAATAATAGAGCGAATCGGTCTTGATCTTGATGTATTTCCTGACCGCGAAATAATTTGAAAGCCAGGTGAGGACGATCCCCAGGAGGATGACGATCCCGAAAAGGGTCAGGTACAGGTCGATCTGCTGGATGTCGACCAGCTCGGGGATCTCATTCAGCGAAAAATAGATCAGCCCGGCAAGCATGGATATGGCAAGCAGCGCCCCCACGATGCCCTGGACGATGCCTTTCCAGATGAAGGGCCTGCTGATGAACGACCGGGTGGCCCCCACCAGGAGCATGCTCCGGATCAGGAACCGCTTGGAATAAACCGACAGACGGATCGTATTGTTGATGAGGGCGATGGAGATCAGCAGGAGCAGTCCGCTGAAGCCCAGGATGATCAGCCCGATCTTGCGCAGGTTGCTGTTGACGACGTCCACCAGCGATTCCTGGTACCACACCTCCTTCACATTGCTGTTGGCAAGGATCTTGTCCTTGATGATGGCGAGGCTGTCGTTGTTGGCATAATCGGCCTTGAACCTCACCTCGATGGTGGGCAGCAGCGGATTGTACCCGAGGAAGCTCGTGAAATCCTCCCCCAACTCCTCCTTGAACTCCTGGGCGGCCTCTTCCCGGGTGATGTACTCCGTCGATTTGACATAGGCGGTGGCGTCAAGTATTTTCTGGAGTTGGATGATGCCGGCCTCCTTCACATTCTCTTTCATGATGATGGAAAAGCTGATGTTCTCCTTCACATAGTCCGAAAGCTTTTTTGTCTGGAGGATGATGAGCCCCAGGAGGCCAAGCATGAAAAGCACCAGCGTGATGCTCACCACCGTGGTCACGTAAGAACCTTTAAGCCGGCGCCTGGTATATTTCTCGTGCTGATTTGCCATGTTCCGATCGCCACGCTAAATTAGTAATTTTCGAAGGCCGTCGTGCAACCGCTTTGTTAATGTTTGTGAAAATGGTTTTCCGCGTACGAATGTTATCTTTGCAAAAAAACAGGATCGGTATGCTGACGGTAAGACGATTCACCTTCGATGAAACGGACCTCATGCGCATCTCGAACGGGATCAGGCGTGTGGTGTTCATCGAGGAGCAGCGTGTAGACCCCGAGATCGAGTACGAATACGAGGAGGAGGGGCACTACTACCTGCTTTACAGTGATGATACGCCCGTGGCCACGGCACGCTGGCGGGCCACGGAAAAAGGGATCAAGCTGGAGCGCTTCGCCATGCTCCGAGAATTCCGGAACAAGGGGTACGGTTCTTTCCTGCTGCAGGAGGTCCTGCACGATGTGATCCCCATGGGCGGGGAGATCTACCTCCATTCGCAGGTGGCGGCGGCAAATTATTACCGGCGCGCCGGTTTCCGGGAATACGGACCGCATTTCTCCGAAGCTGACATCGCGCATGTCCTCATGAAATATCGAGGGTAGTCAGGCGATCGGCTGCCGTTTCCGCGCCTTCCCGTCGAAATACACCACTTCCCTGAACCCGATGTCGGCCATCAAGGCCAGCGCTTCGTCATAGAAGCCGTTCAGCTCATGGGGTTCGTGGGCATCGGAATTGAGCGTCACCGGGATGCCCAGGTGATGTACCTGCTCCAGTATCCAGGGGCCCGGGAAGAGGGTGTCCGAACGCTTTTTGTAGAGCCCGCGGGTATTCACTTCCACGATCGCTTTCTTATCCGCCGCGAGGTGCTTCAGCACCTTCCAGACCAGGTCCCGGTACCATCGCTCCTCTTCCGAGAAGTGGCGCCCGCGATTGTGCATCTTGATCTTGTCGAGGTGTGCGATGATATCGGGCTGCTGGGTGGCGACCATTTCCATCAGCTGGAGGTAATAGGTTTCCACCCCTTTGCGGGGGTTGCCGTCGAACACCTCGCGGAGCCCCTGGTCGTACTTTTCCTGGTAGGGCCCGTCGATGAACCAGAGGCCCCTGCCGGCATGGCCGGGGTGGGCCACCAGGTGGACCCCCCCGATCACGTAATCGAGGTGGCAGGCGGTGCGGAAGGCCTCAAAATCGCGGGTAATCCCCGGGATGAAGTCACACTCCAGCGACAGGAGGATGCGGATGCGGTCGCGGTATCGCTCCTTGAGCGCAGTCACCTCCCCGCAATAGGAGGCAAGGGCTTCGTCGTCCCTGATGGCAAATTTGTTTTCGAAGGGAACAGGGGCGTGGCCCGAAAAGCCAAGGGTATGGAAGCCCAGCCTGACGGCCTCTTCCGTGTAGGCTTCCGGTTCGGCCTTGCCGTCGCAGAACCGGGTGTGGGTATGCAGGTTGAATGCGTGCCTCATAACCGGATTTTCAATTGGACCCCGGATCTCCGGGGAGGCCGGCATCCACCACCTTGTACACCTTGTCGCCCCTCCTCACAAGTTCCCTGACGGGGATGGAGCAGTCGTCGCCCTTCACTGCGGCCTCGACGTTCTTCATGTCGACCCGGATCTCGGGGACCCGGTCCTCGTATACCCCGGTGGTGGCGCCGATGATCATGATGGAATCGCCAACCTGCAGGTCCCGGGTCTCCATCTTGATCTCCGCCACGTTCAACCTGCTGAAGTAATTCGTCACCTTCCCCACATACACTTTCCTTTTTGTGGCGAGGGAGCCATACTGCTCAGCCCATTCCCCGAGTTTCCTGCCCAGGTAGTACCCGTCCCAGAACCCCCGGTTGTAGACCGATGCCAGTTCACGGTTCCACCGCTCCCTGTTGGCCTTCGTGAAGCCACCTTCGAACCAGGCATCCACGGCTTCGCGGTACACCCTGCTCACTGTTTTGACATAGTCGGCCGACCTTCCCCTTCCTTCGATCTTCAGCACCCGCACGCCGGCGTCCAGGACCCTGTCGATGAAATCAAGCGTCTTGAGGTCCTTGGGCGACATGATGTACTCGTTGTCGACCACCAGTTCGATGCCGTCGTCGTCGGTCACACGATAGGGTCGCCGGCATTGCTGCAGGCAGGCCCCGCGGTTGGCACTGGAATTCAGGTTGTCGAGGCTCAGGTAACACTTTCCCGAAACGGCCATGCAAAGTGCGCCGTGGGCGAACACCTCGATCTGGACCAGCCTTCCCGAGGGGCCTGTGATCTTTTGATTTTCGATCTCGCGGGTGATGTAAGCCACCTGGTCAAGGTTCAGTTCCCGCCCCGTGACCATCACGTCGGCGTATTGCGACCAGTAGCGCACAGCCTCCAGGTTGGTGATGTTGGTCTGTGTGGACATGTGGACCTCCACGCCGGTTTTCCTGGCGTACTGGATCACGGCCTGGTCCGATGCGATGATGGCCGAAATGCCGTGCCTCTTCACGGCATCGATCACCTTCCGGGCCTCGTCAAGTTCCTCGTCATACACCACCGTGTTCAGGGTGACGTATGTCCTCAGCTTGTTTTCCCGCGCAATCCCGGCGATCTTCTCCAGGTCGTCGAGGGTGAAGTTCTTGCTCGATCTCGAACGCATGTTCAGGTGGCCGATCCCGAAATATACGGAGTCCGCATTGCCTTGCACGGCCGCCATGAGTGACTCGTATGAACCCACGGGTGCCATTATTTCCACGTCGCGTGCCGTCATCTTATTTTTTGTATTTTCGGTGCAAAGTTAATAAACGATAAGCAGTCAATTTTTTATTTTCCTGCCATGAGATCCTTTTCAGCCCTCTGTCTTGTTTTTCTGAACCTCTACCTTGCGGCCCAGGATGATCCGATGTGGATGCGCTATCCTTCCATCTCACCGGATGGCCGCACCATTGTTTTTTCATACCAGGGTGACCTGTTCACAGTGCCGGCTGCCGGCGGCGAGGCCAGGCATCTTACCGTGCACACCGCCTATGACTTCATGCCGGTATGGTCGCCCGACGGCACCGTGATCGCCTTTGCATCCGACCGGTATGGCAATTTTGACATTTTCAAGGTGCCGGCCACGGGAGGGGAGGTGGAGCGGCTGACCAGCCATTCTTCCAATGAGTACCCCAACTCCTTCCTGCCCGACGGGTCGGCCGTCCTTTTTTCGGCCACCATCGCCGATGCGAAGGATAATGTGCAATTCCCATCGGGTGTGCTATCAGAGCTTTACCGCGTGCCCGTTTCGGGAGGCAGGGTCACCCAGGTCCTGTCGACGCCCGCCGAGATGGCACAGTACGACAGTGCCATGAGCCGCATCATCTACCAGGACAGAAAGGGCTATGAGAATGTCTGGCGCAAGCACCATACCTCTGCGGTGGCCCGTGACCTTTGGATGTACGATGCCCCGACCGGCAAGCACACCCGTCTGACCACCTTCGGGGGGGAGGACCGGAACCCCTTGTTCGACGAGGATGAGCGAAAGGTCTATTACCTGAGCGAGCAGTTCGGTTCCTTTAACATCTGCAAGTTCCCGCTTGACGATCCCGCCAACGTCAGCCAGGTGACGAGCCATGAGCACCATCCCGTAAGGTTCCTGAGCATTTCGGATGATGGCACCCTGTGCTACGGCTATCATGGAGGCATCTATATCATCCGGCCAGGGGAGGACATTGCACGGGTGCCTGTGCGCATCCAAACGGAGGACAAGGAGAACCAGCGCGAATTTATGACCCTGACCTCCGATGCCACCGAGATGAGGCTCTCCCCCTCAGGCAAGGAGGTTGTTTTCGTGGTACGGGGCGAGGTGTTCGTCACCTCAACGGAGTTTGGCACGACCAAGCGGATCACCGATACCCCCGAGCAGGAAAGATCGGTCAGTTTCAGCCCCGACGGCAGGGCGGTCCTATATGCCTCTGAGCGGGGCGGCAGCTGGAACCTTTACCAGACCCGGATCCTCCGTGAGGATGAGAAATATTTCTCCCTGAGCACATTGCTGGTGGAAGATACCATCCTTGCCACCCCGGAAGAGGCCTTTCAACCGGCCTATTCTCCCGACGGCAAGGAAGTGGCTTACCTGGAAGAGCGGGAAACTCTCAGGGTCATCAACCTGGACAACAGGGAGACCCGTACCATCCTGGACGGGAAATACAACTATTCATACAGCGACGGGGACCAATGGTACGAGTGGTCGCCCGACGGAAAATGGTTCATCGCCGGCTTCTCGCCCCATACCATGTTCATTGACGATGTGGCACTGGTGAGCGCTGGGGGAGGTGAAGAGCCCATCAACCTGACGAAAAGCGGTTACTATGACTCCCGTCCCCGGTGGATGATGGAAGGGAACGCGATCATCTGGTTCTCCGACCGCGAAGGGATGCGCAGCCACGGAAGCTGGGGAGCGCAGGATGATGTGTATGCCTATTTCCTCAACCAGGAGGCCTTCGACCGCTTCAACCTGTCCAAAGAAGAGTACGCCCTGGTCAAGGAAAGGGAGGTGAAAGAGGAGAAGCTTGAGAAAAAGAAAAAAGAACTGGAAGAGGGGATCATAGAGGATGATGACAAGAAAGAGCCGGTGGAGGAGATCGACATCGACCTGCTGGACCTGGAGGACAGGAAGGTCAGGCTGACCATCAATTCGTCGGACCTGGGCGATGCCATCCTGACCCCGGACGGAGAGAACCTCTACTACCTGAGCCGCTTCGAGGACGGTTACGACCTCTGGGTCAACAAACTCAGGGAGAAGGAGACCAAGCTGCTGCTCAAGCTCAAAGGGAGCGCCGACGACCTGCAGCTCGACAAGGACGGGAAGAACCTTTATCTTTTCTCGGACAAGCGGATCGTCCGGGTCAGGCTCGATGATAAGCCGGAAAAGAAAGAGGTCGCCTTCAAGGCCGAATTCAAGCTTGACAGGGCGCGGGAGCGCGATTACATGTTCGAGCATGTCTGGCGGCAGGTGAAGAAGAAATTCTACACCCCTGACCTGCATGGCGTCGATTGGGATTTTTACAAGCAGGAATATGCCCGGTTCCTCCCATCCGTCAACAACAATTATGATTTCGCGGAGTTGCTCAGCGAGATGCTGGGAGAGTTGAATGCGTCGCACACCGGGTCGGGTTACAGGCCCCGGGGGAAGAACGGGGATGAAACGGCCAGCCTGGCTGCCTTTTATGATCCCCAATACACCGGTGCAGGGATAAGGATCCTGGAGATCATTGACAAGAGCCCCCTGCTCAGGGCCGGCAGCAGGGTGAAGGCCGGAGTTGTCATCGAGAAGGTCGACGGTTCTGGGATCGATTCCACCGGAAATTACTGGGACCTTCTCAACCACAAGGCCGGTAAGAAGACTTTGCTGTCGCTGTATGATCCCTCCACCGGCGAACGCTGGGAAGAGACCGTGGAGCCCATCTCCTCCGGGGATGAGAACCAGTTGCTCTACCAGCGATGGGTAGAACGGATGCGGGATATGACCGATTCCCTTTCCGGGGGCAGGGTCGGATATGTCCACGTGCGGGGCATGAACAGCAGCAGCTTCCGCGAGTTCTATTCGGAGGTCCTGGGCAGGAATTGGGACAGGGAGGCGCTGATCGTGGATACCCGATTCAACGGGGGCGGCTGGTTGCATGACGACCTGGCGACCATCCTCAACGGCAGCAAATATGTTGACTTCTACCCCCGCGGGGTCCATTTCGGCCATGAGCCCATGAACAAGTGGATAAAACCCTCAGTGGTGCTGATGAGTGAAAGTAATTATTCCGATGCCCACGGATTTCCATATGCTTACAAGGCGCTTGATATCGGCGAATGCGTAGGGATGCCGGTACCCGGCACGATGACGGCGGTGTGGTGGGAGACCCTTCAGGATGAATCGCTTTATTTCGGCATTCCGCAGGTCGGCACCAAGGACCCGGATGGCAATTACCTCGAAAACAAACAACTGGAGCCGGACTACGAGGTGCGGCAGGACTATGATGTGGTCGTCACAGGAAGGGACCAGCAATTGGAGACCGCTGTGGAGGTGCTGCTGGGCGGGCTGGAATAGAACCTCCGAATAAAAGAGAGTTCCCCTATTGGATCAGTTTCAGTTTCAGTTCATCAAGCTGTTCGGCGGAGATCGCTGAAGGGGAGTCGATCATGACATCCCTGCCGGCGTTGTTCTTCGGGAAGGCGATGTAGTCGCGGATGGAGTCCGACCCCCCGAACAGTGCCACGAGCCGGTCGAACCCAAGGGCGATGCCGCCGTGAGGCGGGGCGCCGTACTCGAAGGCGTTCATAAGGAATCCGAATTGCGCCTGGGCCTCTTCGTCGGTGAATCCCAGCAGCTTGAACATTTTCTTCTGCAGGTTCTTATCATGGATCCGGATGGATCCGCCCCCGATCTCCACCCCGTTGATCACCATGTCGTAGGCGTTGGCCCTCACGGCTCCGGGATCGGTCTCCATGAGGCCGAGGTCTTCCTGCTTCGGAGAGGTGAACGGATGGTGCATGGCATAAAAACGACGGGTGTCCTCATCCCATTCCAGCAGGGGGAAGTCCACCACCCACAGGGGCCTGAAGGTATTGGGGTCGCGGAGTCCCAGCTGGCTGCCCATCTCCAGCCGGAGCTCGCTGAGGGCCTTCCGCGTGTGGTTCCTGTCGCCGGAGAGCACCAGGAGCAGGTCGCCGGGACGTGCACCGAACTTGTCGGCCCACGCTTTGAGGTCATCCTGACTGAAGAACTTATCCACCGACGATTTGAAGGTGCCATCGGGGTTGTATTTCACATAGACCAGCCCCTTGGCACCGATCTGCGGCCTCTTGACGAAGTCGGTGAGCTGGTCGAGCTGCTTCCTCGAGTATTCACTGCAACCGGGTGCATTGAACCCGACCACCAGTTCTGCCTCGTCAAATACCCTGAACCCCTTGCCCTGGGCCAGGGAGTTGATTTCCATGAATTTCATGTCGAAGCGGAGATCGGGTTTGTCGGTCCCGTAATATTTCATGGCATAGTCGTAAGTGATGCGGGGGAAGCTGCTCACATCAATGTCCTTGACCCTTTTGAACAGGTGGCGTGCCATCCCTTCGAAGGTGCTCAGCACATCCTCCTGGGTGACGAACGCCATTTCGCAGTCGATCTGAGTGAATTCAGGCTGCCGGTCGGCCCTCAGGTCCTCGTCGCGGAAGCAGCGGACGATCTGGAAATACCGGTCGTAACCGGCCACCATCAGCAGCTGCTTGAAGGTCTGGGGCGATTGCGGCAGGGCGTAGAACTGACCTTCGTTCATCCGCGAAGGAACCACGAAGTCGCGGGCACCTTCCGGGGTGGATTTGATGAGAAAGGGGGTCTCGATCTCAAGGAATCCCTGTGAATCAAGGTAATTGCGGGTCTCGATGGACATTCGGTGACGGAGGGCCATGTTCTTCTTCACGGGGTTCCTTCTGAGGTCGAGATAACGGTACTTCATCCGGAGCTCCTCGCCGCCGTCGGTCTCATCTTCGATGGTGAAAGGGGGCAATGCCGAGGGATTGAGGATGTCGAGCTGGTCAACGAGGATCTCGATCTCCCCGGTCGGTATCTTCATGTTCTTATTGCTTCGTTCGGCCACCTTGCCCCGGGCCGAGATCACGAACTCCCGGCCCAGCTTGCGGGCCTTCCTGCAAAGGTCGGGTTCCGTGTCCATGTTGAAGACCAGCTGGGTGATGCCGTAGCGGTCGCGGATGTCCACAAAGGTCATCCCGCCCAGGTCCCTCGACTTCTGTACCCATCCCGAAAGGGTCACTTCTTGATTGATATGCTGCATGTTAAGCTCTCCGCAGGTGTGTGTCCGAAGCATAATGTTGAGATTTGTTATTGGGGTGCGAAATTAAGAAAAATGGGTCACACCCGATGTGAAAATGCAGCAGGGGTCTCAATGCCCTGCCAGCCCGGAAAGAAAGAACAGGGAGCCCACGTCGGCAAGGGGGCCGTCATACAGTTCAACAAGCCGGAACCCGCGGGCCGCAAGAAAACTATGGATGGGCTCCCCGTCCGGGAAGAGGTCCAGGCTGCCGGTGAAATATATTGTATCCCCCCGGCTGCCGGCGGTACCTCCGATGAACCCATGCCTGAAACCCGGCAGCAGGATCCCCTCGGGGTCAACTTTGAGCACCTCCAGGCCACGGCTGGCCAGGACCCTCTCAATGCCTTCGTCGGAGGTGATGAAGCTGCCATCGGGCAGGGGCAGCAAGTTGCACCGGGAATAACCCTGGTTGAGGTGGATGAGGTCCATGTCCAGGTCGGCGGCCAGGGCCGTGATCACCGGATCGGTATACCGGAAGTTATGCAGCAGGGCTGATCCGGAACATACAGCGTTGTATGCGGCCGTCCCGGGATATCTGGAGCCCACGGGCGTTTCACCCGGTATTACCCGTATGCCGTGCAATTCCAGGGCTTTTGTCAACGATCCCGGGGCGTTGGGAGCCACCACCACCACTTCATTCAGCTGGCACATGAAAACATCGGGATGTCCCGAAACGGCATCATAGGTAATGCCCTTCGTGTCAACAAAGAGGACCTCCCCAAGCCCGGCCAGCGTTTCGGCTGCCTTGGCCGGTATCTTCCGGTCCGTTATGATCAGCATCCTGTTTTGTCTCTCATTATCCCTTGCAAAATAAGAATAGTTTGCGGATATTCGCAAAGCGATCAAATCCCGACGACCATGTTCACACGCGCCATTGTCCGAATGCCCTGCCGAAGCATGACCCGGGGCCTTACCACCGCAGGCCTTGGCCTGCCCGACCATCGCAAGGCTTTGGATCAGCATCAGGCCTATGTCGAGGCCCTGCGGCAATGTGGCCTGGAGGTGCTGGTCCTGGATCCCGACGAGGCCTATCCCGATTCCGTATTCGTGGAAGATACGGCCCTGCTCACCCGGGAGGTGGCCATCATCACCCATCCCGGCGCCGAAAGCAGGAGGGGCGAGGTGCGTGAGATGGAAAGCGTGCTCCGTCATTATTATCCGGTGGTGGAACGCATCCATCCTCCCGGGACCCTGGAGGCCGGCGACATCATGATGGCGGGGAACCACTACTTCATCGGGCTTTCCGGACGCACCAACGGGCCCGGGGCTGCCCAGATGGTGGAGGTCCTCAATCGTTACGGGATGACCGCATCCACCGTACACCTCCGGGAGATGCTGCACCTGAAGACCGGGTTATCCTACCTCGAGGAGAACAATTTGCTGGTGGCCGGGGAGTTCCTGCACCGGGAAGAATTCGCCTCCTTCAACACCATTCCCGTTCCCGACCAGGAGGCCTATGCCGCCAATTCCGTCTGGATCAACGGTCACGTGCTGGTGCCCCTGGGTTTCCCTGCCACCGCCGCCCGCATTGCCGCACTGGGCTACCAGGTGCTCGAGGTGGACGTTTCGGAGTTCATGAAGCTTGACGGGGGCCTCAGCTGCCTGTCGCTGCGTTTCTGAGAATGTAGTAATTTTAGGGGTCCATGCAAAAAGACAATATGCGTATGTCCCGTACACCAGGTCTGTTTCCCCTCGTGTTCCTCCTTCTCCTTGCGGCCTGCAGTAAAAAAGAGCCCCATGTGCTGATCCTCACGGAGATCGGTACCATCAAGGTGAGGGTATATACCGAAAAGGCACCTGTCACGGCCAATAATTTCATCCGGTACGTGAAGGAAGGCCGGTTCCGGGGGGCCACCTTCTACCGGTCGGTCACCATGGATAATCAGCCCGGTTCGGCGGTGAAAATACAGGTGGTGCAGGGGGGGCTTTACGAAGATGACCACCCGGCCATGCTGCCGCCCATCGCTCATGAGAACACCGGCCAGACCGGTATTGTACACAAGGACGGCGTGATCTCCATGGCCAGGTATGGGCCTGGGACGGCCACCAGCGAGTTCTTCATCTGCGTGGGGGATCAGCCTGCGCTCGATTTTGGGGGTGCCCGAAACCCCGACGGGCAAGGGTTTGCGGCCTTCGGCAAGGTGGTCCGGGGCATGGATGTGGTAGAGGCGATCCACCGCTCACCGGGCAGGGAACAATACCTGGAGCCCCGGATCCGGATCCTGGACATGCTATTGAAAGACTAAAAAAGGGGAACATATGGATGAAATAATCGTCACGAAGGTCACAGAAACAGAATTCCATGTCACGGTGAATTCGTCTTCCACCACGCAGCACCGGGTGACCGTGCCGGCTCAGTTCTACCGGGATCTGACCGATTCGAAGGTCGCTCCCGAAGTGCTGGTCAGGCGCTCTTTCGAATTCCTGCTGCAACGGGAGCCCAACACCAGTATCCTGGGCCGCTTCGAGTTGCCTGTGATCGGTCACTATTTCCCTGGTTACGAGCAGGCCATCAGGAAAATGCTTGCTGCGGGATGAGCGGGCTAAGCAACAGAATGGCCGCTGATATCCCCGGTTTTATAAAGAATGCCGCCAAGGCCTATTACCGGATCAAAGGGTATTACCCGGTGAAGGTCAATGGGGAGCGGTTCCGGGTCGACCCGCACCATCCCCGTTTCTGGCGCTCGGTGAACAGGGGGAGGTTCGAAAAGGTGTTTTACGATACCCTTGACGCCCGGCTCGGTCAGGGAGATGTCTATTGCGACATTGGCTCCTGGATCGGGCCCACCGCCATTTTTGCGGCCCGGCGGTGCCGCGAGGTCCATTGTTTTGAGCCCGATCCGGTCGCCTATCCCTACCTTCTTCAGAACATCGGCAGGAACGGGCTGTCCAATGTCCGCGCCTATGCGGTGGCCATCGCCGCCCGGGATGGCATCGTGCGGATGGCCAGTCATGGCGGGAACCTGGGCGACAGCATGACCAGCATGATGAATACCGCCGGCATGAGTGAAACCGCGGAGGTGAAGGCGATGCGATGGGACTCCTGGCTGAAGGAGCACCGTCCCGGAAGGATCGCCTTCATAAAAATGGATATCGAAGGTGCTGAAACGGAGGTGGTGCCGGATATGATGGCCTGGCTGCAGGTTGAACGGCCGGTGCTGCACCTTTCGGTGCACGGGCCCTGGCTGCCCGAAGGGGAGAGGATGGGATCGCTCCGCAAGCTCTTCGCCTCCCTTGCGTTCTATTCCGGGTGTTACGACGATCTTTCGGGGGAAGTAGCCATCGGCGACGATCTCGCCGGGCAATGTGCCGGCACGTTCAGGTCCTTGCTCTTCATTCCCTGAACCCGAGCTCGAACGACTTGCCCCGAAGCCTTTTGTCGGGGGTGAATGACACCCTTGAAAACTTCTCCTCCAGCATCTTCTTGTTCGATGACCCGTATCCCACGGCCCAGTTAAGTTCCCCGGGGGGGACCCGGATCTCGAGGCTTTGTTCGTTCCCGGGTTCGATGGCTCGGAGGATCCTTTTCCAGCGCCTTGTTTCCACCATTTCCCTGAAAGAGGGATGGAAAGGCCCCGCCACGAGGTCGTCACCCGAAAGGAGGCCTTCGGAAGGATGCAGCCCAACCCTGATCACCCTCACCCCCGCCTTTTCGAATACGGGAAGGATCTGTGAACACCATTCCATTGCGTCCTCCAATTCCAAAGGACGGTATTCTCCTTTGCGGTACATTTTTTCAAGGGTGGTTCCCCGGATGACCAGGGTGGGATAGACCCGGGTGTCAGTGGCCCCGAGCCCGACGATGCGGTGGGCGGTGGCCAATGACCTCTCGAGGGTATCCCCGGGGAGCCCGATCATCATCTGCAGGCCCAGCGTGAACCCGCTGGCCCTGATCTGTCCGGAAGCCTGCTCCACAGCTGCGACGGTATGACCGCGGCGTGACTTTCTGAGGACCTCCTCGTCCAAAGACTGAGCTCCGAGTTCGATGTGGGTGACCTGGTGGTCCCTGAGCAGCGCCAGGACCTGGTCATTGATGTAGTCGGGACGGGTGGAGATACGGATGCCCCGGATGCTGCCCCTTCGGATGTAGGGGGCCGCCAGTTCAAGGTAACGGCGCTGCGCGTCATGGGGGATCCCGGTGAAATTCCCACCGAAATATGCCAGCTGTACTTCGCTGCCGGCGGGAATGGAGCGCAAATGGAGCTCGATCTTGGCGGTGATCTCGTCATCACCCGGCATGGAAGCGGTGCCGGAGATCTTCGATTGGTCACAGTAAATGCACTGGAACGGGCAGGCCAGTTCAGGAATGAAGATCGGAATGTTGAAATGTTTTTTGCTCATTGTCAGCGAAGGCCCTAAAATTAAATAATTTTGTCCGTCAATGGCATAATAATGCTGCCAGGTAAGTGTTTTTAAAAATAACACAATCAAACAGTTAAACACCGATAAACTAGTCAAGATGAAAAATCATGTATTAATTTCGAAGATCCTCACCCGGATGTTCATAATTCTCCTTATGACGGGTGTGGCTTTCAGCACCGGCGGATGCAAAAGCAAGAAGAAGCTTGCCCAGGAAGCAGCTGCCAAGGAATACCAGGAAAAGGTCCAGAAGGCGATCGCTGAACTGAATGCCATCCTCAACGACGACGGCACCATGCCCATCGCCGAGATGGAACGCCGTCTCAACGACATCAAGGCGCAGAACCTGAACGATGACACCGTCAATGACCTGATCCGCCAGGTGGAGGAAAAGATCGCGGCTGCGAAGGAGGCTGAACGCCTGCGGCTGGAGGAGTTGGAAAAACAGAAGCAGAGGGAGATGGAAAAGTCCAAGTACGATTATCTCGAGGAATACTTCAGTTCCATCGCCAGCGCCAGGACGGCCGAAGAGGCCAATGCCAAGATCACGCAGGCGCTGAAGCTGTTCGATTCCCCCGAGACGCCCGTGCTGATCATCATCAGCCAGGAGGCCGGGATGAACGATTATGACAAGCCCACCACGATCTCCAAGTACCTCAACTACCTCAAGGATACGAAGACCAACATCAACCGGGTCTATTCCGTCGAAACGGACGATTACGGACAAATCAAGGCATTAGAACTCATTAAAAAGTAATTGTTATGAAAAAGATCAAGATATTTCTCCCCCTGGTAATCCTGAGTTTCGGACTGCAGGGCTTTGCCCAGGAGCACATCAGCCCGGAGCGGAAGCAGGCCATCGACAGCCTGGCCCTTGAAAAGGTGAGGGACCTGAGCAAATACATCAGCCTGATCGGTGACAAGGAAACGGCATTCGCCGAAGCAAACCGGGTGATCGACCGTGCCGTCGAGCTGTTCATGGAAGGCAGCGAAGTGGGTGTTTCATCCCTTTATCGCGACGAGATCAACTATTACCAGGTCCGTGAATACCTGGAGCGCCTGATGCGCCTCAACTACAGCAAGGTCGACATCGAATGGTACAAGATCGAGTACGTGAGCGACCTGGAACAGCAACCCGATGGCACCTTTGTGGGCGTCATCACCATTTTCCAGAAGTTCTCGGGCTACGACAAGGAAGGTGAGCTGATCTATGAGGATGTCACCAAAAAGGACATCACCGTATATGTGAAGCGCAAGGAAACCCAGATCGCGGGCAAGCTCATCGGTTTCTGGGATGTGCTCCTTGGCGATATCCGCGTCAAAGAAACGAAGCCAGGTGAATAGGGCCCTCCTGTCCATATTGGTTTTTTTTTCAGTGCTTTCCTCTCCGGGGCAGAGCCTTTCGGGCATCACCGAAGAGGAAAGCACCTTGTATGCCCAGACGAAGCAGGTGAACCAGTTCTTCAGGAGGTTCAACAACGAGGAGGACCGGTTCGGAAAGCGTTATTATCCCGGCGACAAGGAATACCGTGAACCGGAGTTCAGGAAAGTGTACCTGAACATGCTGTTCGATGCGGAAAGCTATGCCGTCAGCAAGGAGCTGAAGGAGGAGTTCGTCCGCGAGGTCAGTCGTGAAGGGTCGCCGGTATTTCTTGATTTTCATGGGGACGAATGGTTCGCCGAGCTGTCCACCACGTTCGAATATTACAAACGGTCGACCGTCAACCCGATCCTGTTCCTTGAACTGGAACAGGAGAACAAAGGCTACAAGTGGGTCATCACCAACGTTTATTTCGACCAGTTCCTGAAGCACTTCAACAAGGGCGACCGCGACAGCATCCCCAAGGCCTTCCTGCATCCCATGAGCCACGAGCTCGATTTCATGAACCTTTACAAGGTGTTCCGCAATGAGAAATACACCGAATACTATGCCGACAAGGATTTCAGGCCCGACTACAGGACGCTGTTCTTTTACGAGGTAAAACGGGGCAACCTATCCTTTAAATCGGTAGGCGCCACGAAGTTTCATTTCTTCCAGGTCGATGGCTGGTATTTTGAGGTCTCTTATTTCAACCGCGCCGGTGCCAATGCAGGGTGGCTCATCTCCAAACTCTACAAGGTGACGCCGGCGGAGAAAGAAGCATTGATCAAATTCTACAGGCCGTGACAAAAATTTCCACAGTCGGCATTATACTTGCCCTGATGATCCTGCCGGTCATCCATGGCATTGCACAGGCGCCTTCCGGAGGGAACCTCACCCCTGAAGAGCTGGAAAGGCAAAAGCAGCGGGTGAAAGACCTGGTCAATTACCTGGAGGGCACCCTGAACTTCCTGGGCGACCCGAAATCGGTCGTCAAGGAAAAGGAGGTCATCATCAACGAGAGCTTCCTCAAAATATTCAAGGACGACAAAGTGCAGGTGGAGGATGACCTGGACGAGAGCCGGGAAGTCCCCATTCACAAAGATGTGCAGGCCTATCTGAAGGACATAGAATTTTTCTTCAGGACAGTCCGTTTCAAATTCCACATATCTGAGATCACCTTCAATACCAACGAGGACAACCTGAATTATTTCCGGGTCACCTTCAACCGTGACCTGGAAGGGGTGACAATCAACGGCGACACGGTCTCCAACCGCAAGGTCCGGTTCATGGAGATCAACCTGGACGAGGTTACAAGCGACCTCCGGATCGCAAGCATCTATACGACGAAGCTCAATGTGATGGAGGAGAAGAGGCTTTGGTGGAACAGCCTGACCCAGGCCTGGCGGACCTATTTCGGGTCGCAGGTGATCGTCTACGACAGCATCCGCCTGTCCGATGTTTATTATGTGGTGGACAGCCTCATCCTTGTCGCCCGTGAGGCCGGGCCCGAACTGCAGGACACCTCCTCATACTATGACCTGGAATTGCCGCCGGAAAGGCGGTTCCCCGTCAATGCCGGTAAACTGGACTCCCTCCATGTGGATAACCGGGAGTTGTTCAATAAGATCTCGGGGGTCCTCAAGCAAACCCGCGTGGATGTGTCAGGCAACCCCGATATCCGCTCGCTGGCCCCCCTTTCCGAGTTGTCGGACCTGGTTGACCTGGATTGCTCCAATACCCTCATTATCAGCCTTTCTTCTCTCAGGAACCTGAACCACCTTGAAGCCCTGGATGTCTCCAACACCCCTATCGACGACCTGTCGCCTCTTACGTACAGTACCTCCATCCGTTCGCTGGACTGCAGTTTCACGCTGGTGAACGACCTTTCGGTGATAGAGGGGCTCTACAATATGGAGCGCCTGGCCTGTGCGGGTATCCGCATCAGCGATCCCGGCTTTGCCTCATCCATGACCGGAATGCGTGATCTGGACCTCAGTGAGACCGACATCCATGACCTGGCCCCGCTGAGGCAGATGGTGCTGCTCGAGGACCTTGATATTTCGGGTACCGGAGTGCGCGACCTAGAAGCGGTCACATCCTTCAAAGGCCTCAAATACCTCGATGCCGAAGGGACCTCCGTTTCCAGCGTCAAACCGCTCTCGGTGCTTCAGTCGCTCGAGGTGCTCAGGATCAGCTACACTGCCGTCGACGACATCAGCCCGTTGGAATCCCTTCCCCATCTGAAGAGGATCTAC
This sequence comes from uncultured Bacteroidales bacterium, assembly GCA_964386225.1. Classification (GTDB taxonomy): domain Bacteria; phylum Bacteroidota; class Bacteroidia; order Bacteroidales; family JAADJA01; genus JAADJA01. The sequence continues at coordinate 28,954 of CAYLTG010000025.1, forward strand.
TGGGACAGCAACGGTGAATTTGTCATGGACAAGAAAAAGAAGAGGGAGCAGGCCATCGCTTACATGAATGCCCACCCCGGGTCGCTTGTCATCTTTGAGTCGGAGGAACTGCTGAGCAGCTGGTCCGAACTGGAAGAGCCCTGGAAGGAATTGGCCAGGAATGCCGTGAGCCTGAGCGAGAACCCCACCAAAGAAGAATTGCATGCGCTGCTTCAGCTGGAGGAGGTCCGCATCGATAGCTCCCGGGTGACCACCCTCGGGCCGGTGGCACGGCTCTATAACCTGAAGCGACTCAGCATCCCGGGGTTGCAGGTCAACGACCTCAGCCCGGTGGGGCAGGCCATTGAACTGGAATACCTGGATATATCCAATACCCCGGCCCGTTCCATCGAATTTGCCGCGTCACTGAAAAAGTTGCAGGAACTGAACCTGGAGGGCACACAGGTGGAGGACCTCTCACCCCTGTTTGATCTGACCGGGCTGAAACTCGTGTATGCCGACAGGTCGCAGGTGAAGGATTCCGATGTGAGGTTATTGAGGGACCGGGTGCCCGGCTGCAATGTGATCTACCGTACCGAAGCGCTTTCCGCCTGGTGGACCGCCCTGCCCGATGCGTGGAAGAGCTATTTCGTATCGGGCTTTTCCCTGCATTCGCCTCCCACGCGGGAACAGCTTCATCAGCTCTACTACCTGCCCGAGCTCACGGTGGGGAACTCCCCGGATATAGCCACCCTGGCGCCGCTTGCACAACTGGCCCACCTGGAGGTGATCCGGCTGAACGAGGTGGGAACGGGAGACCTGGGCCACATCAGCGGGCTGACTGGCCTGAAGGAGCTTCACTGCACCCGCATGCCCGTTTCGGACCTGACCCCGGTATCGTCACTCACCGGACTGGAAGTCCTGAATATCGAAAACACACCCGTCGAGGATCTCAAGCCCCTGGCACCGCTCGCCAAACTGCGGGAGATCTATCTATCCGGCACCCAGGTGAAATCGCTCAAACCGCTGTCGGACCTGCGAAGACTGGAGATCGTTGAACTCAACAACACGCAGGTGAAAAGCATATCGAACCTCGGATCCCTGCCGGCATTGCAATCGGTTTCCTGCTTCAACACCCGCATCTCTTCCCGCAGCATCGAAAAGTTTAAGGAAGAAAAGCCCCGATGCAAGGTGGTTTATTATTAGCTTTGCTGCAACAAAATCGACACGTATGGCATCGAACCGGTTAATGGATCCCATTGGAAAGCTGATGGGGCTGAGGTATAAATCCCACCCCTGGCATGGCGTGGACATAGGAAAGGAAGCCCCGGAGGTGATCACCTGTTTTGTCGAAATGGTGCCGACGGATACTGTCAAGTACGAGGTGGACAAGGTGACGGGATACTTGAAGATCGACAGGCCGCAGAAATATTCCAATGTCGTGCCCGCCCTCTACGGGTTCATCCCCCAAACCTACAGCGGCAAAAGGGTAGCCGATTTCTGTATGGAGCGCACCGGCAGGAAGGGGATCAAGGGCGATGGTGACCCCATCGACATCTGCATCCTGACTGAAAAGGAGATCGTGCACGGCGACATCCTGGTCAGGGCTCGTCCGCTCGGCGGTTTCAGGATGATCGACGGCAACGAGTCCGACGATAAGCTGGTCGCCGTGCTGAACAATGATGCCGTGTACCAGGGGTATGCCGACATCTCGGACCTTCCGGAGATGGTGGTCGACCGCCTCAAGCACTATTTCCTGACCTACAAGGACCTGCCCGGAAACCCCAGGGATGTGGAGATCACCGATGTGTTCGGTAAGCAGGACGCCTACGAGGTCATCACCCGTTCACTGGAGGATTACCAGACCCGGTTTGAGAACCTTGACAGTGTGCTCTCGGATGTTTAAACCTTCCCTGGCCCGGGCCCTCAATAATTAACGAATTCTTCAGATTGCCTTAGGCCTGCAGTAATTTCCACCATCGAAATTTGCAGTCGACCATATACATTAAGGAAAAGAGCCTTGCAGCCTTTCTCGGAGGATCCCCCTTTCATTGCGGGGATTTTTTTTGATAAATCACAGGTTGTGCTGTCCGTTGTGAACATTCCTGAAGGTCGCTTGTTACATGTGCAGTAAGAAAACCGATCAAAACATGCCATTCTTTCGTTTCACAGCAGCAACGCTTCTGGTGTTTCTGGGCCTGGGGGCCCTGGCAAACCCGAACATGTGGACAGGGGCCGAAAAAAGAACATTTTGGCATGACTGGTCTATTTCGCTCAATGGCGGATATACTTCCTATTTCGGTGACCTGAGCATCTATGACTCCGATCCGGCCAACAAGCTAAGGCATGAGAGCAAGCCGGCATTCGGCGTGATGGCTTCCAAGTTTTTCACCGATGAGCTGGCCGTTTCGGGCCAGATGGTCTATGGCGGGCTCAAGGGCACCTATAACGAGAACCTCTCTTTCGACACCGATTTCCTGGAATACAATGTGCAACTGCGTGTTGACCTGCTCAACCTCATCTTCAGGAGTAACAATACAGGCCTCGGACTGGTGGCTTTCGGAGGGGTCGGGCACATGTTGTTCAACTCGGTGAAGTACGCCCGGGAGGAAGGGCGGGTGAATACCTATCCCCATCGCGCCAGTGCGCCCGAATTCGTCTATTTTGCCGGTGGCGGGATACAATACCGGTTGTCGGACCGCTTCAGTGCCAACCTCGACGTGGCCATCAGGCAGGTGCAGAACGACCGTATCGACAACGAAGTGCGCAAGGATAACTTCGATTTTTATTCCTTCATCAATGTCGGTGTGTCCTACCATATCAAGCACCTGTTCGGCAGGAGCAAGAAGGGTAACCTTTACGGTCGCGGGGTGAGGATGGCCAAAAAGTAATGTCGCCCCCGGGTCCATCGGTTGACCGCTTCGCGGTACCGGCCTTTTTTTTCACCCGGCTAATCCGAGCGAGCTTGGACATGTTGAATTCAAGGGCTCGGCAACCCTATATACCCTATACCCCTGTATACCAGTAAATTCAGGATTATTCCACTCCGTTCCATGATCCTTCAGGATCCCATCCTGAGAATGGAAGCCCGACCGCTTCGCGGTACCGGCCTTTTTTATTTCTCCGCTTTTCCAAGCGAGCTTGGAACGCTGCGAAATAAAAAAGCCCGGGTCCTCCGGACCGGGCATTGAATTCATCTGTTGACCCGCAAGGATTCGAACCTTGACAGGCAGAACCAAAATCTGCAGTGCTACCGTTACACCACGGGTCAGTACCAGCCTGAACGATTGAAATTCAGGGCTGCAAAAGTAATAAACTTTTTTGACCTGCAAAAAAGGTTCTGGAAATTTTTTGCAGGCCCCGTGAATTCATTCTGCCGGCAATATCGGCAGGATGAACCATGAAGTTCCGGACCCCTCAGGGAATCCAGGCCAGCCAGCCCGGCCCCGTTAATTTTCGTTAATAATTCGAAAAGGTACCCTGACATGATTTGAAATTCCGTATTTTCGCCCTTTGAATCAGAAATAGTTCACTTCCATGGAATTATACAATAAATTGAACAAAGTTGTCGGGTGGATCGTGTTCGCCATCGCCACGACGGTTTATTTTCTGACCATAGAGCCGACAGCCAGTTGGTGGGACTGTGGTGAGTACATCGCCAC
>CAYLTG010000026.1:0-29564 GCA_964386225.1 uncultured Bacteroidales bacterium
ACGGCGGTGCGCATGAAGTTGTTCATGCTCACACCGGGTATTTCCACCGGGTACTGGAACCCGAGGAAGATCCCTTCCAGGGCCCGCTCTTCGGTGGAGAGTTCGAGCAGGTCCTTGTGCAGGTATTCGATATCGCCCTCCAACACGTCATAACCATCGCGGCCTGCGATCACCGAGGCCAGTGTGCTCTTTCCGGTCCCGTTGGGGCCCATAATGGCATGTACCTCCCCGGCCTTCACCTCCAGGTCAAGCCCTTTCAGGATCTCCTTCCCGTCGATCGATACATGCAAGTTTTTAATGTTCAACATCTTGTTTGTCTTACTAAAAGTTATACTTCAACTATTTCCTCAATCTGCTATTTTCTATTTTTATTCTTATCCAACGCTCCCCTCCAAACTGATGGCCAGCAGTTTCTGCGCTTCCACGGCGAACTCCATGGGCAGCTGTTTGAGCACCTCCTTGGCATATCCGTTGACGATCAGGCCGATGGCCGTTTCCGTATCGATGCCGCGCTGCTGGCAATAGAACAGCTGGTCGTCGGATATCTTGGAGGTGGTGGCCTCGTGTTCCACGATGGAAGAGCTGTTCTGCGTATCGATGTAGGGGAAGGTATGAGCCCCGCAGCGGTCGCCCAGCAGGAGGGAGTCGCACTGGCTGAAATTCCTCGAGTTCTCGGCCCTCCGGCTGATCTTCACCAGTCCGCGGTAGCTGTTGTTGCTCTCACCGGCTGAGATCCCCTTGGAGATGATGGTGCTTCTGGTGTTCTTGCCGATGTGGGTCATCTTGGAGCCCGTGTCGGCCTGCTGACGGTTGTTGGTCACGGCCACGGAATAGAACTCGCCCACGCTGTGGTCCCCGAGCAGGATACAGCTGGGGTATTTCCAGGTGATGGCCGACCCGGTCTCCACCTGGGTCCATGAGATCTTGGAGTGGCTGCCCTTGCACATGCCCCGTTTGGTGACGAAGTTGTACACGCCGCCGCGGCCCTGCTTGTCGCCGGGGTACCAGTTCTGGACGGTGGAATACTTCACCTCGGCGTCCTTCAGGGCGACGATCTCCACGACGGCGGCATGCAGCTGGTTCTCATCGCGCATGGGGGCGGTGCACCCTTCGAGGTAGCTCACGTAGCTGCCCTCGTCGGCGATGATCAGCGTCCGCTCGAACTGGCCGGTGCCGGCCGAGTTGATGCGGAAGTAGGTGGAGAGCTCCACCGGACAACGCACCCCCTTCGGGATGTAACAGAACGAACCGTCGGTAAATACGGCCGAGTTGAGTGCCGAAAAATAGTTGTCGCCCACCGGCACCACGGAGCCCATGTACTGCTTCACCAGGTCGGGGTGGTTCTGCACCGCCTCGCTGAACGAGCAGAAGATGATCCCGTGTTTCGAAAGGGTGTCCTGGAAAGTGGTCTTCACTGAAACGCTGTCGAACACGGCGTCGACCGCCACGCCCGTAAGCCGTTTCTGCTCCTCCAGGGATATGCCCAGCTTCTCGAAGGTGGCAAGCAGCTCGGGGTCCACCTCGTCGAGGCTGGATAGCTCCGGTTTCTTCTTCGGGGCGGCGTAATAGATGATGTCCTGGTAGTCGATGGGGGGGATCCTCAGATGCGCCCAGTCGGGACTGGCCATGGTCTTCCATTTCTCGAAGGCCTTCAGCCTGAACTCCAGCATGAACTCCGGCTCCTTCTTTTTAGCCGAGATGAACCGGATGATCTCCTCGTTGAGCCCCCTGGGGGCGGTTTCCATCTCGATGTCGGTGAAAAACCCGTATTTATATTCGCTCTGCGTTACTTCGTCAAGAATCTTATTCTGGTCTTTTTCCATTTCAGGACTCCTCGTTCGGTCTTATTTAGACAAAATTTAAATAGCGTTGCAAAAGTACTAAATTTGCTGCAGATATACCCTGTTCCAGCGTTACAAAAGTAACAATCCAAACATGATTTTGTTGCCCGTTGTGGAATACTTTCGGGACCGGGCTGCCGCAGGGCGGAGAACCGCTGTTTTTCATAATTTTGCAAAAAAGAACTGGCATGAGCATTTTGGATGAGCAAACGGGCCGCACGGAGTTGTCAGAACTCGGTGAATTCGGCTTGATCGACCGGCTTACGAGCACGATCGGGATCAGGAATAAAAGTTCGGTGAAAGGGGTGGGCGACGACTGTGCGGTGGTCGATCACGGCGGCATGCAGACCCTGGTCACCAAGGACCTCCTGGTGGAAGGGGTGCATTTCGACCTGACCTATGCACCGCTCAGGCACCTGGGCTACAAGGCGGCGGTGGTGAACATCTCCGATATCGTGGCCATGAACGGCACGCCCACCCAGTTGCTGGTGGGGATCGCCCTGTCCAGCCGCTTTTCGGTGGAGGCCATCGAAGAGATCTTCTCGGGCATCCGGCTGGCCTGCGACAGTTATGGCGTGGACCTGGTGGGCGGCGATACCGTTTCGAGTGTCACCGGCCTTTTCATCTCCATCACGGCGGTCGGGGAGGTCGACAGAAAGGACATCACCTACCGCAACACGGCCGGCAAGGGCGACCTGCTCTGTGTCAGCGGCAACCTGGGCGCCGCCTATGCGGGGCTGCTTGTGCTCGAACGCGAGAAGCAGACCTTCAAGGCCGATCCCAACATGCAGCCCGATCTCGACGGGCATGACTACATCCTGTCGCGGCAGCTAAAGCCTGAAGCGCGCCTGGACATCACCCGGAAGCTCAGGGAGGCCGGCATAAAACCTACGGCCATGATCGACGTCTCCGACGGCCTGGCCTCGGACATCCTGCACATCACGCAGCAATCGAAGCTTGGCTGTGCCATTTATGAAGATAAGATCCCCGTCGATGTCACCACGGTGGCCGTTGCCAAAGAGTTCAACATCGACCCCACCATCTGCGCCCTCAGCGGCGGTGAGGATTACGAGCTCCTTTTCACCGTCAGGCAGACGGATTACGATGCGATCAAGCAGATGGCTGAGATCAGCGTCATCGGCCACATGACCGAACCCTCCGCGGGCGTGAACCTCATCAGCCGATCGGGAACCCAGGTGGAGATCACCGCCCAGGGGTGGGATGCCTTCCTGAAAAGAGGCCGGCAGGGGAAATAGGTGCACTCTCACGGCAGCGTGTCTTGAAAAAGGTCAGCAAATACTACGACAGCCTGGAGCCGGTGCTCCGGACCCTCCCGGGGAAGCCCGGCATCTACCAGTATTTCGACAAGGACGGCAGGATCCTCTATGTTGGCAAGGCCAAGAACCTGAAAAAACGTGTCGCCTCCTACTTCAACAAGGATGCCGGGCAGAGCGGCAAACTGCGCGTGCTGGTCGGCAAGATCGCCGAGATAAGGCACATCGTGGTGGATACGGAGCTGGATGCCCTGCTGCTCGAGAACAACCTCATCAAGAAGTACCAGCCGCGGTACAACGTGATGCTGAAGGACGACAAGACCTTCCCCTGGATCTGCATCAAGCACGAGCCCTTCCCGCGCATTTTCTCCACGCGAAACGTCATCCGCGACGGCAGCCAGTATTTCGGCCCCTATGCCTCCGTGAAAATGATGAACACCCTGCTCGACCTCATCCGCCAGTTGTACCCTTTACGCACCTGCAATTACCGGCTCACCGACGAGAACATCCGCAGCGGCAAATTTAAAGTATGCCTTGAATATCACATAGGTAACTGCCTGGGTCCGTGCGAAGGGCATCAGCCGGCGGAGGACTACGACCGGACCATCGCGGAGATCAGGGAGATCATAAAGGGGAACATCAACGCCGTCATCGGGCAGCTCAGGGGGCTGATGCGCACCTATGCCGATGCGCTGCAGTTCGAGCGTGCCCAGGTGGTCAAGGAGCGGCTCGAGCTCCTGGAGAAGTACCAGAGCAAATCCACCGTGGTGAACCCCCGCATCGAGCATGCCGACGTTTTCACCATCATTTCGGATGCCGATGCCGGCTATGTGAACTACATCAAAGTGGTTAACGGTGCCATCGTGCAGTCCCACACCGTGGAACTGAGAAAGAAGCTTGACGAGGAGAATGCGGAGCTCCTCCTCCATGCCGTGGTGGAGTTGCGGGGCCGCTTCGAAAGCACGGCCGGGGAGATCATCCTGCCCATGCGCCTGCCCGGGGAGCTGCCCGGCGTTAAGATTACCGTCCCGCAACGGGGCGACAAGAAACAGTTGCTGGAGCTGTCGGAGAGGAACGGCAAGTTCTACAAGCTCGAGAAAGAGAAACAGCAGGAGCTGGTCGACCCCGACCGGCATGCCAACCGGATCATGGCCACCATGAAGAAGGACCTGCGCATGCACGAAGAGCCCCGCTACATCGAATGTTTCGACAATTCCAACACCCAGGGCGACTACCCTGTCGCCGCCATGGTATGCTTCCGCGACGGCAAGCCCGACAAGAAGGAATACCGGCATTTCAACATCAGGACCGTGGAGGGTCCCAACGACTTCGCCTCCATGGAAGAGGTGGTCTACCGGCGCTACAAAAGGCTGGTGGAGGAGAAGCGTCCCCTTCCGCAGCTCATCGTCATCGACGGGGGCAAGGGCCAGCTCAGCTCGGCCGTGAAAAGCCTGGAGAAACTCGACCTGCGCGGGAAGATCACCATCATCGGCATCGCCAAGAAACTGGAGGAGATCTATTACCCCGGCGACTCCCTGCCCCTGTACCTCGACAAGAAATCGGAGACCCTCAGGGTGATCCAGTACCTGCGCGACGAGGCCCACCGCTTCGGCATCACCCACCACCGCAAGCGGCTGGAGAAAGGGACGGTGAAGTCGGTCCTCACCGACATCGATGGCATCGGGTACAGCTATGCCCAGAAGCTCTTATGGCGGTTCAAGTCGGTGAAGAACATCCGGAAAGCCTCCCTCGCCGAACTGCAGGAAACCGTTGGCAAGGTAAAGGGAAGGATCGTCTTTGATTTTTTCCGCGACGGGGGGAATGATAATTCATCCGGACCCTCCTAAATTCTTCATACCTTTACGGCGTGATCACCGATATGAAAAAAGAACTCATCCTGCTCCTGGTGCTTGGGCTTACAGCCCTGGGCATCACCGCCCAGGACTTCAACGGGGGTGTCCTGGCCGGGCTCGCGGCCTCGGAGATCTCCGGCGACCGCCTGAGCGGGCCCAACAAGGCGGGCATCTACGCCGGGGCATACGTCAACCGCTATTTCACCCTCCGGTCCTCCATGCAGATGGAACTGAACTTCGTACAGAAAGGGAGCCGCTCCAACCCCGACTCCACCAACAACTTTGAGTCATACCTCCTGCGGCTCAATTACATCGAGATGCCGGTGCATTACCGGTATGACTTCATCGAGAAGGCATCCCTGGAGACCGGGATCTCGCTGGGTGTGCTCATCCACAGCTACGAGGAAGCCAACGGTTACGAGTGGGTGAGCGGGCCCGACTTCCAGCCTGTCGACCTCAGCTTCAACATCGGGTTGTTCTATACCCTGGTGGAGAATCTGCGGATCAACGTGCGGTATTCCAATTCCATCATTGCAGTGAGGCCCCACTCGCAGGGCCAGACCTTCCGCTGGAACCAGGGCCAGTACAACGAAGTGCTCAGTTTTGTGCTTTTCTATGACCTGTAGCCTCAGAGAGCGGGCTCATAGAACTTGATCCGGATGAGGCCCCTGAAATCGCCCTCCTTGTAGTCCCTGGCCTGGTCTTCGGGATAGTATTTCGCCAGCAGTTTCGCGGCATTGGGCGCCATGGTGTGCTTGTCGCCATGACAGATGAGGCACATGCTTTCCATCTTCATGGGCTTGTAGAAGTTGTATTCGACGGTGCTCCCTCCCGTGATCTTCTGGATGTAGAACTCGGGCAGGTCCTCCCCGCTCTTGATGATCTCGTTGAAAAGGTCGAGCGCCAGTTTCTCCTGCGCGTCGGGCAGGTTCCTCGGGTTCCTCACCTTGTCGGAAACACGTTTGATGGAGACATTGAACGACGAGTTTTTCGCCACGCTGTCGGTGAGGGGCAGGGCCTTGACATTGCAGGTGGAGATGGCCTTTTCCACACCGCCCGACTCCATGGCGGCCTTCACCTCGCCCTTGAGGGTGCCAACCAGGTTCGAAGCGATCTTCTTCCCCAACGGGGCTATGAACTCCACTTCGTCGGCGGGCGGTTGTTCCACCTTCAGCTCCCGCTCCCGGCAACTGCCGAGGGTGAGCGCCAGAAGGAACAGGGGCCAAAGGGCCAGGATTTGCTTAGAATTAGTCATCGACATCTGAATGATTGGGATCTCAAAGGTAATGAATTTGTCCGAAAAGATCGAACAAAAATCCGATAACCCTTCGGGGAGCTGCCGGGTTGCCGGGAGGAAGGGCGGAACGTGGTCGGATCAGAAGATCGTCGACAGGTTCATGAAGTCGATGTACTCTGCCGAGTCGTCGCCGAAGATCTCCATGGTCTCCCCCTCGATCTTGTAAGTGCTCCGTTCACCCGCCTTTTTGGAGAAGAGGATGTCGAATTCGTTGTATTTTTCATCCACCATGATGATCTTGGCAAGGTTGGCATGTTGTTTCGATGCCAGTTCGGCATGGCAGATGGGGCAGTAAAAATCGAGTTCGTCTCCTTCCGAGAAATCGAAGTCCTGGTGTTTTCTAACCGTGTAGTTGCCAAGTTCAGGGTGCAGGCTCAGCAGTCCGACCCGGTGATCCTTGGTCCTCACCGAGAAAAGCAGGCACTCTTCCAGCGAGATGAATCCCTTGCAATGGGGACACATATAATCCAGCGCCATAGTCTTTGGGTTTTTAGTTATTATGGATTAACGTATAAATATACAAAAAATTTATTCCAAAATCAAAGCACCCATAAAAAAAGCCTTCGGCAGCGGGCTGCGAAGGCTTTCCTGTATTATCGGGCGATGATCAGAGCACCTGCACCTCCTCCACGATCTCCAGTCCCCTCGAAACGGCTTTCTCGTTGTCGGGGATCAAATGGTGGTATCGTTCGGGGAGCGATTTCTTCAGGCCGCGGATCACATTGTCGAATTCCACCACCGGTTTCACTTTCAGGTAGCCACCCAGGACGATCATGTTGAAGATCTTGCGCAGGCCGAGCAGGGCGGCTTCCTTGCTGGCTTCGATCCTGTAGATGTTGATGTCCTTGCGTTGCGGGTGCCTGGTGATGCCATTGGGGTCGTAGAGCAGCAGCCCGCCCGGTTTCACGAGGGGCTCGAACTTGTCCATCGATTGCTGGTTCAGGATGATGGCCGTATCGTATTCAGTGAGGATGGGGGAACTGATCCGCTCATCGCTCAGGATCACGGTGACGTTGGCCGTGCCGCCGCGCATCTCGGGCCCGTAGCTGGGCATCCAGCTCACCTCCTGATCCTGCATGATCCCGGAATAGGCCAGGATCTTGCCCATGGACAACACGCCCTGTCCTCCGAAGCCTGCAATGATTATCTCTTCTGTCATAATGATTCGGTTTAATTGTTCTTGACGATTTCTCCATCCACCTTCAGGTCGCCGAGCGGATAGAAGGGGAACATGTTCTCCACCATCCAGTGATTGGCCTGTACCGGGGTCATTTTCCACCCCGAATTGCAGTTGGAGACGACCTCCACGAACGACATCCCCTTTTTCTGCTGCTGCACTTCGAATGCCTTGCGGATGGCTTTCTTCGTCTTCCTGACATTGGAAGGCGTATGCACTGCCTGGCGCGTGACATAGTGGGTGCCGGGCAACTGCGCCAGCAGTTCGGTGATCTTCAGGGGGTGTCCCATCATGTCGAGCTCACGTCCGTAGGGCGATGTCGATGACTTCATGCCGGGGAGGGTGGTCGGCGCCATCTGTCCGCCGGTCATCCCGTATATCCCGTTGTTGATGAAAATGATGGTAAAGTGCTCGCCCCGGTTGGCGGCATGGATGGTCTCGGCGGTGCCGATGGCCGCCAGGTCGCCGTCGCCCTGGTAGGTGAAGACGGTCTTGTGGGGCATCAGGCGCTTGACGGCCGTGGCCAGGGCAGGGGCCCGTCCATGGGCGGCCTGCTGCATGTCCACGTTCATGAACTCATAGGCAAGGACCGAGCATCCCACGGGTGCGATGCCGATGGTCTCCTCCATGAGGCCCATCTCCTCGATCACCTCCATGATGATGCGGTGGGTGGTCCCGTGCCCGCAACCTGGGCAGTAACTGAGGACCTTGTCGGTCATCAGGTCGGTCTTCTTGTAGACCAGGTTCTCCGGTCTTATGATGTCTGCGTTAACGATCGAATCTGCCATAACTTTACCCTTTCATGAATTTTTTCTGCAGTACTTCGGCCACCTCGACAGGGGAGGGGATGATCCCGCCCATGCGGCCGTAATGCTCAACGGGAACCCGTCCTTCCACGAACAGGCGGATGTCCTCCACCATCTGCCCGGCGCTCATCTCCACAGAGAGGATGCCCTTTACCTTGCCGGCCAGCGCTTTCAGGGCTTTGCTCGGGAAGGGGAAAAGGGTGATGGGGCGCAACAGCCCGGTTTTGATCCCTTTTTCACGGAGCAGCTGCATGGACTTCAGGCAGATGCGGGCGCTGGTGCCGTAGGCCACGAACAGGTAGTCGGCATCGTCGGTGTCGATGGTCTCCCACCGCTGCTCCTTCTCGACGATCGTGGCATATTTTTCCTGCAGTGCGATGTTGTGCCTTTCATGCCTTGCCGGGTCGAGGTCGAGGGAGGTGATGATGTTCCGTTCACGCCCTTTGTGCCTGCCCAGCGTCGCCCAGGGGTATTTCTCGCGGATCTCTTCTTCCGTGAGCCGCGGTACCTGTGCATCCACCTCCACCTTCTCCATCATCTGGCCGATGGCGCCGTCGGAGAGCACCATCACCGGCGTGCGGTAGCGGAAGGCCAGGTCGAAGCCCGTCGGGACGAAGTCGTACATCTCCTGGACGGACGACGGGGCCAGCGTGATCAGGCGGTAGTCGCCATGGCCCCCGCCCTTGGTGGCCTGGAAGTAGTCCGACTGGGAAGGCTGGATGGTGCCCAGTCCGGGACCGCCCCTCACCACGTTCAGGATCAGGCACGGCAGCTCGGCGCCGGCCAGGTACGAGATGCCCTCCTGCATCAGGCTGATGCCCGGGCTCGAAGAGGAGGTCATCACCTTCTTGCCGCATGAGGCGCCGCCATACAACATATTGATGGAAGCCACTTCGCTCTCGGCCTGGAGCACGACCATGCCCGTGCGCTCATGCGGTTTCTCCGCCATGAGGTATTCCATGACTTCCGACTGGGGGGTGATGGGGTACCCGAAATAACCGTCGGTGCCCGCCCGGATGGCAGCCTCACCAAAGGCTTCGTTACCCTTCATTAATTTGAGTTCTTTTTCCATTTGTTGATCGCTTTTCCTTTATACCTTAACTCTGTACACCGTGATCACTCCGTCAGGACATACGATGGCGCAATTGGTGCACCCCGTGCAGAGCCCCTTCACATTCTGCATGTAATGATACCCTTTGCCGTTGACGGCGTCCACCATGGCGATGGTCTCCGTCGGGCAGGTATCGATGCATACCTCGCAGCCCTTGCAGCGCTCTATATCAACCACGATTTCACCTTTGACTTTTGCCATAACCGAATACTGTTTATTGAATAACAATGGCGAAAATAAAGAAAATAAACCGAAACGGAGGAAATACGAAAGAAATATTTGGGTATTTGGAATTCAATTTAAATATGCTTTCAATTGCCTTTGCCGTTCAGTTCTCCATAAATGTCGTCACCCGACGGGATGGTCGGCCTGGAACTGCCTGAGGCGCTTTTCCAGTTCCGGGAACTGCTCTCTTTTCACCAGGGAGACACAGGCCCGGATCCCTTCGATGCGTTCGCTTCCCGTGATGGCCAGCGAGATGGCGCTGATGCCGTAAAAGACCAGCTCATGCAGCAGCTCGTCGCCGGTGAACCCCGGGTACGAGAAGGTGAAGTAGAAGCCGTCGGCGATGGGCTGGTCCACGTCGGTGTCGTATACGATCCGGAACCCGCTGTCGGTGAACAGCTTCTTCATGATCTTGGCTTTCTCGCCGTACTCCCGCACGATCTCCAGGAAGTTGAAATCCCCGTCGTTGGCGGCTTTCAGCATGGCCGCGAGGGCATACTGGGGCGTGTGGGCCGTGCCCGAACTGATGGCGTAGATGGAGCCGAAGATCATGGCCTTGCCCACCTCGTCGAACTTGTAGTAGCGCAGCAGGTCGGGGGCCTTGGTGTTGAACAGCTTGTCGGAGATCACCATCATGCCCACCCGCTGCCCGGCATAGCTGAAGGCCTTGGAGCTGGAGATGAGCAGCACCCAGTTGTCGGTGTAATGGGCCACGGTGGGCTGGTAGGGTGGCTGACCGGGCTTGGAGTAGTCCTTGCGGAAGTCCATGCCGATGTAGGCCAGGTCCTCGATCACCGTCACATCGTATTTGCTGGCAAGCGTGCCGATGGTCTTCAGTTCGTCCTCCGTGAAGCAGATCCACGAGGGGTTGTTGGGGTTGCTGTACAGGATGGAGGAGATCTTGCCGGTAGACAGGTAGGATTCCAGCTTGGGCCCCAGCTTGTCGCCCCGGTAGTCGTAAACGTCGAAGGTCTTGAATTCCTGGCCCAGGATCCTGCACTGCTGTTTCTGTACGGGGAAGCCCGGGTCGATGAACAGGGTACCCTCGCGGTCGGCATACATCCTGTTGATGGTGAGGAAGCAGGCGAAACCGCCCATCATGGATCCCACCGTGGGCAGGCACCCTTCGGGACTCACATCCACGTCGAGGAACAGTTTCACGAACCGGCGGATCTCGTTCTTGAGGGCCGGGAACCCCCAGATGTCGGGATAGATGGCCGCCAGACCGCGGTGGAGCGCGTCGATCTCCGCCTCGATGGCGATCTGGGCCGGCGGAAGGCCGGGGATCCCCATCTCCATCCGGATGAACTGCTTGCCCGTCTCCGCCTGGATGCCATCCACCAGCTTCTTGATCTCGCGGATGGTGGCCTGCCCGATGTTCTTTATTCCACTCTCCTCGATCTTGCGGGTGACGACCTCATAATCGATTGGTGTATTTTTCATTGAATGATTGTGTTGTGGGTGTTGTAATGATTGAGCAACCAAATTTAAAAAAATCTACACCCCTTTCAAGAATTTTTAAGGCCGGACGCCTTGTTTAAAACGGGTTTAAACTAGCGGCGCACAAACCGTCGAAAGGGCGAAACCGTTACATTTGCCACTTAAAGCGATCACGATGCGAATCATCCTGGCTGTACTTCCGCTTTTCCTTTCCCTCCCGCTGTTTGCCCAGAATACTTCCATCATTCATGAAAAGGAAGAGGACACCTATGTCTTTGGCCAGATATTCACCGATTTCCGGTACGGCTTCCAGGACGACTTCAAGCCGAGGTCCGCTTTCGAGTTCACCCAGGGGGTCCTCGGCTACACCCACACATGGTCGGACAAGTTGCAGGGGCTCATCATGTTCGACGTCACCCGCACGACCCACTTCGTGTCGATCCTCGATTCGGCCGGCAATCCCCTCAAATACGACTATTTCGAGGGGAGCAAGTACACGGCCTTCCTGAAAATGGCCGAGATCAAATGGAGCGTGAACGATTGGTTCACCCTCCGGGTTGGACAGTTGCTGAACACCCAGTACCTCACCTTCCAGGACCGGTTCTGGGGCTACCGCTACATCGATTTCACCTACCAGGAGAAATACCGCCTGGGGATGCCGGCCGATTTCGGGGCGCAGTTCGATTTCAAGCTGAAGGACAAACTGCTGAACCAGTTCTCGGTCGTGAACGGAGATGGACCCTTCCGGTACCAGGATGTCAATGGAAAGTTCCTCTACTCCAATAATATCCAGTACTACCCCACGGACCGGATCACCGTGAAGCTGTATGCCGACTACGCACCCACTCCCGATACGGGATCGGGCACGGCCGACCGGTCGGTGATCTCGGCTTTTGCAGGCTACAAGACCGACCGCTTCAGGATCGGGGCGGAATACACCTACGTGTTCAACTATACGTTCGCGAAGAACCTGGATGAATACGGTTACTCCATCTATGGCTCGGTGGTCCTGAGCGACAAATTCCAGGTGCTGGCACGCTACGACCAGATCGACATGAACATCCTGTCCATCGGTGACTTTGTCCATTATTACCTGGCCGGGGTCCAGTACGAGCCTCTTGACAAGCTGACCATGTCGCTCAACTACCGCTACTACACCATCGACTACCTTTCGTTCATGTATGTCAACTTCGGCCTCAAGTTCTGATCTTTGATCCAAAATCATCAATTCGACACCAAAATAAAGCACCCATGAAACTGTTCACTGTCCTTTTCTTCGTCTTCACGGCCCTGGTCGCCCACGTCCCGGCCCATGCATGCACCATCATCGCCGCCGGCAAGCGGGCTACTGCTGATGGTTCGGTCATCATCTCCCACAGCGATGCCGGCCCCGACTGCCGGGTGCATGTGATGCCCGGCCAGAATTTTGCAAAAGGTGCCCAGACCCCCATCTACTGGGGCATGACCGAGCTGGGGCGCCCGTTGGGAGATTACGGCGACACACTGGGCTTTCTGCCGCAGGTGGAGGAGACCTACAGTTACTTCCAGTCGGCCTACCCCCAGATGAACGAGTTCCAGCTCACCATTGCCGAAAGCACCACCAGCATGCGGGAGGAACTGAAGCTTGACGAGGCGACCTGCAGGCAGGTCATGACCGTGGAGCAGGCCCAGGCCTTCGCCCTGCAGCGATGCAGGACGGCCCGGCAGGCCCTCAAGCTGATCACGGCCCTCATGGAGAAATACGGGTTCAGGCCCTCCTGCGTCGGGGAGTCGGAATCGCTGGTGATCGCCGACACGGAGGAGGCCTGGGTCCTGGAGATCTTCGCCGTCGGCATGGAGTGGGATCCGGATAGCGGGAAGCCCGGCGCCGTCTGGGCGGCACAGCGCATCCCCGACGACCAGGTGGTGATGATCCCCAACTGGAGCATCATCAAGCACATCCGCCTGGAGGATACCGCGAACTTCAGGGCATCTGTCAACTATATCCGGGAAGCGGTCGACAGGGGATGGTACGATCCGGCAAGCGGTAAGGATTTCGTATGGCAGGACATCTATTCCCCGGTCCCGCGCGAATGGGCCACCAGCCGCTTCTGGCTCTTCCATGCCACCTTCGCACCCGGCCTGCCCGGTCTTCCGGACCGCTTCACCACTGATCCTTTCGCAGGCGACGAGCAATATACCCAGTATGTGGAGCCCCTTTCCATCTACCCGTTCAGCATCGTCCCCAACAAGAAGCTGACGGTGCAGGATGTCATGGCCTTCCAGCGGTCGACCTTCACAGGCACCATCTATGACAAGGAACATGCCCCGGGGTGGTACTATCCGGGTAAGGACGGCCAGCTTGTCCACAGCGTCCATGCCACCCCGTTTCCCACGGAGGACATGCGGAAGGTGTTGAAGATCAACCGGCGTCGCAACGTGGCCCGCGCCAGGGGCGAATATGGCATGATCGCACAGCTGCGCGGCTGGCTGCCCGATGCCGTGGGCGGCATCTACTGGTTCTATGTCGACAACGCCTTTACCAGCGCATATGTGCCCATGTATGCGGGCGTGACCGACGTGGCCGATTGTTACAAGACCTACGACAAGGAGAATTTTGATGAGAATTCCATCCGCTGGGCGGTCGACTTCGTCGACAACCTCCTCTACCTCAAATGGCAGGAGGCGGTGAAGGACCTCCGCGAGATGCGCGACCCCATGGAGCAGCGGTTCTTTGAGGAGCAGGATGAGGTCGACAGGAAGTTCCAGGAACTGAACGCCAACAGCCCGAAGAAGGCCGGGGAATACATCACCCGGCTCACCATCGACCGGCAAAACGAGGCCCTGAAGCTCTTCCATGACCTGCGCAACCGGCTCATCACAAAGTATACGAACAACAAGCAGGGGATTTGAGGTTTAAGGTTCAAAGTTCAAGGTTTAAGGTTGCTGGCGCGATAGGATGGAGGCACCCTATTTCGTGATTACCGCATACCCTCCTGATTCCGGCCGGACAGTCGCCGGGCCCCCTTCTTTCCGGGCCACGACGAAACAGGCCGTCATCCCGTGCTGGAAGGTTTCCGATTCAATCACCTGAAAACCCTGGTTCCGGGCCAGCTGCTCCACATCGGAGGCCGAAAGTACATTCAAGTGCAAGGGGAAGATCCCAAGTTTCTTCATAAAACGATAGCCCCACAAGGTCATTCTTGTTGCAGGGGTCATTTTTTCATTGAAGAGCGCCGTGGTCGAAATGAATACCCCTCCGGGCTTCAACAGTTCGTGGATCCTTTGAACGACCGCCGGAGCATCCTCCAGAAGGTGGACCAGACTGAAGGCGGTGACAACATCGAAAGTGCCGGCCGCAAGGTCATCATCGAAAATGGTCCCCGGGGAAAAGGAGCAGTTCGACACGGAGGCTTCCTCTTTTTTCCTGTTGGCCAGGAGGATCATTTCCGTGGAACTGTCAATGCCATGGATATGTTGCACCGCCGGGGCCAGCTTCAGGGTTTTGGTGCCGGTGGCGCACCCCAGGTCAAGTGCACGGTCACCGGGGCCGAGGTGCGCACGTGTTTTGGATAACAACATTTCGTTGACGGATCCGGATCGCTTATCGCTCCGGTCATACCGTTTGGCCTGCCTGTTCCAGAATTTTTCAGATTTGTCCGGCATGGGATGGATGGTTGATGGATATACATGAAACCAATTTGGGTTGAGCCATTTCTATGCATTTTCTGACTGCCAGAGGGACCGGCAAAAATAAAACGATCAGGCTGGTCCTGACCCTTAAAACGTCACTACCACCGTATACTTGCTTTCCATGTCCTTGTTCACATGCATGAGAATGTTCAGGGGATAGACCCAGAGGGTGCTGCTGTAATAGACCAATACGCTGTATTGCAGCCCGGCGGGCACCTCTGTGAAGGTCAGCCGGCCCTCGTCGCCGGAGGTTCCCGTGAAATAGGACGATCCCATCAGGTCGTCGAAGGTGTAATCCATTCCAGGGACGCTGGGATGCGGGACCAGGGCTGCGTTCACGTTTGCGATCGGATCGGATTCGGGGTCTGTCAGCTTCACGGTAAGGGTTCCCACATTCTCGAATGGATACAGGTCAAGGTGCAGGCTCTCGCCGGTGATGACCTGGCAGTTCTTCATCGCGGAGTACAATTTGCCTTCCTTCAACGCCTCCGTCATGACATGATACTGCCCCTCCAGCAGCTTACCCGCAGAACACAAGCCCTCATTGCCGGTTGAATCATGGAAGATCTGCGCGACCGGATCGGCAGAATAAATGAAAACGGCTGCCCCTTCAAACCCTGTGTCGCCCGCACTCAGCACCCGCACGGTCAGGTATCCGCAATGGCCCTGGGTCGCCAACGGATCATCATTGTCCTTGCAGCAGGCAGTCAGCAGCAAGACCAGGAAAAGGTGCCACGTTGTTTTCTTCACCCCCTTGTTATTTCATGTTCGAATTTCGACATAAAATTCATTCATTCAGTAGTTTACTTAAGGGAGGCGGAAATTTAGAGGAAATCTAAATAAGTTGGTGCGAAGGATCGGGTCAGAAAAGGCGCGGGCAAAACTACAGTTGGTATAGCGTCCCCATTGCCCAAACGAACCCCGTATTGGCGATGAAGTACTTGGTCTGCAGCTCATTGAGCTTGAGCTTGGCTTCGATGTACTTCGCCTCGCGGGTGTTGACCATGAATAGTGAGCTCTCGCCGGTGACGAATTTTTTCTTCTCGCCCTCCAGGAGCAGGTTGCTGTTGCTCACCGTTTGCACATAGAGCTCCACCTGCGATTCGAGTATTTGCTGGTTGTTGTAATAGTTCTTCACCTTGTTCTGAAGTTCCAGCAGTTTGCTGCTGTTGGCGAGCCGGGTGTCCTGGATCTTGAGCTTCGTCAGTTTGAGGTCGGCCCGCTCTTTCCTGAGGAAAAGCGGAAAGCCGAATTCGAGACCCCAGACGTAGTCCTGGCCGTTCCATACTCCGGACTCCCCGTCGTCGTAGGAGCCCAAGAGCATGTTGTATTTGAGGTTCAGGGTCGGCTTGAGGCTTTCTGCCTTCATTCTCCGCTCGATGTCGTAACCGGCGAGCTTGGTGCTGACCAGTTTCATCTCGGGGTGCACCTCCTCCAGGCCCGTGAGCACCGCCATCAGCGAGTCGGGCTGGATGGGGGCCAGGGATGCGAACGCTTCCAGGGCAGGCGGATGAAGGGCCTCGGTGATCTCCAGCGGGGTGTTGTCCTCGTACCACAGGTAGTTCGACAGCTCCAGCGTGGAATTCCGGTAATCGAGCAGCGCCTGGTTGCGCATCATCTCCCGTTGCTGGACCTGGATGAGCGCCTCGAGGGTGTCGATGGCCGGAAGGTCGCCCAGCCTGGCGCTCTGGCGGATCCCGGTGAACCGCTCCCCGGCCAGGTCGAGGGCTTCCTCGTACACCTGGTACTGGTTCCAGGCCTGCACCCAGTTCCAGTATTGTTTGATGGCCTCGAAATAGAGGTCGTTGAGCATCTTCTGCTGTTCGGCAAGCGTGAATTCGGCGAATACCTGTGCCATCCTCAGCGCCGCCCGCCGTTCGTCGATGAAAAGACCTTTCCCGATGGGGACCTTGATCCCTGCATTCCAGAGCCCCTCCCGGGGGATGGTGTTCTCCGGGTTGAGGAATCCGCCCCGGTTCTCGTCGTAGCCGGCTTCCAATTCCACGCCATACCAGGTCGGGATCTTCAATCCAGCCCCGATGAGGCTGTAATAGGTCTTGTCATCGAAATACTTCTGGTTCACGCTGCTGTACAGGTACGGGTCGAAGGCACCGCGCGCCCTGCTGACGGTGTTGTCCCCTTCCTGCAGCAACAGCGCCGCCTGGCGGGAAACCGGATGGTACTCCTTTACGAGCCCGATGAAGTCTCCCAGCGACAGAATAGTGCCGGGGTCCTGTCCGCGCAATGCGGCGGGTGCGGCGATCATCCAAATGGCGAGGGCGATCATCAGTTGCTTTTTCATCCCTTGTCCTCCTTTTCTTCAACGGTCGGTACCTGCTGTTCGATCTTGTAATAGTCGGGCGGGAACCCGTTCAGTTGACGCCATACCTCGTACCATACCCTGACCTCCCTCAGCAGGGCGATCCCGTCGGCCCCGGCGCCCACGCGCAGTTCCGAAGGCCATGGCTCTTCTCCCGGTTTTGGGGCCACCAGGATCCGGTATTTGCCGTTGTCGCTGATGAAATTGTCGATCGCCACCACCTCGCCCGCGAAGGTGCCATGCGCCAGGTTGGGCCAGCCCGAGAAGGCGATGGAGGGCCACCCGTCGAACCGGAACTGGACCTCCTGCCCCCTCGCTATGAGGGGCAGGTCGATGGGCTCCACATAAAGTGCCACGGCCAGGTCATAACGGGACGGCATGACACTCACCAGGGATTCGCCCTCCTTGATGGTCTCGCCGAGGCCGACCCTCAACACCTTGGTGACATACCCGTCCTGGGGGGCCGTGATGTAATAATAACCGGTGCGCACCGAATAGTTCATGTACTGGTTTTGCATTTTCGTGACCATGGCCTCGGCATCGTACATGGTGGACAGGGCCGTGTATTTTTCCGAGGCGGCCTTCGACAGCTTGTCGCGGTACTGGTTGTCGATGGAATTGAATTCCACCTGGGCATTGATCAATTCGTTTCGGCTGCTTAACAGCTTGTTCTGGGCGCTGATGAACTTGGCCTGGGTTTCCTGCATCGTCAGCTTCCGCTTTTCCAGGTCGGTGAGCGATATGAGGCCGTCCTGGTAGAGCTCCTCGTTCCGTTGCAACTGCTTTCCTGCGATCTCAAGGTTGATCCTGGCGGCTTCCAGGTCGATGCTGTCGGACTGGATCTTGAGCCTGGCCTGTTCCACATAGTTTTCCGCCTGCTGCATCTTCAGGGTCTTGGTCACCAGCATGGCATCGATCTGCCGGTCGAGGGCCTTTACCTTCTCCATGTAGGACTCCACCGACAGCTCCTTCGCACGGATCTGGTCTTCCGTACGGGACAGGAGCTGCGGGTCGAAGTATTCGTCCTTGATCTCCGAGATGTAGAGGATGGTGTCGCCCTTGTTCACGAAATCCCCTTCCTGGACGTACCATTTCTCGACCCGTCCGGCGATGATGGAATGAATGGTCTGCGGCCGCTGCTCGGGATACAGCGTGGTGACGACACCCCGCGATCGGATGTTTTGCGTCCAGGGCATGAATGCCAGGACCAGCAGCAGGACGGAGGCGATGATCAGCAACCGGGTGAACGTCGTCTTCGCACTGTTCTCGGGGACCAGCGAGAAGGCAATGTACCTGCTCCGGTCAACTTTTCCGTCTATTCGGTTGGGGCTAACGTTCAACATGACTTCTTTGGTTAAATAATGATGGGTACCATTTTTCTTTCTTCAGGCCCTCGAGGTTGCTGTCGGCGATGATCTTCCCGTCGTCGAGCACCAGGATGCGCGGGAACCTGCTGGCCACTTCCACGTCGTTGGTCACGGCCAGGACGGTCCAGTCACGCGACAAAACATAGTCGAGGAACCTGTTCTTGTCCTCTTCATGGAGGAGGTTGAATCCTTCCTCCAGCAACATGAGCTTGGGCCCGGATGCGATGGACCGTGCCAGTTGGATCTTGATCCGCAGGCTCCGGGGGAGGTCCTTGCCTTCGGCCACCAGCATGGAATTGTATCCCTCCGGGAGTTTTTCGACGAAGGATGTCAGCCCCACGACGGATACGGCCTCCTGCACCTCCTTGATGCCGACATGTTCGCGTCCGAGGGATATGTTCTCGAACAGGGTGCCCCTGAACACATCCTCCCGCGGGAGGTTGGACCCGATCATGCCGCGGAGTTCCTCCTTCTTCCAGTTGCCCAGAGGAACTTCGTTGAAGAGCAGGCTTCCCTGCCATTGGGTGTAGAGCCCGGCGAGGGCATGGACGAGGGACGATTTTCCCGATCCGTTGAAGCCTGCCAGGCAAACCTTTTCGCCCCGCTTGATCTGCAGGTTGAGGTGATCCAGCACATTTTCGTCCTTCCCCTGGAACCTGAGGGAGAAATTGCTCAGCTTTACGGCTATTCCCCTGTCGGTGTCGCTTGTCAGGTTGTCGCCCTCATCGCTCTCCAGCGGGAGGTCGGTGACGTTCCCGATCTTCTCGATGGCCGTGATCACATCGTAGATGGTCTCCATGCTCAGGATCAGTTTTTCCACATTGCCCAGCACCAGGATGATGATGATCTCGGAGGCCACGAACTGTCCGATGTTCATCTGGTCGTTGATCACCAGCAAACCGCCGATCAGCAAGAGCCCGGCTGCGATCACCACCTTGAATCCCACCAGGTTGGCGAACTGGATCAGCAGCGTCCGGAAGTGTGCCTTCCGGGCGCCGAGGTATTTGCTCACCAGGTCGTCGGTCCGCTTGAGCGGGAGGGGCGACTGGCCGGCCAGCTTGAACGTTTCCAGGGCCCGGGCGATCTCCTCGAGCCAGTGGGCTACTTCATATTTGTAGTGCGACTCTGACAGGCTGGTGCGGATACCCTGGGGCGTGGTGAACCGGAAGATCAGGTAGACGATCAGGACCAGCGCCATGCTGTAAATGATAAAGAAGGGATGATACAACGACAGCAGGATCAGCCCGAAAATGATCTGGAGGGAGGCACTTGAGAAATCAATGAGGATCTTGGAAATGCCCTTCTGAACGGTCAGCGTATCGAAAAAGCGGTTGACAAGTTCCGGGGTATGGGTCCTGGAAAGGTCCTCCAGCCTCATGCGGGGCACCCTGTAGGCGAACTCGAATGCCGAACGGGTGAATATCTTTCTTTTGATGTTCTCCGACAGGGTGACCTGCATGATCTGCAGGACCCCTGTTATGGCAACGCCGCCGATCACCACGATCACAAGCAGGATCCACGAAGAGGAGGTCCGGCCGGCACTGATCAGGTTGATGATGGCCTGGATGCCAAGAGGGAGCGAGAGGGTGACCACCCCGTTGAAGATGGCGTACAGGTAGATGCTGTAGATCTCCTGCCGGTCGACCTGTAATAACCTCAAGAGCCTTTTGAATGGGGTTATGCCGTATCTGCTTTCCATAAGGACGTTTCTTTGTGGATCATCGAGATGATCAGGTGATAGAAAAATTCGTACAGTTGCGCGGTATTGTCGCGGATGTCGGTCAGCGACGGAAGATGGTCCGCGAAATATTTCTGGTGGTGGATCCCCTCCAGCACAGTGGAGACCAGGCTGTGCGGATACGGAAACTCCGGGTTGATCTCGAGGATCGTGTTGCTGAGACGGGCGATGACCTGTTTGTACCCGGCATAGAGCCCCGCCTTGTTGGCTTCGTCCACCGCCCGGTTCAGGTATGCCTTGGACGATTCGGAGACCACGATCCGACTGAGGGCCTTGAGGTCCATCATCCCGATCTGTTCCACTTCCTCTTCGTCACCCGTGAGCACCCTGAGGGACCGCTGAAGGCGCTCCTCCGGCGATTGGATGTTCGAAGTGCTGAAGACCAGCCGGTATTCCATGAATGACCAGTACCAGGTGGTGATGTAGATAAGCAGCTTGAACTTGCTTTCGAAATACCTGTAGATCGAGCTCTCCGTCGAGCTCAGGCGCTGGGCCAGCTTCCGGAATGTGAAGCTCTCGAAGCCGATCTCGTCGATCATGAGAATGCTTTCCCTGACCAGTTTCTTGCCCAGGTCCGATGAGTTGGGATCCTTCAGGAAGCAGTGCTCGTTGACCCTGATCTGTAAGTGATTCATCAAGTTGTTCATCCCGTTCAATTAAAAGTGAATAGTCACAAATCGTTAGTAAAAAATGCTATCACGATAGTAATGCTATTAAAAACAGGAAAAGTACTTTTATGTTCATGGGCGGATCGAATATTTTTGGATATCAAGTTCGCTGCCCTGCAGGCGATATTGTATGCATGGCATGTTCACCCGGGTTGCGGATAGGGGCGTCCCAGGCCTTCGGTCAGGAAGATCCACTGGACGATCGTGCTGGCCACCGCGATCTTTACGTAGATGTTGAACCCTGTACCCAGCCAAAAGAACAGGATGGCCACGGGCAGGAGCAGGGCTGCATACAGCAGGGTTCTCCGGTTGAGCCTGTCCCAGTCAAAGACCGGAACCGGGATCTGCTTGCGATTTTCGCGGATCACGAGCAAGAGGGCAAGCAGCAGGAAAAGCCCCTGCGGGATGACGAGCCAGGCGAAAGAAACGGTTATTCCCCAGGTCCCGAAAGAGATGGCCCCGTCAGGTAAAAGGCTTCCATATGCAAGGATCCCTGCGATTGCCAGGTGCCATCCGACCAGCATGACCTGGTAAAGCGGACGCATCCGTCCCCGCCCCTCCAGGTAAAACATGAACAAGGCATAAAGGACGATCAAAGGCGGGAGCCAGAACTCACCCAGGAAGCCCTTTCCCCCCAAATTGAAAATGCTCCAGCTGGAAATCTCCGGCTTGAGGAGGATCCGCATGGTGGATGTCCAGAAAAAGGTCGTGGTCAGTATTGTCCAGGTGAGAACGATTCCCCTCAGGTTGATTGTTTTTGCTGCCATTTTCAGAAACCGCCTGTTACGTTACATTTTTGATCCTCAATGATATTTCGTCGCATTCCTGACAACTTCGGGCGTAGTCCGGTCCTTGTTCGCGTCGAGGAACTCCCTCACAAATATACGATCTATTCTGGAATATTCCCGAAGGACCCATCCCACCGCCGTCTTGCAGAACCGCTCTTCCCTCCCGATCAGCACCTCCGAGAACCGGCGTATGGTTTCACCATGATCGCCAAGGGTTTTGCATTGTGCGAAGGGGACCAGCGAAGCCCTCGCTTTCCAGAGGTTGGCGCTTTTGTTCCACGCTGCGAAGGCGGGAATGGCCAGCCCGGGGTCGGCATCCACCAGCGGGGACAGGAGGCGCACGCAAAGCCAGTCGCATACGTTCCAGTCGGTGATCCATCCCGCGTCGAACCACCGGGAGGCGATATCAAGCGTTTCGGAGGCCATGCCGTTGTTCCGATAAAGCTGGATGAAGAGGATGGCGGCAAGCTTGGGCTCGGTGTACTCCTGTGCCATCAGGTCATCCAGGAAGGCAGCCTGCTCCGCAGCTGGCATTCCGCTGATCCCGCGGGCCTGGTCGAGGTCCTGCAGGATGGTCCTGATCACCGGGATGCCTACGCCGAGCGACCGGACGCCATGCTTGACATAACGTTCGAGCCAGGCGGCCTTCTCCCTGTCGCGGCGGGATCCCAGGGCATCGGTCAGCTCGGCGGCAAATCTGTTCATGGGCCTTGTGTGTTGGTTGGATCCTCCCCGGCCGGGCCGGGACTTCCCTGCCCGAGCTCCTCGCCGATCAGTTGCAGAATGGTCCGGATCACCTCGGCCGCCTGGCCGTATGCATCCGATTTCTCCTGCATGAGCCCGGACAGGATGTCAAGGTCATTTTTGAATGCGGGACTGAAGAGGGCTTCGTCATCCACCACCCGGATGGGTTCGAACTGCAGGGTCGCTTTCAGGTCGGGGATGATCACCGACAGGATGAGGGTCGCATGGTTTTCTTCCAGCCGGTTGATATAGAGGTACACCTCCTCCAGGGTCTCCAGGTTCGATGTGACCCTTGCGTTCTTCAGTAGAATGACCTCGCCGCTGTTGACCAGGGTCTGGTAGATGCTGCTTTTCCGCCTGAAATCGGAGTACCGGAGCATGTTCAGGGCGATGGCCGCCAGGGTATCGGTCTCACCACGCGCATTGGCGGTGATGAGGCCGGCCGCACGGGCGAACTGCCCCTGGTAGGCCCGGTTGTAGCCGATCTCGCCCTTCAGCGTCAGCAGGTCCTCCCGGAGCTGGTCGCGGATGGCACGGTAATACCGGTCTTCCTTTTGCCTGTCCGACCTGTACTGGTTCCGGTTGTTCAGGTAAAGGGCCAGCAGGATGCCCACCGCGATGATGATGATCTCCCCGGAAGCATAGGTGAGGTATTTTGTCAGCTTCCCCTCCTTCAGGAGCTTTTTCCTTGCTTTTTTCCAGCTCGATGGCATGTTTCCCGATTTAGGCCCGGTTTGATATCCTAAAATTAGCACACATCGGTCAATTCCTGCATGGCCGGTTGAAAAAAAGTTACCGGCTGGTCAGGGAGAGGACGACGACCACAAAGCCGGACATTGCCGCCATGCCCCCGGGGTGTGCCACGTTCCGGCCCCCCCGGCGTGTGATACGTCATACCCTAGTGGACAAAACCCGACTCAACCTAAAGTGCATTTCAGCGCTTCATTTGGGATTTCCCCACCATAGGCACCATGAGGCCGGTTAGAGTAATAAAAATTCTCCCAGGCCGCTAATTTCTTGTTTAAATCCGCGTCGTCCGGATAGGTTAATAGCTGATAAAATTCCTCCTGATCTGTTCGATGGGACCGTTCGACCTTGCCCTTCAATTGAGGGGGTCTTGGCTTGATATAAACGTGCCTGATGCCTTTATCCTCAACATGCCAATGTGCCTTGCAGCAATGGGATGGTGCGGGTTTGCATTATCATTACAGGACTATTGTCAATTGAAAATATATTCGTCTTTGAACAGCAAATATTCCTTTTGCTCAATTATTTTTCGTCTTCAGATCCTTTTTTGTACACAACAAAATATTGATGCGAGCACTTATCCTTGATATTTGATTGACTTCTATTGGGCAGAAGAGGAGGTTGAATTTCATCGACATGAATAATGTCGGTCACAGTGAATACATGTTGAAATTCGGTAATGGCATTTTGCGGCCAACACCGATATTGCGGCACAACAAAACCCTTAAAATTGGTGGTTGTTACCACGCAGTTCTCCTTCACCGTTATTTCCGACAAATTGCTTTCATCTGAAAGATGCGGGGCCAATACCGGGTAAGGACTCAAAAACATCGAAATGACAACCCCGCCCTTTTTTAATATCCGGTGGCAATGTGAAATGACAGACTGGCGTTTTGTTTCATTCGTAATGTGATACATTGGGCCCAAAAGCAATATTGTGTCGGCACTTTCAGGATCTATCCAGTCAAGTTCAGAAGCACAACAAGCTCTTGAAAACAGGATTTTACTATGGTCAGCCCCCTGCAGTCGCTCATCAAACATGGCTACGGATTTTTCTGAAAGGTCAACACAACCAACAAAATATTCCTTGTTGATCAAGTATTCTGTGTATCGTCCCGGCCCACATCCAATATCATATATGACGGCTCCCGGATTTGTGTATTTTTCTATGGCTGAACAAACCTTCGAAAATTCGATTATCCCATCAGGAGTCGTAAGACGCTGGTATTCGTCTATTGCTCCTGCATCGTAGGCGAGTTTCAATATTTCTGTTTCCGGATTGCTCATATGACCTGCGGGATAAAAACATATTTGCCTTCGTGCTCAATGGGGAAAAGTTGGTTGTCGAATATTTTATCAGCGAGTTGGTGTTCCCAGGCCTTTTTATCGTTTACCTCATGAACCTGATTGTCGTGTACGTAAATGAATTCTTCACCAAACAGGTATGCCATATTGGGGTCATGAAGAACGGCAATGACTGTAATATTCGTTGAAACGAGGCCCTTGATCAGTTTTAGGATACGAATTTGATTATGATAGTCGAGGTGACTGATTGGCTCGTCCAGCAAAAGTATTTTTGGCTGTTGGGCCAGTACCCTGGCAATCATTACCAATTGCTGTTCACCTCCCGACAATTCGGAATAAACCCTGTTCCTCAGGGATGTGATGCCGGCTAGCTCAAGAGCTTTATCGGCATGATATTCATCTGCCGTTCTGGGTGAAAACTGAATGTACGAAGCCCTGCCTGTAAGGACCACCTCAGATACTTTGAATGGAAATACTGGTTTGTGGTGCTGAGGTAGGAATCCAACCATTTTAGCCCTCTCACGGAGCTTCATTTTCTTTAATTCAACATTGCCTACTTTGATGCTTCCATAAGAATATGGCATTATCCCGCCAAGCAGGCGGAGAAATGTTGATTTTCCCGATCCATTTTTTCCCAATATCACGGTAAAGCTGTTTTCTGAAATGGTACAGCTTACATCTGCAATTACAGTTTGGTCTTGACCGTAACCAAATGATAGATTGTTAATGGAAATAATCGGTGTTCTTTCTATTGCCATCCTGTGTTTGTTTTTTTAAGCAACCAAATGAAGAATGGTGCGCATATAAGCATTGTGAAAACCCCAATGGGTATTTCAAATCCTTTGAAAGAGCGTGATATATCATCTATTACAACCAGAAAAGCCCCTCCAAGCAATAAATTCATAAGTAGGGTGGATTTGTTGTTTACTCCAAAAATCATTCTAACCAGGTGAGGCACGATTAATCCATATAGCCCGATAATTCCTGATACTGCTATTACAGCTGAACTTGCCAGGGTCGTTGCCATGAGGATCCAGATTTTTAACCGACCGGGGTTTATTCCTGCTGACAATGCTTCTTCATCGCCCAGGGCTAAAACATTCAATTTCCACCTTAACAGGAACACTATAATAAGTCCGACTACAGCGGGTATGATTACCAGTTTAAGCTTAAACCAGCTGGCAGTATGGAAACTTCCCATTATCCAGTGGACAATACTTTGTAGTTTAAATGGGTCGCTTGCAATCTGGACGATGGTCAACAAGGCGGTAAAAATTCCATTGGTGATGATTCCCGCTAATATCAATGAAACAACGGAGACCTGGTTGTTTTTTCTGGCCATGATATAGCTTAAACCTACCGCCGACAGGCCAAAAACAAAGGCTGACAATTGAATGGGTATTGCTGTAATGAACAACGCAAGGGCAGCTCCGAATGCTGCCCCCGATGACAATCCCAGGATATATGGGTCAACCAGGGGGTTTCGAAAAATCGCCTGCATTGCCGAACCCGATACCGCCAGTATGCCACCGGTAAGAAACACCAACAATATCCGGGGCAAACGAATATGGTATAGCAACGTTTTAACCATTTCTGCATCGGTTGTCTCGCCAAAAAACAGGAATGAAATGACTATTCTGCTCGTAATATGTTCCGATGCTCCCAAAAACAAGGAGAACACAATTACAGGGATAGGTGCAAGAATTACAATGTATTTCAGTGTTTTTTTCGGCATCAGTCTAACAGTTCCTTCCCATAAAGTTGCACATACATTTCTCCGAGCAGTTGGGTTTGAATCTCAGGATCGGGGTTGGTATCATACGCCCAGTTTGAAATTAGCTGTACCGGATATCGCATTTTGAGTGTCCAGAAGTCACATGCGAATGCTTCGGGAAGTTCAAATACTTTACCGTCTGCCACGGCTCGCAAGCCCTGCAGCAAAGGGTTATGAATGACATCAACCGGATCCAATTTCTCATTATACCACATCACAATCATGTCAGGATCCCAGTCATATATTTTCTCTACACTCACCGATGCATGTTCATCGGAAAGAGTACAGGCATTTTTTACCCCGGCAGCCTCCAATAATTGGTTGACAGTGCTGTTTGTCCCTGAAGTTTCTGTAATACCCTGAGACCACATAAAGTATACACTTTTCGGGTCTTCATTCTTGTTGTTTGCATCGATTGCCTCCATTTCATCCCTGGCATATGCTATCAGGCTGTCGGCTTTCTCGCTGCAATCGAGCAATATTCCAAAGTCTTGAATTTCTTTATATATATCCGAGAAACTATGGAGCATCACTGCATAAACAGGTATGCCGAATTGCTCCAAGTTTTCAATAGCATCGGTTTGTGACGACCAAATAATCACCAGATCAGGGTCTGAGCCCACCACTTGCTCTATGCTTATGAAATCCCAGTTGCCCGGCGAAGGAAGCGATTTGTCGGAAATACGGGAATCAAGTCGGGAGTAATATGGAAATAGATTCTCACCATAAACGGCAGACGGGACACCAGTGACACGATTATGCTGCCGGAGCATATAAATGCCCGACAACGCACTTTCGATCAGGCAGATAACTTTTTCCGCCGGCTTCTCCATTTTGATCTCTTTGCCCCTGAAATCCGTAACCACAATTTTCTCACTGCCTGACTGGACCCTGGTGGAGTTTGTACAGGAAACAGAAACAAAAATGGTTGCCAATGTCAATACGTGAGATACTTTCATTATTGATTATCTGAATTGTATTCGTATACCCCCATTGATCGCCAGACCCGTATTCTGAAACTGCCAGGGCATTTCATATTTGTTGTTCGTTAAATTATACACTGTCGCAAAAAGATTGAATGAATAAGTATCATTTTCTGCCAATAATTGTGAGGCATATACATTTATCAATGCGCCGGGGGTGAATTTCTTCCTTCCGGATTTTGAACTGCTGTCATAGTAACCATTATTGTAATTCAATACCGGGCGGAATGTCAATCCAAATCCTGTTTCCAGCGTCAATCCTGCATTTGCAACATGTTCAGGAGCAAAAGGAACGGTGGCCCCATCCTGATCTGCATCCTTCTCATTCTCAATGGAAGTGTTCATATAGGTATAATTGGCAAACCATGAAAAGGAGTTGTTGATTTGTTGTGATGCTTCAATTTCAAAACCTGATGAGCTGGTTTTTCCTGCATTGACAGATTGTGATTGGGATGGAGTTTCACTTACCCTGATGTCAATTATTGCATCGTCAACCATCATCAGGAAACCTCTCGCAGAAAGATTCAGATTCTCAAGGAAAGAGAGATTTACGCCCAAATCAGTCGCAGTTCCGGATTCAGGTTTCAAATCAGGGTTTGGTAATTGTCCGTTTATATTTGGAACACCCTCATCGCTGAGTTTGATCGTTCCTCCCATTGATTTCAATCCAGGCGGCAGGAAACTATTTCCGGCATTTGCA
This sequence comes from uncultured Bacteroidales bacterium, assembly GCA_964386225.1. Taxonomy (GTDB): domain Bacteria; phylum Bacteroidota; class Bacteroidia; order Bacteroidales; family JAADJA01; genus JAADJA01. The sequence continues at coordinate 27,831 of CAYLTG010000026.1, forward strand.
AAAATGGTCAGAACAGGCAGTACCCTGTATTTTAAGCCCGCACTCCAAAGAACGTTGGAATAATCGGTTTCCGGTTCTCCCGCATTGCCTCCGCTTATTAGATCGATAGTTGTCTTTATGTAGTTATAACGCAAGCCTGCGCGGGCAGTCAAACCGCCCCAATTAAGCTCCTCCTGAACATATACACCTGATTGAAATGCCCTGGACATATTTCCATATTGATCATATCCGACTAATGGGTCAGAAGTTGTATAGTACTCAGCATTTTGATAATCAGTGCCAAAAGTCAACAAATTGTGCTGTCCATGTTTCCATGTCAGGTTAGCATCAACCGGAATGATTCTCTGATTCACACCATTATTGGAAACCAGGCTGTCGATGGTAGTATAGATGCTTTCCTGCCAGTTTCGGTCATACATCCTGTATCCAACCGAAGCGTGAAAGTTCAGATCTTCGGTTATTTCGGTTGATTGTGCAATATTAATGGTGGTATAATCATGTTTGAAACCCCGGTACACCCTGCCGGCATCTCCCTGTTGCCTGGTTTTGTTTACAAATGCGCTTAAACGGTTGTTTTTATTGGATCCATAGTAAAAATTAACTCCTGCGAATGCTTTGATTCGTTGATATTCAGGATCCTTTTGCATGTTCAACCATGAATTTTCCGTTCCGTAATCAGTATAGTCTGAATTTTCAAAATTAATCCCGGCAAAATAGTTTAGGTTATCTTTCACATTTTGATGGTAGGCCTGGGTATTCAGTGTGTTGAATGAGCCGTAACCTGTTTGAAAAACAGATTCGCGTTGTTCAATGTGCTCTTTAAGAATGAGGTTTACTGTCCCGGCCAACGGACTTTGATTCCCTGCAAAATCCTGTGATAGATAGTTCGGGTAGAGTACCGAAGCGGGTCCACGCTGTATCTCAATTCGCTCGATGGCATTCAGGTCTATTGACATGGGATCAACGAAAGCATCAAGGGGCAGTCCGTTCAACATGTACGTACTGTACTTCGGGCCGATGCCTGAATAGGTTCCCCAGTTGGCATCGTTCCTGGACAAAACGCTGACGGATGAACCTGGTTCCTGTGAAAGGATTTCAGCAATATTGATGTTGCCCATTACGGAGCTTTCGATAGTTTTACTGCTGATAACATCTATCTTCTGGGTGACATTCCCGACCGACCGATATTGTTTTGAACCAGTTACCACCACCTCTTCCAAGGAAACGGTATCATGTACCGGTTCCTGAGAATACGATGTTGAACTCAAGCACACAGACATGCTAAATGCAATTGAGAGTTTGATAAATCTTGCTTTTTTCATCTCGATGACACTAATTTTAAATTTGTGTTACTATTGGTTTAAAAAAATTTAACCGGATCTACGCATCGTCGACTTACCCTGTTGAATTCCTTTCCAGGCCATCCGTTTATAGGGTAACTCGTTTATCGTAATGGTTTTTCCTTCAGCTGCCTTAATTTTCAATTTCAGGTCATGTTCCAGGTGAAAATGTGGTGAAGACGGAATAAAACCATGGAAATCGCAGTGCAGGGTTGTCGGAATATTGGATAAGCCTCCTTCAGGATGGCTATTCATGCGCGGTACAGACCCTGCAACACGATTATTCGATGGCCACTTGCTGGCAATTATGTGGTTGTTTATTAATTGTCTGTTCGCTTGCGAACAAATTGAGAAATAGTTTTCAGGGGGACAGTTTTCCAATACCTCTGAAAGC
>CAYLTG010000026.1:29664-32363 GCA_964386225.1 uncultured Bacteroidales bacterium
TACTATTATTCCTTTTCCATAAAATCAGGATTTCCTGTAAATAGGTTATTTACAACCTTCCACTTATTGTTGAGCTTTGCGACATGCAGGTATTCTATACATTCATTAAATATCACCTTTACACTGGCTATATTTGGCATTGCGTCCAAAATGAAAACTTCTGTATTTAAATTATATTCTCTATCGCTATGATAAAGGGTTATATAATCCATACGTGATTTGTTAATTGTTCCTAAAAAATCAATGCTGTCACGAGTATGAATATTTCTTTTCACAAATTCAAAATGGACAGCGTTGTTAACTCTTTCGACATCTTTATAAAACCAACCTTCAATATAATCCAGTGCAGCTTGCTTTATTTGTATGCTATCATTTGTCGTTTGACTTTTAACGGTGAATGTGATAATTAATAGCTGTATCACAATTACGCTCTTTAATATACTCATCATCATTGAATTAGGTGTTGCAGGTTTGTGGGTCAATACTTAAGCTTACCGTTAACGGTTTGCAGCTAAGCCATCGTTTTAATGTGGTTTAGGTGCTGTTTCTAATATTTTGTTATAATCAAATTTACCTGATTTAGTAAGATAAGGAAAGAAGATGCTCGTCAATTGAAAAGCATATTTTTCTATTCTGTCATTCACCATCATATTGTCATATATAGTGGAAGAAACGATCCAATGATCACTGAACATTTTTATCTGATTGATGAGGATATCATATTCTCCGTCGAATTCTTCAGTTCTCATCATGCTCTGTGATACCAACTTGTCAATTAGTTCTCGATACATCCCGGAACGAATTTGCTCAACTGAAAGAATAGCCTGTTTGATTTTGGGATAGGTTGAACATAAATAATGCAGGTCCAAAAATAGAAATTGATATTCAAAAACGATTTTAAATCCGGACTTTGTGTTTTCGAAAAAAGATAGAAGTATTGATTCGGTGATATGTAATTCCTGATTGAGTTGAATCGCTTTCTCTAAAAGTTGATCATGCAGTGCTACAATGATCTCTTCGTGAGAGGAGAAATGATAAATCAAATTGCTGTGGCTGATATGGGCCTCATTCGCAATTTGTCGAATCGAAGTATTCGCTACCCCTTTTTCATTGTATAACTGAAGTGCCGCTTCAAGAATTCTAATTTTTGTTTTTTTCATTTAGTACAGCTGGACTAAAATAGTAGTACATTTGGTCTAAAATTATAAAAAAAGACGCACGTGAAAAGAAAGCAAGTCCCACAGATTACAAATGCAAACTGGTTTCCGGCTTTTCTTACAAGATGTATTTATGAATTTATGACATGGTTCGTGAATAAGGTGAATGCTGCAAAACCATTCGTTCCTGTTATTGAAGAAGGGTTGAAACACGCGGATCAAATTGTTGTAGTGGATAAGGAGTGTGGAGCCGGATTTGAGACAGTTGATCATTTAATAGACGAAAAAATAAGCAGGTTATTTGTTAATGCTGAGAATTTCAACGCATCGGAAGAAGGACTGTATTTGAGCGTCAATTCTTTTCATCAGTTCTCTGTGGAGGAAGCAAAAGACATGTTAAAGCAAATCTCTCATAATAGACAACCCGCAGTGATTGTGGAAGGAAACAACGACAGTCTTTGGCAAGTAGTTGGAATGACGGTGATTGTTCCATTAACCGTCCTGGTAACGGCGCCTTTTGTTAAACCCTTTCGATTTGAAAGGATTATTTTTACCTACCTCTTACCAGTTTTGCCCGTTGTTACCTTTTTCGATGGTTTCATGGCCCTTTTCAAAATCTATGCACCCAAAGATCTGGATGAGCTGACTGCTTCTATTGAAACCAAGGATTATTATTGGAGATCCGGTAAGTTGGACAATGGCAGAGGTGGAAAGATTATTTACCTCATTGGGTACCCTGTTGGATGATTATAGATAAAGGTCCGAGGGTAAGGCCAGAAGGGCGAGCTAAGGGTAGGCCCACACACCTGACCACACCCGACAAGCTTAAAATTCTTTATGTTATTGTATCACGTTAATTTCTTAAACTGTTTCCTTCGAAGCAATAATTTAAGTCCTGATGGCTATCGGGAGGCGGGCCTCAATGCCCCGGGAATCTTGTCTAACTCGACTACATGCCCTTTTTGCTATACCCCTTCTTGTAAATAGTTTAAAATTGTACTCCGATCCCTATTCTCAATGTATTTCTTTTGCCCTTATTAATATCTAAAATAAGATCGTGTAAATGTTCTGAGAAACCATACGAATACCTTAATTCACATAGAAATCTTCGGAATATAAAGTATTGGACTCCTGCTTCAGTTGAAATACCAAATGTCCAAAAATGGTAGTATTCGTCGAAGTCATCGTCATCAATTAAAAAATCGAGTTTTGGACCGAAAAGGATATTCCAATTTTCAGCAAAGAAGAACTTAACATGAATAGGTATTTCAATAAAATGATAATTATCAGTCCAAGAAAATAGTAGTTCGTTCTCAAAATGCCATTTTTTTACAAGTTTTGTGTCCGAAAAGAAGGATCCATATAGTTCATTGCCAACATATCCAGTTTTAGACCCATCTTGCTCAACTCCCCTAACTATGCTCCTATTATATCCGCCTTTGAATCCAAATATTGTTGATTTAATACTTTGAGAATGTACTATTTGTAGAGATAGAGAAAAAATGATTATTATTAAACCTCTCATTTTCCTTAAATTATTTA
>CAYLTG010000027.1:0-30292 GCA_964386225.1 uncultured Bacteroidales bacterium
CTTCGGTGATCACCCCGACATGGACGAACCAGTAATACTGCAGGGCTTCCCAGAACGTACGCGGGGCATGGGCCGGCACATGCCTGCAGATGGCTGCCATCTCCAGGAGTTCGGTCCTTCTGGCCGGGTCTTTTTCCTCCTGCGCCAGTGCGTCGAGCGCTTCGGCGTGCCGTCCTGCAAAGCGGATGATGGCCCCGGCCGCGATGCGCATCGCCTCCAGTTGCTCCATCCTGCTTTCGCGGCCCTCCCCGCGGGATGCCTGTAGGCGGTCGAGCTCCTCTTCGATCTCACGGATGAAATCGCGCATTCCCTTGCGGTATATCTTGTTGTCGAGTACGGTATGCCCCGGCGGGCGCTGTTCCATGAATTCGGTGAAGACGCCGGCTGCGTATGCCTCCTGCCACCGTTCAGGCAACTGGCGGAACATCTCGTCGCGGATGGTCCTGCCCTGCCAGAAGGGAATGATCTCTTCGGCATAGGCCTTCCGGGTATCATTGTCGGAGGAGAAGGGGATCTTGTTCCTTTCGTGCAGGATCTCGAGGTCCTGAATGGAGTGCAGGCAGATCTCCGGGTAGGTGGGCGTAGCCTGCGGCGATGGGCCTCGTTCCCCCACGATCAGCTCGCCGTCGTTGATAACGATCTTCTTGTTCTCCAGGATGTGCCGGAAGGTGAGTGCGCGCCTTACGGGAATGCTGGCGTCGCTGTCCGCGAGGTTGCGATAGGCCTCGGTCACCAGGCGGGCCCGTTCGGCGGAGATGTGGGGCCTGGTTTCTGTGCTTTGCTTCCTGAGGCTGGCGATTCGTTCGTTCATCATAGTATGTTTGTTGTGTTAACCAAGTTTTACGGGGTACCCTGACGCGCTGAACAGTTCGAAGCTCGTCCTGATTTCATCATCGCTGATACCGGGCGCCCCTTTCATCTTGTTTTCCATGTTCAGCTTTTCATATTTGCCCTCTGCCGTCCTGTGGTAGGGCAGGAGGTTGACCTCCGGCAGCGGGCTGAACCTTCCCAGGAAGGCGGTGATCTGCTCCAGGTTTGACCGGTTGCTGGTGATGCCGGGAATAAGCGGTATCCTGATGATCACCCTGGAGCCGCGGGTGAGCAGGTAATCCAGGTTGCCGAGGACGAGGGATGCGTCGGCCGACGTGTATTTCTCCAGCAGCCGGGGTTCCATGAGCTTCAGGTCATAGAGGAAGAGGTCGGTGAGGGGTGCGATCCTGTGGAATACTTCGCGCGGGGCCGATCCGCAGGTGTCGACGGCCGTCCGGATGCCCTGCCGGCGACAGAGGCTGAGCGCCTCGAAGAGGAATTCGGGCTGCGCCAGCGGCTCACCGCCGGAGAACGTGACCCCGCCACCCGACTGGTCGTAGAAGACCACATCTTTCACCAGCACGGAGAGGAGCTCCCCGGGCGTAACGCGCTGCCCGATGGTCCCCGCACCGTTCTTTACGATGGCATGCGCCCTGCTCTCGGGATTGTGGCACCACCAGCAGGTGAGCGGACAGCCTTTCATGAAGACCGTGGTCCGGATCCCGGGTCCATCGTGAATGCTGAATTGCTGGATATTATATATGGTACCTTTGACTGCCATGTGGATGAAGGGTGAATTTGGGGAATAAGAAAAAAGGGGATCAGCCTAATAGATCCAGCATTCGAAGAGCATCCGGCCGGAGTGGTCATACATTTTGATGTCGGCAAAATGGACAGGCATGAATGTTTGTATTGGCTTTACAAAAATATAAAATAACCCCGATATTAAAAACTATTTCATGTGTTGGCCGGTATTTTATTTTTTATCCATCACGCAGCGGAACCCCACCGTGGCGTTGCGTTCGAAGCCCTGCGACACGCGCAGGAGCATCTGCGATTCGTTCAGGGGTTGCGGTCCGCCTTTCACGTACCACCAGCTGGAAGTGGGGTTGTAGTAACTCCCCCCGCGGATGATGATGAAATAGTGGCTGCCATTGTCATACAGGTCGTTGGTAAGCTGCCATACATTGCCCACCATGTCCATGACCCCGAAAGGGCTGCTGCCGCCGGGGTATTCGTTAACGCTGCTCAGGCCGCCCGTGGTGTTGCACAGCGTTGAATCCAATGTGTTCCCCCAGGGGTACAACCGGCCGTCGACGCCCTGCGCGGCATACTGCCATTCGGCTTCGGAGGGAAGCCTCTTGCCGGCCCATTCGGCATAGGCCTGGGCATCCTCATAGCTTACATAGACCACGGGCATGTTCTTTTGCCCGCGCGGATACTTTCCGCCTTCCCAGTGTTTGAGGAAGTTGGCAGGATCATTCGGGGTGTACCCAGTCGATTCCATGAAGTCGTAGAACTGGTTGTTTGTCACGGGATATTTATCCATGTAGAACCCCCGGATACGCATGTAGCCCGAGTCGGGCACGGGGTAGGGGATAAAGCTGGATTTCGGTTCCCGGTGCATATAAAAACGGCCTCCGGGCACGTCCACCATTTCGCCGGGCGGTTCGGCGGCAGGCAGGGTGGCGAGGCGGGTGCTCACCAGGTGCGGTGAGCCCGGGGTCGCTTGAACGATCCTTTCGTCAAGCAATTCACCGTCGTCCATGAGCTGCACGATGATCTTTGATTCCACCACCCCGAGGAGGTCGGTGGTGCGGATGGCATGACTGCCCGGCGTCAGCGACACGAAGTTTTCTGGATAGCGGGGATCCCCGGCCCGGATCCTGATCTCGTCGCCCTTCCCGGCCGTGACGTAAAGGGAGTCGCGGGTACTTGTGACCTTGAGCAGGTTGGGGAACCAGGCGATGCAGTCCACGTTGCCCTCGGCCCGCGTACCGAGGTCCTCCTTATTGAAGGGGCTTGTCCTGGCCGGCACCATCTTCCTGCCTGCCACGGTCACCGGGATCACCTCCTCATGGTGCCACAGGCTCACGTAATGGCCGCTGTTGCTGGCGTCCTCGAAGAGTGGCGCGTGGAATCCCCCGGGAACCAGGCTGAAGACGGTGTAGACGGTCTTTTCCTTTCCGGGGAACCGGTTCACCCAGACCTGCTCCCTGCTCGTTCCGACCAGCGGCGTCCAGTCCGCCGACCTGAATGTGCGGCTGTTCTCCCGTAGGATGCGGAGGGCTTTCCCCAGGTAGGCCATCTCCTCTTCGATCCATTCGGGCCTGCCGGGAGCAAAGGTGTTCAGCTCGATGCCATAGCCGTTGAAGAGTGAGATGGCCACTTCGCGGTGGATCCTGCCCTGGCTCAGCTGGCACACCCGGTAGATATTGAAGTCGGGCCTGATCAGCTTGTTCAGGTTGAGCGGCGGCGGCATGAAAATGGCATCGTGCACACGTCCCGAGATGATGCCGGGCATGTCCTTTGGCACGGCCATCCCTTCGGAGTACATGATCACCCCCGGCCGCACGCTGTCGGCCGCCCGTTGCAATTCGATGCTGGAACTTCCCCGGGTGTCGAGCACGACACCGTCGGCGTCGATGGCTTCGATCAGGCCAGCCATGGCCTTCAGGGGATCCTCCTGGCGGGTGCTCTGGTCCCAGGGGTTATAGGCGATGAACAGGCGGGTCCCCGCGGCCTTCGCATCGGCCGACAATTTGGCCAGGGCCGGCAACCCGCCGGGCATGTCGGCATAGAGGTCCCACTGGTTCCTTTCGTCGAGCCCCAGGGTAGGCCACGTGGGCCAGATGCCCAATATGTCCACACCCCCGGTCAGGGCCCTGGCCCGGTCGAGGTAGCGGGCGTATTGATAGCCGCCCCCGGCAGCATCATAAAGCTCCTTGTCCCAGGCGAAAAGAAGGACGATGAGGTATTTGTCGCGGACCCATGACAGGTCGGGCCGCGTGTAGAGGGAGTCCTCGAACGACTCCAGGTCGTGGAGGTGCCGGTCGCGGAAAAAGGTCTTCAACCCCTCTTGCCAGGGCCCTTTGAAAGTTTCGAAATAGAAGGTGTATCCCACATTGCCGCCCGGATACAGGTAGGTTTTGTACCGCCCTTTGCGGGCTCCTTCCGAATCTCCGCGCCTGGCAATGGCGGCGAGGGATTTGGAATTTCCCAGCGGGATGGAGGCATACCCCATCTCCCAAGCGTTGTCGGGCAGGATCACGCCGACCCGTGCCATGTCCTTCTGGTAGAGCACCGTGCGGGCCAGGGCCCACGGACCCTCACCCGTAATGTAGCATTCCCGGTCTTCCGGAGGGAAGGGCACGACGTTCTCCAGCACCAGGGTGTCGGCCGAGGTGTTGAGGAAATAGAGGTGGGCCTTTCCGGCCTGGCTGGTATCCGATGAGAGCCCCACCGCCAACCTGTCGCGGTACCGGAATAGGCCCAGCGAGTCGACGTAATGGAAGCCGGTGTCGTCACTCTGGAGGAATTGCCCGTCCAGGAGGAACGTGAAGGCGGCCTTGTCCAGTCCGTAGGTCCCTGTTTTGGTGATGACCGATTCAATCAGGAGGGAATTGCCCGTGTCGAGCCTGATATCCTGCGCGCCGGCGCACAGGAATGCCAGCACGAACAGTGGGGTGAATGTTGCCGCTTTTCCGATCACTTTATGTAATTTGGAGGGTTTATGTCAGTCGTGATGAGCAAATTTAAGTAATTTTGGAACAGATTCCAACACATGGCACTGGATACCATCATCGATCTTCAGGATGTCGCTGTCTTCCAGCGGGAGATCCTGGTCCTTTCAGGGGTCAACCTGAGGGTGGAAAGGGGGGAGTTCGTCTACCTGATCGGACGCACCGGCAGCGGGAAGAGCAGCCTCATGCAAACCATCTATGCCGACCTGCCGGTGAGGCAGGGCACGGCCACAGTGGCCGGATATGAGCTGCACAAGATCCGCAGCCGGGATGTGCCCTTTCTCCGGCGCAAGCTGGGGATCGTGTTCCAGGACTTTCAGCTGCTGACCGACAGGACGGTCGAGGAGAACCTGCATTTCGTGATGAAATCCACCGGATGGAAAGACCGGAAGAAGATGCGGGAACGGACCCAGGATGTCCTCGAGAAAGTGGGGCTTGGGACCAAGGGCTTTAAGATGACCCATCAGCTTTCGGGGGGTGAGCAGCAGCGTGTGGCCATTGCCCGTGCCCTGGTGAACGACCCCGAGATCATCCTGGCCGATGAACCTACCGGGAACCTGGATCCCGAAACGTCACGCGGCATCATGAACCTGCTGGTTGAGATAAGCCGCACCGGTAGGGCCGTGCTCATGGCCACGCACAATTATTCGCTGTTCGATGAATATCCTGCCCGAAAGATCAGGTGTGAGCAGGGAAAGGTGGTGTCGCAGGACCATGGCCGCTAAGCGGTGAGCCCCGGAATGTCAAAGACCAGTTTGATCAGCAACTCCGCATTGTGATCGTTGGAATAACGCCGGCCAAGCGTCAGCCTTCGCGCTTCGATTTCCCTTTCAGTGAACTCTTTCTTGAACAAGGTTTTCAGGCGCTGTTTGAATTCCCGCGAGCTGTTCGCCACGACGCACAGCTCTTCCAGCCCCGTGCCGTTGAGCATTTTGTCGTTCACCAGGCAGAACCTTCCCTTGTAGAGGGTGTTCAGAAGTTTCAGCTTGAGGCCCGTGGCCTGGAAGGTGACCAGGATATTGATGTGGGCGTTTCGGATCAGATCGAACATCCTTTCATCATCGGGGTTGGCGATGACCCTGACATTCCTGTGCTGGTCGGCCAGCCGGGTGATCTGCTCGGGCGGGTTCATACCGGCCACGATGAGGGGGATGTCGATGTCGTTAAACACTTCCCTGACCAGGTATTTCACCGCATGCGCGTTCTCCGGCACTTCGATGTTCCCATTGTAAAGGGCATAATCCCCTGTCCCCGGATTGCATTCGACCTGCTCGTTCGCATGGAAGCTGGGAAGGTACTGGACCTCGTTCGCCGGAAAGTGCTTTTGAAGATATTCCGTATCTTCTTTTGAGACGACCAGCATGAGGTCGGCATGCCTGAGCACTTTCTGGTACATCATCAGCTTGACGCTTGCCAGCAGGTAATAGAGTTTGTTGAACAGGTTCTTGTCGACCTTGAAGAGGTTGAAGTAGTATTGGTGCTCGATGTTGCTCTCACGGTAAACCTTAAAGCGGTCGCGGAGTCGCGGATGGTTGAGGTAATAACAGCTGTGGAGCCCTTCGAAGAGGATGGGATGGCTGTCCTTGCAGAGGTTCTCGAGCAATTCGTCCGACCTCCTGCTGGCCACGATATAGGGCTTGCCCGAAATGGCAGACTTCATCCCGATGAGCCTCGGGTAGTAATGCACCTCATGGCAATACATGCCGAGTCTGTCGGAACGGTTGCGACCGGGATATTCGAAGCAATGCAGGATGATCCTGATCCCCTTTTCATGCAGGGCCTTCAGCTTGTAGTAGACATCAATGACCCCTCCGTAGTTGGGGGGATAGGGGATGTCGAAGGAGATGATGTGCAAGAACCGGTCAGGCATATTTGTCAAAAATTGCTTCCAGTTTCAGTTTTTCTTTGTCCCAGTTTAGCGCAGAGGCCGCAAACTTAAGGTTTTCTTTCCATTTGTCAACCTGTTTTTCATCGGCCAGGGCTGATTTTATTTTCCGTGCGATATGTTCGGGATCGTGATCGCCGATGGTGGTCCCGATTCCATATTCATCCACGATCTTTTTCACTTCCACCAGCGGCGAGGCCAGTACCGGAATGCCGGCATGGATATAGTCAAAAAGTTTGTTGGGCAGGCTGAAGCGGTAATTGGGGCTCATGTCCTTGTCGATGGATATGCCCAGGTCGGCGTTGCTCGTGTACTGGAAGAGCTCCTCCATGGGCATCCTGCCCTTGAAGGTGATCCTGCGGCCCAGTCCCAGCTCCTCCGCCATCTCTTTCAGGCGCCCCATCACATCGCCACCGCCTATGACGAGGAGATGGCAGTCATCAAGGTATTTCATGGCCTGGATCAGCTCCTCAGCCCCGCGATGGATGTTGATGCCCGAGCCCTGCAGGATGAGGATCTTCTTTTCCTCCGGAAGGTGCAGGTCCCTCCGGGTGTGTGTCTGCCGGAATCCCCTGTCAGGGGGGATGTTCCTGACCACTGTCACCGGGATGCCGTACCGTTGACTGAAGATGCCGGCGATGGATTCGCTAACGGTGATCATTCCATCCAGCCTCGGCACCACCGCTTTTTCGATGGTCAGCCACACGTTCCTGACCAGGGGCCGGTGGATCACTTCGGGTGTCTCGGTGAACAACTCGTGGCTGTCGTAGACCATCGCCGATCGCTTCAGGCGACTGACGATGAAGTTGGGCAGGAGGGTGTCAAGATCGTTCGCCACAAGCAGGCGGGCGTTCCGTACAAGCAGAAAAAAGAAGAGCCGGATGTTGTATTCTGCATAAAAAAGAGGACCTTTGCTGAACAGGAGGCGCATGCGGTGCAGGGCGTAGCGGCGGCGGGGCAGGGGCGGACTTGTTTTGAGCACACGCCCCACAAGGAGGACCTCAAAGCCGAGATCACACAGCAGATTGCATGTCTTGTCGACCCGCTGGTCCGTGGCCAGGTCGTTGATGACGGAAACAATGGCCTTCTTCACGCAGCCCCCGAATTTGCGACGAAATTAATATTAAATGCAATAACCTGAATTGATTTATCTTTGATCAATGGAAATCCTCACCGACCATTCCCTTCAACCCCTGAATACTTTCAACCTTAATGTAGATGGTAAATTTCTCACCGAGGTTGCTTCCGTGGAGGATATCCGGGAGGCGGTGGCCTTTGCCGGGAAACGGAAGGTGCCCGTTCTTCTGCTGGGGGGCGGCAGCAACATCTTGTTCACCCGGGACTTCCCCGGCCTGGTGGCCCGCATTGCCCTCCGGGGGCTCCGGGTGACCGGGGATGCCGGCGGCGACGTCCTCGTCGAAGCGGGAGCGGGAGAGAATTGGGATGATCTGGTGGCCCACTGTGTGAAGGAGGGGTATGGCGGGCTCGAGAACCTTTCACTGATACCCGGTTCCGTGGGGGCCAGTCCGGTTCAGAATATCGGGGCCTATGGCGTGGAGATGCAGGACCATTTCCATCACCTGGAGTTCCTCGACCTGGAAACCGGCCGGATCAGCATCTATCACCGTGACGATTGCCGTTTCGGCTACAGGAGCAGCATTTTCAAGCAGGAGCTCAAGGGGCGGGGAGTGGTCCTGTCCGTCACGTTCAGGCTGAGCCGGGATCCCGTGCTCAACACCGCATATGGTTCCCTGCGGCAGGAGATCGAACGGATGGATGTCCCCGAGGTGACCATCAGGGATGTACGCGAGGCGGTGATCAGGATACGCAGGAGCAAATTGCCCGACCCGGCTGTGATAGGAAATGCAGGCAGCTTTTTCAAGAACCCCGTGATCGGTGCCGGGCAATACGAGTCGCTGGCCGCGCAGTTCCCATCCCTTGTTTCATACCCCCAGCCCGACAATACGTTCAAACTGGCGGCCGGCTGGCTCATCGAGCAATGTGGCTGGAAGGGTTATCGCCGCGGTGATGCCGGTGTCCACGACCAGCAGGCCCTGGTGCTGGTCAATCACGGGGAGGCCCGCGGAGAGGAGATTTTCAGGTTGTCGGAAGATGTCCGGGATTCCGTACACCGCAAATTCGGTGTCATGCTCGAGCGTGAGGTCAATGTGCTCTGAGCGGGGCTGGCCAGATCATCATCTCGTCTTCAATCCGTTGCCATCCCAAGGTTCGTCTTTACCTTTTCCGGGTCGAAAAGGTCGCGCCGGAACGGATGTGCCTCTGTGGAGAAAACATATTCGTCCAGGTTGAACCCATGCTCATCGGAAAGGGCGAGGTACAGGTATTTCAGGGTCTCGGCAAGGAAATAGGTCGCCATGTAATCCCGTTTTTCCATGGTGGTGACATCCTCAACGGCGGTGTAGGCGATGTCGGTGCTGCAATGTCGACGGATGCATTCCAGGTAGTTCCTGGCCATGTTGCGGTAGGTGCTGTCGCCGGTGAAGTGCAGGAGGTAATAGGCCGACTCGATGATCTCGGGGTTCAGGTCATACACCGGATAGGTAGGCACCTGCGTGCCGTAATCGTAGACCATGGGTTCCAACCCGTACCTGTTCCAGAGCCAGTTCCAGGTCCGCTGCAGGTCCGCTGCCCGTTCCATGTCGCCCGACAGTGCCAGCATGGCAGGGAAGAACGCGTCGTACAGGGTGACAGCCCTGCTGGTGCGCATGCCGGTTTGCATGTCCACGCGGCCATACCACACCAGCGAATCGATCACTTCGGGCAGATAGGTATTGATGGCCACGATGCTGGAGTCCCACATCATCTTCATTTCCGGGTCCCCGAACAAGTGCCAGGCCTTGAGCATGTATTCGAAATAGGAGTCGATGCCTGCGCAGATATGGCTGCTGGTGTTGGTCCACACGCCCGATTCGATGTCCATCCGCTCCCCGATCAGGCCGATGGGGGAACGCCTGTCGAATGCGGCGCGCATGGCTCTTTTGGCTGCCCTGTAATAGGAAGGGTCGCCGGTGTAGTAACTCAGCACGCCCATCTCGATGGCATAGGTGCCGGCTTCGGCCATGTTCACCGTATCGCCCCGGGCCTCCCCGGTGCGCAGGTTGACCCAGTAATGCGGGATGCCGGTGCCGGAACGGAAGGCCGGCATCAGCCTGTCGCCGAATTCCTTTGCCTTGTCGAGGACTGCCGGGTTGCCCGACGACTGGTACATGGACAGCAGGCCGCCCAGTACCCGGATGTTCACTTCGAACACCTTCACGAAAAGGTCCTTGTCGAAGTCGAGGCTGTCCGTGACATACCGTTCGATGAGGGCCGTCTCTTCACGGAACCCCATCAGGTGCAGCGTGCTGTAGGCATCGATGGGGGAGATGGCGAGCGATTCGCTGTACCAGTTGGTGGAGCTTTTGCTGAGCGGAAGAAGGACATCACTGCCCCAGGCATAGGTCTTGTAGGCCTTCCAGGTCCGCAGGGTCTCACTTCTCACGAGCGCGGCGGGATCATCGGCAGGGCTCTTTTTCGAATTGCTGGCACATCCGCCTGCAACCAGCAGGAGCGAAAGGGTGAAAAGAGTGATGGGTGCTTGATTTTTAAAGATATTCATCCGGGTTTGTCTTTAATTCTGATCGGCCCGCACGTAACTTTGTGGCGATTTTTGAAGCAATTTCCTGTCTGGCCGAGACGTGCCCGATGACAACGTGATAGCCCTCATTCTGCTTTCCGCCCAGCATATGCCATGCGTGTGGTTGTGAGTAAGTATTATTGTTTTTCCTTAAACTCTTTTGGCTTGTAAAAAATGATTATTTGGATCAAAATGGCCATCAGAATCAAGAAGATTATTTCACCCTGGGTAAAAAGGTTGATGGTATTTTTCGCTTTATCGCTGATGAACACTTGTCGTCTACCTTCCTGTAATTGAATTTTGGAAAGGTCGTATAAATGTTGATTGATCTTGTCTATGCTGTTTAGTAATTCCTTAACGGGCAGGCTTCCTTTTTTAAGTTCTTTCTGTTCCAGTGTTTTCAATTCGCCCTGAAGTTTTGAAAAAACTAATTTCTCATTCTCAGTAAGCTTGGTTTGATTGTACCTGTCAGTCAAACTGTTCAGCTCCCGATTAGACGCACTTAAATTGCGAAGCGAACTTGTGTCATTCGACACGATGGCTAATTCCTTTTGGTGAATTATTCTTGACATTTCAAAAATAAGGTCGCTTGCAACAATTCTGTCTTCGTAAATTGTTGTTACCGAGTAACTCAGTCTGTTGAAGTTTTCTCTGTCAATGATATTGGTTATCAGGACAATGAAAAAGACCAAAAGAATACTTGCCCCCCACCTTATCTTACTGAAAGTTGTCATAATTCCATGTTTAGATTTTAAAAATACCATTAAATCGTTTTCTTTCGCTCAACATCTGTCGATTTAACGCATTTATTCACGTGTAATGGAGCAAATTTTACAAAGAATCGATCAGCAAAGTTTGGAAACCGGCTATTATTTTACCCGTGCGTTAAAGGTTTCCCCGGAAGTATTGAGGATGGTGTATGTTTAAGGGATCACTGCTTTGTTCTTTTCGTAGAAAAGGGCGCAAACGTAGTCAACCACCTCGCTTGATGGGTGCACCTCCCCCGAATGCCCGGTCTTGAGAATGTTGATGTAGGGGTCGTTGCTGACGAGTTTGACATATTCGATGAGGGTCATGATGGGGCCGTAGCCGCACACGGTGATGTGTTTCTGGTGGACCTCCCGGAAGATGCCTTCCGTATTGAAGTCGAGGATGTTCCGGATCACGTACTGGTCGAGGCGGCGGCCGACCTCCGGCTCCACGAAGTGGGAAAAATCAGACGAGGCGATCAAGCAGATCTTTTTATGCAGGTGCCTGTTGGCCTCCACGATGGCCATGGCGATGCGTTTCGCATTCTGCGGCGTTTGCCGGAGCATGGTCACCGGGACGATCTTGAAAGCATAGTCGAGGCTGTATTGAAGGAGGGGCAGCATCACCTCGCCCGAATGTTCGAATTTGTGGGCATCGGCCGATTCGGGGATGTCGATGAAGCCGTGGAACAGTTTGTCGATCTCCACGATTCCATAGGGGCTCTCCCAGTAGTCGTTCTCGTCGAGGGCCGTTTCGGGGCCAAAGCCGGTGTGGTTGGGGTTGATGATGAAGAAGGTGTCGAACTGCTGCTGGCTCCTGCGCAGGATCTCGAAGAAATGAAGCGCCTGGTAGGCGGAGTAGATGTATCCCGCATGGGGGACGATGGCGCCGAGGATCTTGTTCCTGGCCAGGTCCAGGTCGATGCACTCTTTCTCCTTATTCAGGATGCCGGACAATTGCAGGTCGAGCTCATCGGCCGTATCGGGGTAAAACCTTCCCGCCACTGCGGGGATCCTTGTTTTCATGGTTCATTGTTTTATGAATTTTCCCAACAGGCACCCTTCCGGGGTACGAATATAGGCAAAATATACTCCCCGGGGCAGGCCGTGATCCCGGAGGCTGACGCGGAGGGTATTTTCATCCTCGGGTGGCGGGCAGGTCAGCACCCTCCGCCCGGTCGCTTCCAGGATGTCGACACCGAGGATCGGGACATCCGGCCCGGTCGTCTCCAGTATGATGTGATCGCCGGTGGGGTTTGGGTAGATGCGTGCAGTGCGGCGGGCCCGGTGATCCGTTGCCGACAGCAGGGTCTTGCCCCATGTCTCCTGTCCTTTCCGGAAGTAGACCATGGAGTCGACGATGTCGCAGCTGCCTCCTGGCATCAACCGCCAGGCGCTGAGGACCATGCCCAGGCCAGCCACATACCATTCCTCCTTGATGCTGTTCTCGATCCAGTAGGAACGGATGAACACCATGCGGTCGTTGTACTTCCCCGGGATCACCACGGCCGTATCGGAAGGCCGGAAGATCACTGAATCGGGGTATGGTACACGGAGGGTGTCGGAGGCCTGGAACAGTGTGGTATCGACCAGCACCGGGGGATGAACGCGCAGAAAGTCGAAAATGCTCCGTTGATTGACATAGGCAAGTTCCCCGCCCTGGTATGTCCGTTCCTTGACGACCGTCCGTTCCAGTTGAAACGACAGTTCGTTGCAGCAATAGAAGTGGATGACATGGAATTCGTCACCCGGCTCAAAATCATGGATCTCTGCCAGGGATGGGAAGTTCTGGCAAAATCCTTCCTGGCTGATGACGGACAAAAGGATCACAAGCCGGATCGCCTGCATCTTCATGGTCTGGTTTTGCTCAAATATACAAAAACCGGGGCCAAAGTCCAAAAGATTTTAATAATTTAGCGATCCTTATTCATGCAATACGAATTCAAAATCGATTGATCCTATGTTTGATGCCAGTGTATACACCGGACGCCGCAAGCGGTTGCGGGAAGCGGTGAAAGAAGGAATCATCCTGCTGCCCGGCAACCCGGAAGCATCTTATAACTATCCCGCCAATACCTATCATTTCAGGCAGGACAGCAATTTTCTCTACTTTTTCGGGCTCGATCACCCCGACCTTGCCGGGGTCATAGACGTGGACAGCGGCGAGGATTGGATCTTTGGCAATGACGTGGACCTGGACGACATCATCTGGATGGGACCGCAGCCGGCCCTGGCAGACCGTGCCGCGCGGGCAGGCGTCAACAGCACCGCCCCGCTGGCCGACCTGCTGAAGGTGATCGGGGAGGCCCGCTCGAAAGGGCGTAAGGTCCATTTCGTATCCCCGTACCGTGGCGAGACCTACATCCAGTTGGAAGAGCTCCTGGGCATTCCTGTGGCTGAGATCCGTTCGAGCGTGTCGGAGGAACTGGTGCGGGCCATCGTCGACCTGAGGTCGGTAAAGGACGCGCATGAGATCGCGGAGATCGAGAAGGCCGTCGACATCGCCTATGACATGCACACCACGGCCATGCGCATGGCCATGCCCGGGCGTGTGGAGCGCGAGATCGCAGGTGCCATCGAGGGCATCTCCCTGGCCAAGGGCGGCCCGGTCTCGTTCCCCATCATCCTCAGCATTCACGGGGAGACCCTGCACAATCATTACCATGGCAACGTGTTGAAAGAAGGCCGCATGATGGTCACCGACGCCGGTGCTGAAACCACCATGCACTACTCCAGCGACATCACCCGCACCGTGCCGGTGGGAGGGCGCTTCAACACCAGGCAGAAGGACATCTACGAGATCGTCCTCGCCGCCAACATGGAGGCCATCACCGCCACCCGCCCGGGGATAGCCAACCGGGAGTTGCACCTGATGGCGGCCAAGGTGATCGCATCGGGGCTCAAGGAACTTGGCTTGATGAAAGGAAATGTGGACGACGCCGTCAGGGAAGGGGCCCACGCCATGTTCTTCCCGCACGGGCTTGGGCACATGATGGGCCTCGACGTGCACGACATGGAAGGACTGGGCGAGAACTTCGTGGGGTATGACACGGAGATCAGCCGCAGCAAGCAATTCGGCACCGCTTTCCTGCGGCTGGGCCGAAAACATCAGCCCGGCTTCGTGTTCACCATCGAACCCGGCATTTACTTCATCCCAGCCCTGATCGACAAGTGGAGGTCCGAGGGTAAGTTCAGGGAGTTCATCAATTTTGAAATGGTGGAGTCGTACAAGGATTTTGGCGGGATCCGGATCGAGGACGACGTGCTCGTCACCGAAACTGGTTACCGCGTGCTCGGGAAGCCCATTCCCAAAACTGTTAAGGAAATAGAATCCCTGATGGCCAACCCCTTGTAGGATTCGACCGGAACAGGAAATTCAACCGAACGATACACGCTTATTTTTTCTTGATCTGACCGATCAGGTCCCTGATCTCTTCTTCGGCCCTCTGTCGCGAGCGGATCTCCTCCTCGAGTTTTTTTCGCGCTGCCAGCTTCTGGTCGGAAAGCATGGACAGTTCCTGCTGCATGGCCTTGTTCTCCACCTCCAGCAGGCGCACCTGCTTGTGGAGTTCCCGTTCCTTTTCCCGCAGGGAGGCCGTCTGGTCATCGCTCGTGGACCACAAACGCTCCAGTTCATAGATGGCCTGGCGGTTCCTTTTGAACAGGCTGACCAGGAATGCCAGCGCGATGATGAGGGCGATGGAGAGCCCGAGGGTGATCATCAGGAAGAGGTTGTTGAGGTACTTGTGGTCGGCAAGTTGCCCTTCCCGGTGGGTGAGCTCCTTGGTGGCGAAAGCAAGTTCCATTTCCAGCTTTTCTGCCTGGTCAGTGAGGTCCCTGTTCCGAATGACCTCGCGGTCGAGGTGGTGCCACAGCAGTTCGTTGTCGGCGGCGATGACATCCCCGGCCTTGTTGTTCAGTTCGATGAGGTTGATCCAGGTCCTTTCCTCCATGGCCTCGCGGAACTCGGTGTAATCGAGGTATTTGTTCTGCCGGAGGGTGAGCAGGGAGTCGAGCGGCTGTGTGGCGGCACGCCCGGAAAAGCCCATAGCAAGGGCCGGGAGTAAGAAAATTAGCTTGTAGAGGTGCATTCTAATGAACTTATCGCTTACGAAAATAATAAAATTCTGATAAGTGATTGGATGCACACCCCATGCGCAGTAATTTAATCGGAATATAAATAAGCCGATACGGGGTAATGATCGGAATAAGGGATCTTGTGGCGTATGAACCCCGTTGACCGGATGGAAGGGCTGTGCAGGATGAAATCGATCCGGAAGGCAGGAAAGAACTCCCCGGCATAGGTAATGCCCATGCCCGAACCACTTTCCACGAAAGCGTCGGTCAGGTCGCGGGAGATCGTATTGTAGGCGTAGGACGAGGGTGTGTCGTTGAAGTCGCCGCAGACGATCACGCGGTAGGGGCAGGCGGCCATATGGGCAGCCAGCAGTCTGGCCTGGCCCGACCGCTTGATGAAGGCGCGCTGCATCTTGTCGAGGATCTTGGTGGTGCCGGTGGTGAATTCATCCTGCTCGGGATTGGTGCCCATTTCCGACCAGAATTCCAGGTCCTCCTGCTTGAAGTGGATGGATGCCAGGTGGAGGTTGTAAACCCGCACGGTGTCCCCGTGGACCTTGAGGTCGGTATAGATCCCGATCGACTTGTCTTCATATTCCAGTTCCCCCCTCGCCAGGATGGGAAAGCGTGAAAAGGTGGCAATGGCATCGAGTATCTTCGTGTTTTTCTTGAAATAGTTCACATAGTGGAAATGAGGGCAATTGAGGGCGGTGCTCATGTCCCTGGCGAATTTGTCCTTGTTTTGCCTGTCGTGGAGCATCTCCTGGAGGCATACGATGTCCGCGTCCTGCTCCTTCAGGAAGCGCCGTATATCCTCCTCGTTCTTGAAATCGGTCACATAACGTGTCGTGCTGGTATTCACCCGGAGAAAGTTCTGGAGGTTGTATGACAGCACCTTCACCCTTTCTGGCACCGGATCGCCGGCCTCACTGCCGGAGAGCTGGAAAAGCCTCGAGCCATGGTTCCAGCCGAGCAGGACCACCAGCAGCGAGATGGCGGCGAACCTGGCCCGGGTGACGAGCCAGAATGCGATGAATGCCAGGTTGGCGGCAAGGATGAACGGATAGGCCAGGCCTGCGAAGGCGATGTAGGGCAGAAAAGTGGGCTCCACATGGTACGAAAGGTAAGAGAGAAGAAGGAGGACCACAGCCACCAGGTTCACCAGAAGCATGATGCCCTTGAAGATGTTCAGGCCGGTTTTCCTAACTTTTCCAGACACGGGCAGAGGCGAGTTAATTGTCTTTATTGCTGGTCCTGAAAAGGAGTTCCTTTTCCTCCTGCGTGAGGCTGTCATATCCCGACTTGGATATCTTGTCGAGGATCTTGTCGATCTTCTTCTGGTTCTCGGCCTTTCTGTAATTGTATTCCTCGTCTGTGACCGGGCGTTCGGTGGTGTATACTTTTCGGAAGCGCGTCCCTTTGCCACTCCTGAACGGGTTGCCCTTGAAACTGGGGATGCGGGTGAGCAGCAGGCTCATGTCCCTGCCTTTCTTGAGGGCGTAGGTGAAATAGAGCCCCCACAGGGCGCCGCCGATGTGGGCAAGATGCCCGCCCGAATTTGAAGAACGGATCATGATCACGTCGAGGATGATGGACAGCACGGCAATGTAGTAGATCCTCACCGGGCCGATGAAAAGCAAATGGATCCTGTAATTGGGCACGTAAAAGGAGATCGCTACCACCACGGCCATCACGGAGGCGGAGGCACCCAGCGCCATGGACTCCAGGTAAGCGTCCTGGAATTTCGGGAAGATGTTGAACGACAGGATGTAAAGCACTGCACCGGCCAGGCCGCCGAAGAGGTAGGTCGACAGCAACTGCCGCTGGTTGAGGTACTCCAGGAAGATGCGTCCGAACCAATAGAGCCACAGCATGTTGAACAGGATATGCCAGAAATCGAAGTGCAGGAACATGTAGGTGACCAGGGTCCAGGGCCGCGTGATCAGCCGCTCCAGCGAGGCAGGCACCGCCAGCCAGGGCAGCACGACGTTGGAGAAGCTGGTGTTGAACAAGTCGAACACCGCATCCAGCACCAGGATCAGTATCCACACCCCCACATTGATGACAATGAGCTTCACCAGCATGTTGTTCCGCCTGAAATAGGATTTCAGGCTCTCAAATGGATTTTGCATCCTGTAGTTACCGTCGCTGTAATTCATCATCTTTCACGTGGCTGATTGTTGGGGTCATCGTCTTCTCCAGAACCGGATCAGCAGGTATCCGAACAGCATCCCGCCAAGGTGCGCGAAATGGGCAATGTTGTCGCCCGGATTGTTCTGGAATCCGAAGAACAATTCGAGGGCCCCGTACCCGATCACGAAATACTTGGCTTTGATGGGAATGGCGAAATAGAGGTAGATCAATGCATTGGGGAAGAGCATCCCGAATCCGAGCAGGATCCCGAATACGGCACCGGAGGCTCCCACGGTGGTGGTGTTGTACATCAGGTTAAGCTTTCCCCAGACCGGGTCGGCATAGTTCTTCCCTTCCATCAGCACGGCATGGCCCTGCTCCCGGATGGTCTGCACCATCTCGGGCGTGAGCTGGGATTCCAGTCCGCTGATCTGGAAATAGAGGACCATCAGGTGGAGGAGCCCGGCGCCGATGCCCGTGACCATGTAGTAGACAAGGAACCGCCTCGGGCCCCAGACGTTCTCAAGGGCATTCCCGAACATCCAGAGGGCGAACATGTTGAAGAAAATATGCCCGAACCCGCCGTGCATGAACATGTAGGTCACGAACTGGTGGGGCTTGAAGAGCGGTGACACCGGGTAATGCAACCCCAGGTAGTCGGCCAGGTTGAACCGTGCCGAGAACGCCATGGTGGCCAGGAAGAAGAGCCCGTTGATGATGAGCAGGTTCTTCACCACCGGGGGCAATATCCGGAATCCGGTCGGTCTGAATTGATCCATACTTAATTGAATTTTTGTCGTATCTCCTCGGATGAAACGATCCTCACAACTGGCTTGCCATCCGGGGACGATTCCGGTGACCTGGTTGCAAAAAGCCTGTCAATGAGTGATTTAATTTCTTCCGGCTTTAAATTCCTGGCATGACGAATTGCCATGTTCATTGCCATGCTGCGGGCAAGGGCGGTCTTTTTGTCGATCTTCACCTCGCCAATGTTCCGCTTGGTATTCTCGATGATGCTATCCAGAACGTCTTTTACCTCTTCGTTGTTCAATTGCGCCGGCGTGCCGTTCACGATGAACGAGTTGTTGCCGAAGGGGTCGATGTCGAATCCCAGCAGCCTGACCTCCTGCAGGATGTCGGACAGGACTCCGGCGTCCAGGGCCGAAAGCTGGATGGTCTGCGGATAGAGGTGCTGCTGCGACAGGCCGCGGCCCGATTCGAGCGACCGCAGGCAATCTTCATAGAAGATGCGCTCCAGGGCCCGTTGCCGGTGGATCACCATAAGGCCTGATTTCACGGGGGTGACCAGCCAGTCGCCATGCAGCTGGAAGAACACCTCGCTGCGGTATGCCGGTTCCGGGTCGTCATCGGACGGCTTTGTTTCAAGCTGTTCCCGCGGGGCGACCGGTTCAGCTTCCGGATCGTAAAGCTTTTCCCAGTGGGCCCGCTGGCCGGCAACGGATCCGGGCCGGGAAGGGGGGGTAGGTCCCTTTTGCCTGGGCTCGAAAGGGTTGTAGTCGGGGTCGACCTTCACGCCGGGAAGGTCAAAGGTCCGCTCCCTGGGCGGCATGGTGATGGTGAAGGTGGAATCGGAGTCGAAATCAAGCGAGGGCACGATGTTGAACTTGCCCAGCGACTGCCTCACCGCCGAGCTGAGCATGGAATAGATCACCTGGTTGTTCTGGAAGTTGATCTCGGTCTTGGTCGGGTGGATGTTGATGTCGATCTCGGCCGGGTTCACCTTGAAGTAGATGAAGTACGATGGGTAGGCGTCGGTGGGGATGAGCTCGCTGAACGCATTTTCAAGGGCATGGTTCAGGTACGGATGCCGGATATACCTTCCGTTTACGAAGAAGTACTGCTCTCCCCGGGTTTTCCTTGCAAACTCGGGTTTGCCGATGAACCCGGAGATGGTCACGACTTCCGAGTCGAGTTCCACCGGCAGCAGCTTGTTGTTGAATGCCGAGCCGAAAAGGGCGACAATACGTTGCTTGAGGTTGCCCTGGTTCAGGGTGAACAGCTGTTTCCCGTCGCTGAAGAAAGTGAATTTGACACCCGGCCTTACCAGGGCCACCCGATGGAATTCCTCTATGATGTGGCGCAGTTCCGTGGAGTTGGATTTCAGGAATTTCCTTCTCGCCGGAATATTGAAGAACAGGTTCTTGACCGAGATGGAGGTCCCCGGGCTCCCTGCAGCCGGCTCCTGTCCCACCACCCGCGTGGCCTCCACGTTCAGGAGGGTGGCAGTGTCTTCTTCGTGCCGCCTTGTCTTCATCTCCACCTGGGCGATCGCTGCGATGCTGGCCAGCGCTTCCCCGCGGAATCCCAGGGTCTGGATCGCGAACAGGTCACCCGCGTTGCTGATCTTCGATGTGGCATGCCGCTCGAAACTCATCCTTGCATCGGTCTCCGACATTCCGCAGCCGTTGTCGATGACCTGTATCAGGGACTTGCCGGCATCCTTGATCACCAGTTTGATGTCGTCGGCACCCGCATCGACGGCATTCTCCAGCAGTTCCTTCACTGCCGAGGCCGGACGCTGTATGACTTCACCCGCTGCAATCTGGTTGGCTACAGAATCTGGTAACTGATGGATAATGTCCGGCATGTACTTTCTTCCTTAATTTCGTTCCTTGAATTTGAATGTTCAGCAGGGTCGGGCGATGACGGGGCTCCGGCTATCAGGTGAAAAAGATGAAATAGATCAGGAGGGCCACGATGAGCAGGTATACCAGGACGGAGATCTCTGCCTTTTTCTTGCGCTGGCCGTCGTGCCGCTTGAACCTCCTCCAGTTGCTGCTGATCTGCGATTTGAAGTCGGCCTTCTCGCCCGAAAGGCCCAATTCCCTGCGTCGTTGTTCCCAGCGTTCCTTTTCCGGGTCATAGTACCTGGGCGGGTAGCTGAACTGCTTGGGCCTGGGCGTCCTGAAAAATGTAATTTTCATGCCAGTTTCTTTGGGGCAAAGGTACTCAATTTTCCAATGGATCAAGACCTTGCTCACGGGTAAAACGATGCCTGCGCCAATTTCATTGCCCGGGCCTTTCGGCCCTCCGCAATTGCCGGCAAGCATCCTAACCGGCGTAATGAAATTCGCCGTGTTCGGAGCGGATGGTCACCCGGGAAGCGTCACCTGCAACACACCTTCCTATCAGGCGGGCTTCAATGTCGAAACCTTTGGCGATGGACATGATGCTTTCGGCAATCTCCTCCGGCACATAGATTTCCATGCGGTGCCCCATGTTGAAAACGCGGTACATCTCTTCCCAGTCCGTGCCGGATTCCTGCTGGATCAGCCGGAAGAGCGGCGGGGTGGGAAAGAGGTTGTCCTTGATGACATGCAACCTGTCGATGAAATGGAGCACCTTTGTCTGGGCGCCGCCGCTGCAGTGGACCATGCCATGGATACGGTCCCGGTGGGCCTCAAGCACCTGCAGGATCACCGGGGCGTAGGTGCGGGTGGGGGAGAGCACCAGCCTGCCGGCATCGACCCCTTCGATCTCCGTGGGGTCGGTGAGCTTTTTCGACCCGGCGTAGACAAGTTCCGGGGGGACCTGTCCGTCATAGCTCTCGGGGTATTTTTCCGCCAGGTATTTTCCGAACACATCGTGGCGGGCAGAGGTGAGGCCGTTGCTGCCCATGCCGCCGTTGTAATGTTTTTCATAGGTGGCCCGGCCGTAAGAGGCAAGGCCCACGATCACATCGCCGTCGCGGATCTGGTTCTCGATCACCTCCGACCTTTTCATCCTTGCCGTGACGGTGGAATCGACGATGACGGTGCGCACGAGATCGCCCACGTCTGCCGTCTCCCCCCCGGTGGAGTGGATCCCGACACCGAGCTGGCGCAATTCTTCCAGCACCTCTTCCGTGCCGCCGATGATGGCGCTGATCACTTCGCCGGGAACCAACTTCTTGTTGCGGCCGATGGTGGACGACAGGAGGATGTTGTCCGTGGCGCCGACACACAGGAGGTCGTCGAGGTTCATGACAATGGCGTCCTGGGCGATCCCCTTCCATACCGACAGGTCGCCTGTTTCCTTCCAGTAGAGGTAGGCCAGCGACGATTTGGTCCCGGCGCCGTCGGCATGCATGATGTTGCAATAATCGGGATCGCCCCCCAGCAGGTCGGGGATCACCTTGCAGAACGCATTGGGGAAAAGCCCCTTGTCGATGTTCCGGATGGCGGCGTGCACGTCCTCCTTGGAAGCGGAAACGCCACGCTCACTGTATTTGGAACTGGAACTCATCGATCGGGGTCTTCGGTTCTCTTATTTCAGGATGAGTTGCTTGTTCTCTTCGTCGATCTCGAATTCGCCCAGCTGGGAGAAGGTGGCCTGGTCGAGGTAGAACCCGTAGTCCTCCAGCTTATGGATCACTTTCACCTCGATCATGGTGATGAACTCCCGTTCGATCCTGACCTCTTCCACCAGGAACACGGCGCCGTCGATGATGGAGGCATTGGCCAGTACCTCCTCGGGATCCCCGGCGAAATCATCCTTGCTGATGGCCCCGTCGCGGAGGAGGTTGAGCGCATTGCTCAGCGAGATCACCGGTTCGCGCAGGGTGGGGTCGACATAGACGTTGAGGGGGTAGCCGTTCACTTCACAGCGCACGCCATACCTGCCCTTGGCATCGTAGATCAGGTCGACCGTGTGTTTCTCCGCTTCCGGGTCGACCACGATGTCGATCTTGGCGACCCTGGGCACCACGACGGTATCGAGCTTCTGCTTGGGCACAAAGTCATTCCTCAGGACGGTGAACTCGGTCCTCCTGTTGAGCTGGTGCGCCAGTTCCTTGATCTGGGTGTTCGGCAGGCTGCCGATGAACGGTTCTGTCAGCACGGCTCCCGAGTCGAGCACGACTGTCCCGTTAAGCCGGTAATTGCGGTTGATGGTGCGGGGCACGCGCTCCCCGTATCCTTTGGCCACGAGCCTTTCCGGGTCGATGCCGCGAAGGATCAGGTAGTCGACCACCGACTGCGCCCTTTTCTGCGACAGGATGTCGTTGCGCTCGTCGGTATCCCGGGCATCGGTATGAGATGCCAGTTCGATGACCATGCGCGGGTTCTCATCCAGCGTCTGGATCAGGCCCTGCAGCGAGTCCTGGTATTGGGGCTTGAGGTCCCA
Organism: uncultured Bacteroidales bacterium; assembly: GCA_964386225.1. Lineage (GTDB taxonomy): Bacteria > Bacteroidota > Bacteroidia > Bacteroidales > JAADJA01 > JAADJA01. The sequence continues at coordinate 22,159 of CAYLTG010000027.1, forward strand.
TTTGGCCAGGTCGTAGAGGATCTCGGGCAGCACGATGGGTGCCCTCGGGATGGGCTTCAGGTTGAAGTCGAGGACGAAATCCTTGCTCTTTTCAAGTCCCACGGTGGTTTCGGAGCCCGTGGTGCTGAAGTATCCGTCCTTTGAGATGAACAGCTCATACGTGGTGTTGGGCCTGAACTGTTCCTTGGTGAACTCGTAACGGCCGATGGAGTTGGTCTTCGTGGAGATGGAGGACCCGTCGGAGCCCACCATCTTGACTACCGCGGCTTCGATGTACTGCAGCGAACGGTCGTCCTTGATGACCCCGGACAGGGTAAATTCCAGGGGCGGGATCACGAAGTGATAGATGTCGTCGCCGCCCTTGCTCCGGATGTTCTCGTAGATGCTTCTGTTGGAACAGAAGAACCCCTCTTCGTGGGAATCGGGGTGGAAGATGATCGCAAAGTCGTCGTCGTTGGTGTTCACCGGGTAACCCAGGTTCACAGGCACGCCCCAGCCATCGTCGGTATAGGTCGCCTTGAAGATGTCAAGCCCGCCCATCCCGATGTGGCCGTTGGAGGCGAAATACAACACCGTATCGTACCTGAGGAAGGGGAATCCCTCGTTGTCGATGGTGTTCACCGTGGGGCCGAGGTTCTTGGCAAGTCCGAAATCATCGCTTACGCTCTTCCGGGTGGCATACCACAGGTCGGTACCGCCATAACCGCCATCGAAGTCGGCGGTGAAGATGATCATTTTCTCATCTTCGCTCAGGGTGGGGTGGATCACGCGGTTGGTGCTGTCCCCGCCGAGGTGCACCGGTTCGGGTGCCCCGAAGGTGCGGCCCGAGCGCTTGGCGCTGTATATGTGGCATCCCGACTCCTGGTTCTTGGCGTTGCCGCAGCGTGCGAAATAGAGGGTCGTGAAATTGGCGTTCATCATCGGGCTTCCCTCATTGGTTTCGGAGTTGATGTTCTCCCCCGAGTCGAGCAGGTCAGGTGTGCTCCATTCCCCCTTCCGGTCGATCCGTGTGAGGTACAGGTCGCTGAAATCCTCGCCCGTCCATTCGTCCTCGTCCTTGCCGGTGGACCCTTCCCGGTTGGAGACGAAGATCAGCGAATTGAAATTGTCGGATGCATAGCACGGGCTGAAATCATCCTCGCGCGAGTTGATCTCCTTGACATTGGTGATGGCGTGGTTCGTGGGATTGGTCATCCACTCCTTTTGCATGTAAAGCGATTTCAACCCGTCGGGCCCGCGCGGGTCGTCGGGCCGCAGCTTGATGTATTCTTCGAAGATGGGAACGGCCTCATCGTACTCCATGTTGATCTTCATCATCTCCCCGTAATACAGGAGGACGATGGGATTCTTCTTGTAGTAGCCGGTCCTGTACAAGCTCTTGTAATACACCTCGGCACGCTTGGCATTGTTCATCATGCGGTAGCACTCGGCCATCTGGAACCGGATCCTGTTCTTCTCATCGCGGTCCTTGGTCTTGGAATAGGCTTTTTTGTACTTTTCAACGGCGATGGAGTATTTCATGTCCTCGAAATCCTGGTCGGCGGCCTCGACATAATTACGCTGGGCAAAAACGGAGGAGGCGATGAAAAGAGCAAGCAAAAAAACGAAGTACTTCTTGAAGTTCATATTCCGGTAGATCTTATTATTTTCTGCGCAAATATACGGATACAAACGTTAACGCAACAGACTTTCATATTATTTCCGTCACATTCCCGGTCGGGCAGGTTCGGGTAGTGAGGACAGGGTCTCACAATGCCAGGTAGGGCCTGATGCGGCGGAGCAGGTCGGGCGGGATGCCCGAATTTGCCTCCAGTTGGGCGAATGATCCCACCTGGCCGGTCCGTTCGCGAAAGGTGACCAGCAATTTGGCCACGTAGAACTCGATGTAGGGATGCCTCATGAGCTCCTTGATGGTGGCCGTATTCAGGTTGATCTTGTGCAGGCGTGCGGTGTCGACCACCAGGTGGTCCGAGATCATGGCATAGCGTGCCGAATCCATGCCGTAGACCTCCAGCAACTGCTCCTTCCGGGCATACCCGCCGAGCATTTGCCGGTACTTTACGATCCGGCGGCTGAAGGAGGGCCCGATGCCGCGCAGTTGCTGCAGGTCGAGGCTGTCGGCGGCGTTCAGTTCCAGCACCAGCCCGGTGTCGGCGGGAGCCGTATTCCGGGTGCCGGCTGTGTGGTTTTTGACCAACGCGCCGGAATCGGCTTTCGCCGGAGGGTCCCTGTCCGTTCCTGTTGCGGGGCCGGCCCCGGCCGGATACGGGGCTCTCCCTTTGCGCGAACTCCACGGCGGGTTGTCTGGGTATCTGGGGCGATCGCGGGAGGCCTTCCGCCACTCCATCTGCCGCAATTCGGCCTTCGCCAGGGAATCCCGGGTCCTGCGGGCCTCGATTTCACCTGCCACCTGTTCGAATTCGGTGAAGTCGTACTCGGCGGGCACGTCGAGGTGCGGGATGACGAGGGTTGCCGCCATGTTCCCCGCCAGGATGAGCAGCAGGACGACCAGTCCCCCGCGCTCCCCCCGGTTGAAATGGAAGAGGTCCTTTATTTGCCTGCGGGTGTCCATGTCACTTTCAGGATACCAAAAGTATCCCATTGAAAGGCCGGTCCCCGGTTGTTGATAACTTTTGGCCCGCCCCCGGTTGGCGGGTGTTTCAGCCCTTTTCTGCAGGACGCTCCGGGTCGTGATGGGGCAAGTATTTGCCCATTGGCTTTCCCTTCATGCAAAACTGTCTTATTTTTGACCGACGGTTGTAAAATCATAAAGCAATTTGACGATGAGCAGACTATTCACCCCCGGACTTTTTTATGTTTTCCTGGCCCTCGCCATTGCCGCCGTGCTGGTGATGAGCGGTGCCGGCAGGAATGCGGAGCCCGCCCGCAGGGTGGTTTTGATCGGCATCGACGGCATGGGCGTGTCGGGCTTTGAACAAGCAGTCACCCCTCACCTCGACAGCCTCGTGAGGCGGGGGGCCATCTCCGTGCAAACGCGGGGCGTGATGCCCACCGTGAGCGCCCCCAACTGGGCGTCGCACCTGATGGGCGCCGGCCCGGAACAGCATGGGGTCACCAGCAATGGATGGTCGGTGGACACACATTCCATCGAGCCCGCCGCAACCGACGGGGAGGGTTATTTCCCGTCCCTCTTCACGATCATCCATGAGCAGCGACCCGGTGCGGCAACAGGTTTTTTTTACGACTGGCAGGGGCTTGCGGACCTTCTGAACCCCTCGTCGATCGCACACGCGGAGTTCACCGGCGGTTTTGAGGCCACATTCTCCAATGCCGCCAGCTGGATCATTCGGGAGCAGCCGGCATTCACGTTCGTCTATGCCGGTCATCCCGACATGGTGGGCCATTCCCACGGATGGGGCAGCCCGGCCTACCTGCGCGCCCTCGAGGATGTGGACAGGGCGGTCGGTGCTTTCCTGGGGGCACTGGGGGATGCCGGAGTCCTTGAACATACGCACGTGCTCGTCGTTTCGGATCATGGCGGCCAGGGCCGCGGACATGGCGGCGTGAGCATGGAGGAACTGCTGACACCCTGGATCGTGGCCGGGCCCGGGATCATCAGGGACAGGGTGATCGAACAGCCCAACGACATCGTCAATACCGCGCCCACCATCGCCCGCCTGCTGGGTATGGAGGTGCCGGAAGCATGGACGGGCAGGCCCGTGCTGGGGGCTTTTCAGTACAGCGCCGCAGCCATGTTCAACACCCGGGCCTTCGTTAACCGTCCCACCCCTTCGTTGCCGGGCGGGATGTATGACGAGTCGATGGCCGTCGCCTTCGAGGTAAGCAATCCGGAGGTGGCCATCCGGTATACCGTCGACGGTTCCGATCCCACCCCCCGGTCCCCGGTGTACAAGAGCCCTGTGCTGCTTCAGAAGACCGGCACACTGAAGGCGGCCGGGAGCGTCGGGGATGACATGAGCGAAGTTGTAAAGGTGGAGTATGTCAGGGTGTTGAAAGTGAGGGATGTGAAACTTTCCGAACCTCCCGACGAGAAATACGCGGGCAGGGGGGCGTGGACGCTGGCCGACAGGGCAACCGGCGGCAGCAGCTTCGGCGACGGCGGCTGGCTGGGCTTCAGCGGCCGTGACCTGGAGGCGCTCATTACCCTGGACGACCGAAGCACCCTTTCCAGGTGCTCCGTCGGCATTCTCAACGACCCCGGTTCCTGGATATTCCCGCCGGAAAGCGTGGAGGTGCAGGCGTCGGTCGACGGCATCACGTTTGTCACCGTGGGAGCCCTTCCGGACCGCGATGCCGTGGGGGAGGTCAGAAAAGGGAGGAGCCAGCTGCGCGTGAAGATCAAGCCGGCACAGGCAAGGTACCTGAAGGTGATCGTCCGGAATACCGGGACCTGCCCCCCTGATCATCCCGGCGCCGGCGAGCCTGCCTGGCTTTTCGTGGATGAGATCATCCTGGAGTAAGCGGGTCGGTGCGGGGCCAATTATTTAAAGTAAAGCTTTAATAAATGAGTTATAAAGACCTTTTAAATAGAGCTATATCGATCTTGTTATTTCTCGCCCTCCTGCCGGGATGCCAGTACCCGGACGAGGCGCGGAGGCCCAACATCATCCTGATCATGGCGGATGACCTCGGGTACAATGAGCTGGGCAGCTACGGCCAGGAGATCATCCGGACGCCGGTTCTCGACCGCATGGCGGAGGAGGGCATGCGGTTCACCCAGTTCTACAGCGGAAGCCCTGTGTGCGCCCCTTCGCGCTGCGTGCTCCTCACGGGCATGCATGCCGGGCACGCCGTCATCAGGGACAATCATGAGCTCGGCGGCTATACCGATGAGACGGAGGGTGGCCAGCTGCCCCTTCCCGCAGGGACCACGACCCTTGGCACCATGCTCAAGGAACGGGGTTATGTCACCGCCGTCATCGGCAAGTGGGGGCTGGGGGGACCCGGGTCGGAAGGCATCCCCAACCGGCAGGGGTTCGACTATTTCTACGGCTACCTGTGCCAGAAGCAGGCGCACAACTACTATCCCTCCCACCTGTGGGAGAACGAGGCCTGGGATACGCTCGGGAACACCTTTTTCATGGCCCACCAGCGGCTGGAGGGCGACTCCCTGGACCCTGCATCCTATGAGCAGTTCAAGGGTACGGACTACGCCACCGACAAGATGCTGGAAAAGGCCACCCAATTCATCCGGACCAACCGCGATACAAGTTTCTTCCTTTATTTCGCCACGACGGTGCCGCACCTGTCCATACAGGTCCCGGATGATGAACCGTCCCTGGCCGAATACCGGAAGGTCATACCCGACACGCCGTATGTGGGCAACAACATGTACCTGCCTTATCCCTTTCCCAGGGCTGGGTATGCCGCCATGATCACCCGCATGGACCGCGACATCGGAAAGATCCTCGCCCTCCTGGAGGAGCACGGACTCAGTGAGAACACGCTGGTGCTCTTCACCAGCGACAATGGCCCCACCTATGGAGGGGTCGGCGGTTCCGACACCCGCTACTTCGAAAGCAACCATCCCTTTTCCGGCCTCAAGGGAAGCGTCAGGGAAGGCGGGATCCGTGTTCCGCTCATCGCCCGCTGGCCCGGCACCATCGAACCGGGCAGCGTTTCTGATCACATGGCCGCTTTCCAGGATGTGTTCCCGACCCTGGCCCAGGTCGCCGGGATGCCGGCCCCGACCGGAACCGACGGCATCAGTTTCCTGCCCGGACTGAAAGGGGAGCAACAAGATGAGCATGAATACCTGTATTGGGAATTCCCGGCCTATGGCGGACAGGTGGCCGTCCGCAAGGGCGACTGGAAGGCTGTCCGCTCAGGGCTCTTCAAGGATCCGGATGCCCCGATGGAATTGTACGACCTGCAGGCCGACACGACCGAGTCCGGCGATGTGGCCGGCAGCTATCCGGGGATCGTGGCCGAAATGGAACGCATTGTGCTTGAAGCGAGGGTCCCATCCCCCGAATTCCCTTTTCCTGCGCTCGACAGCCTGCAAGGCGTCTATGCCGAAGATAGAGAGGATCCGGACTTTCCGCAGTAGGTCTGTGCTTCTGGATTTTTTCCCGGTTTGTGAATATAATTAACACAGCGGGCAAGTTATCAACATTTGCCCGGGGAGGGGAGTGATATTCCATATTTTTGCGTCCCGGTGTGACCTCAAAACTACTTCCTATGAAATTACTTGGCAATCTCAGAAAAGGGCTTGGTGCGGAAGCGCGTGACCTTGTCAACCTGTATACCTCACTCGGCGAACGGTCCGAGAATTTTCTCCCACGGAACATCAGCGAAAAGCTCCGGCATTTTGCACGGATGTGCACCGAGCTCCCCGACGATCCGGCCAGGCAGGACGCCGAACTGGAGCGGTTGCAACGCGAGCTCAAGGAGTCGATCCCCGGGTATGCGCGGGTATCCCTCATGCTGTACCCGGCCGAGAGTTCCAAGGCGTTCATTTACAACGAACAGCGGCTTGACTTCCTGGCCAGGCTCAACTATTTCATCGACACCGAGCAGGTGGACGGGGAAGAGCGGCAGCAACTTCAGAACATTCTCAATTCCCATGACTACTCCATCGGCACGCCGCCGGTGACGCAGCAGAACATCGAATTCAGGAACTCGATCCTCCTGGGCGAGCGGGTGTCGGAGCTTCGGAAGTTCAGGGACGTGATCGGCGTGAACGGCGACGTGGAGGAGGCCCAGTGGAACTACTTCATGGACGTCCTCGACCAGATGGTGCTCCAGAGCTCACACTACACCACCCGCGCCGAGCGGCAGCACTTCCTGCTGCGGTCGGAGGCGACCGTCAACTTCAAGGGCCTCAACGGCTTCATCCGCACGTTCGTCAGCGGGACCGCCGACACCGCCATCGGACTCCTGGCGGGAGATGTATTTGCGAAGGAGGCGGTCAGGGTGATCGAATTCTCCGGTGCCGACACCCTCCATGAAGCCCTGAAGGAAGACCACACCCACATCTTCGCGGTGAAGATGGCCCATGCCCGCAGGAATATTTTCAACGATCCGCGGTGGTTCCCCTTCCTCAGCCGGCTGGTCATCATCGACGATTCGCCCGAATCCAGGAGCACCAACACATGCCTCGTGTTCTGCTTCCACAACAAGATCATCAACAACCTCAACAAGGTACACACCAAGAAACTGGGGGCCCTCGCCAACAGCCAGACCAACCTCCGGCTGATCCTCGACAAGGTGAACGCCGCCCACCTGAAGACCTTCCGCGACTGCGCACAGGCCAAGATCGAAGATTACGAGCTGGAGCTGCAGGAACTGAAGGAGCAGCAGCTGGGAGGCCCGGGCGATCCCGACAAGGACCTTCTGCTTTACAAGTTCGACGAGTTCGCCAGGCAGGTCCTGAAGGACAAGTATGCCCTGAGCAAGCTCAGGGACTACATCGATCTCATCCTCGACACCCGCGACCCGGAGCGGCTCAGCCGCCGGAACCGCGCGCTCATCCACGAGTTCGAGCAGCGGACCATGAAATACTATTATGCCGAGAACGACCGGCTGCACATCGCCACCATCCTCGAAGGGGGAGGCAGGAACCAGATCCGGACCTACGGCCGGTACCTCCTGCAGCGCAAGCTGAAACCGGTCCCCGCGGCCATCGTCAAGCGGTGCAAAGCGATCCTGCAGGTGATCCCCAATACCTACGAACGGACGCTCTACAACCATTTCCACAAGAATTTCGGGCTGAACCTTTTCCTGGAGCGGTACAAGGAATACATCACCAAGGTCAGCAACGAGGCCGACAGCCGCGGCCGGTTCGAGAACTTCCTGATCGACCTGGGCATCCTGGAGAAGTACCGGGCGCAGAAACCCGAGGACCGGGAGCACATCAAGGAGTTCATCAGCGGGCTGGCCAACCTGAACAAGACCTCCGTGTCGGACGACGTCCAGATGATCATCCGCGACCTGTTCGACCCCGATCACCGGAGGCCTTACGTGATCTTCAACCAGGATTCTTCCTGGGAATACACCGACCTGTTCCCGACCGACCGGTTCGACATCAACCCGTTCGACCTGACGGTGGAACTGACGGCCGAAGGGCGCATCGCCTATGAGCGGCTGCTCCACAAACTGAACAGGATGCGGTCGACCTTCCAGCTCTTCGATGACACGGGCAACCTCTGGG
>CAYLTG010000028.1:0-29059 GCA_964386225.1 uncultured Bacteroidales bacterium
ACCATGCCGTTCGTAAACAGAGTTGATGGCGGGACTTCGGAAGGATTCTTGGGGTCAACGTTATCAGGCAATTCGCAGGCTGATATCCCAAAAATCAGTACGAATCCCAGCAATAGATATTTTATGGTTTTCATATGATTCTGTTTTTTAGATTATACATTAATTATATGCCTAACTTCAGGTTGAATCCAAATGTCCTTTCGGTAGGATATGAGCCTGATTCGATACCTTGCTGGTTACCTGAACTCAACTGGGCCTCCGGATCGAAGTGGTCAACATTCTTGTGGATGATCCAGACGTTGCGTCCGATCACCGAGATGACCACGCTCTTCAGGAAGGTCTTGTCAAGCAGGGATGACGGCAGCGAATAGGAGAGTGCCACCTCCCTGAGTTTCACGTAGGAAGCATCGAATACGTACCGTGCGGTCGGGCTGTTGTTGTAGTAGAACGCCCTTCCCCACCTGAAAGCGGGAACGTAAGTCGTGTTGGTTTCGCCATTCTCGTAAACAGTTTCCGGGAACAGGTAACCGCCGCCGTCCTCGACCGGGTCACGCATCGGCACGCCCTTGTCGTTGTTCTCGGCAGTTTCGGCATACAGACCGGTGGCCTGGCCGTACTTCGTGCTGACGGAGTAAATGTCGCCGCCTTTCTGGATGTCGAACAGGAGGTTCAGGGAGATCCCTTTGAAGGTGAAGGTCGTGGGGATACCCATGTTCCAGTCGGGCTGGATGTTCCCGATCACGGTGTCGTTCGATGTCCTCAGGTAGTAACCGTTCTCATCCACGGTCTTCTTTCCGTCGGTGTAAACGAAATCGGTACCCCGGATGGTCCCGTAGGGCTGGCCCACAGTGGCATTGATGGAGACATCCCATGCCTGGTAGATCAGGTAGTTGTCCACATCGCCATAGAGGCTGATGACCTCGTTCTTGTTCTTGAACCAGTTGAGGCCGATGTCCCAGGAGAAGTTGTTGGTCTTGACGGGCGTACCGTAGGCCGAGATCTCCCAACCGGTATTCTGTACTTCACCGCCGTTGACCCACAGCCTGTTGTAACCGCTCATTTCAGTGACGAGGACAGGCATGATCTGGTCCTTGGTGTTCCGCTGGTACCAGGCAATGTCAAAGCTCAACCTGCGCTGGAAGAAGCTGGCCTCGGCACCGAATTCGATCTCGTCGGTGGTTTCCGGTATCAGTTCCTCGTTCTGCTTGGTGCTGTTGACCGAGAAGAGGGCATTGTCGCCCCAGCTGGTATTCTGATCATAGGTGGTGAACACGCTGTAAGGCCTGGCGTCGTTACCGACCTGTGCGAAGTTACCCCGGATCTTGGCGAATGACAGCCAGTCGATATCCTGCAGGCCGCCCAGTTCGCTCAGTACCAAGCTGAGTGACACGGAGGGGTAGAAGTAGGAGTTGCTTCCTTCGGGCAGGGTGGATGACCAGTCGTTCCGGCCGGTGACATCCATGTAAAGGAAGTTCCTGAACCCGATGGAGCCGCTAAAGAATACGCTGTTGATGCCCCACTTCTGAAGGGTCTCAGTTACCCGCGGGGGGGATACCGAGTTGGCAACCGTATAGAGGTCGGGTACTACGAGTCCGCCGACGGTGTAACCGAGTATGGACTGCACCCTGTTCTTCCGGGCGTTCGACCCGAGAATGGCAGCGACGGAGAAGTCCCCGAAGGTCTTGTTGAAGCGCAGCATCAACTCGTAGTTGTTCTCCATGAAGTTCCTCGTGAATTGCGAATAGTATGACGGGTCCACACTGCCCACGGCTACCCGCTCGTTCTGGATCTCGGTGTAGGTGTCGATCATGGCCTTACCGGAAATGCTCAAATAATCGGTAAAGTCATAGGTCAGGCCTGCAAAGCCGAAGATCCTGTCACGACGGTCGTCCTGGAAGTTCTTGCGGCGTGTCCAGTACGGGTTGTCGAAATAGATGGGGTGCAGGTCGTCCCAGTAGGCGCTGTTCCACGACAGCTGGGATCCGTCGGAGCGGAGGTATTTCTCATCCAGCCGCTTCATGTCCACGTTACGCTGGAACCACTGGCCGAACGACTGCATGGGGTTCAGTCCGTCGTAACCTGTTCCGTAGCGGCCAAGCCCTTCAATGTTCGAATAGGTGATGTTGGCCTCTGCTTTCAGTCTCTTCGTGAAGTTGTAATCACCTGCGAAGTTCAGGATGTTCTTCTTGATCTTGCTGTTGGGGGCAGTACCCTCCTGGTCGACGTTGGTGTAGGACAAGCGGAACCTGCCGAGGTCGTTGCCTCCGTCGAGGGATACGCTGTTGGTCCACATAAGTCCGTTCTGGAAGAAATAGTCCAGCCCGTTCTCACCGGCTACCCATGGACGTTTTTCACCGTAGTTGCTGGCGAGGGGGTCAAGGGCATCCCAGTGCACGACCTGGAGGTTGGGGTCGAACTTGTGGCCCCAGGAAGCATCCTCGGAGGTGGGCGCGATCAGGTCATCCTGTCCGTCGCCATCCACGTCGGCATAGAAGAAGTAATAGTCTTCCACGCCGGGCACGTTCTCGTTCTCGTAGAACGGGCCGTAACCGCCGCCGTACTTATCCTGCCATTGCGGGGCCGTTGACTTGTCGATGCTGGCGATCTGCAACCCTGAGTTGATGGTCAAACCGATTCCTTTTTTGCCGCGGCTTCCTTTCTTGGTGGTGATGAGGATCACCCCGTTGGCGGCACGTGAGCCGTAAAGGGCGGTGGCAGCGGAACCTTTCAGCACCGACATGCTCTCGATGTCGTCGGGATTGATGTCCATGGCCGCGTTGCCATAGTCATAACCGCCCCAGCCGTCGTTCTGGAAAACCTCGGTGGTTTCGTTTGCCTGGATTCTGTCCTCATTGGTGTTGTTGTTGTCGATGGGAACACCGTCAACGACGAAGAGGGCCTGGTTGTTCTGTGTGATGGAGCTCGATCCCCGGATGAGGATGTTGGCGGATCCGCCCATGGTGTTGGACTGACGGATCTGGACGCCGGAGACCTTGCCGGAGATGGAGTTGACGAAGTTGGAGGAGCGGACCGTGTTCAGCTGGTCACCTTCAACTTCCTGTACCGCATATCCCAGGGATTTCTTCTCCCTGCTGATACCCAGCGCGGTCACTACAACCCCCTCAAGGTTCATCACGTCGGGCTCCAGCACCACGTCGATGGCGCTCTGGTCCCCGATCGCGACCTCCTGTGATGCCATCCCGACGAATGTATACACAAGGGTGGTTGCGGAAGCAGGAACGGAAAGCGTGTACTTTCCATCCAGGTCGGTCACGGTACCGATGGTAGTACCTTTCACTACGACCTGGACTCCAGGAATGGGCTGGCCATCATCCGAACTGGTGATGGTACCAGTGATATTCCTGTCCTGAGCTTGTAGAAATTGCATCCCTATGAAAAATACGAATGCAACGAAAAGGGTAAATTTTCTCATAACATAAGAATTTAGATTAGTAAATATGAATAAGAGTAAATTATTGGATATTAATAATTACACTTTTTATGTTTGTGAAAAACTTCTACAAATTTCTATGTCAAAGAACAGCCTTAATTGCCCAAAAACCCCCGCAAAATAAGGATAACAATTCAGTAAAGCAAGAAAAAATTTACATAAAATTAAGATTTATTTGTCATTTCCTTCACTTTCGACTGCACTTTTTTCTGCGGGATTCCCCCATAATTTAAATCTTTTTACAAAGGGGTTAAATACATATATGATAAGATTCTATACCAAAAGTACATAAAATTCTCCAATCCTCCGCAATGTCAGGTGAATCGTTTATAAAACAGAAATAATATGACATTGACAGTACCCATGATGATGAGGCTGCTCACATTCCCAAATCCCAGGAAGAAGGGAAACAGCAGAAAGATCATGCTTGACAGGGCCAGGGTGTAGAGGCCGTGCTTCTTCAGGTGCCACACCGCAAACACCGAATAGAAGGAAAGCCCGTTGAGCAGGAAGGCCACCAGGCTCAGGGCGATGATGCTGCCCCGGCTGACGGTCCTCTCCAGGAAGAAGTCGTCGACCGTATGGCTGATCCAGTGGTTGAACACAACGGCCAGCAGGAAGACCAGCGTCAGGACACCCGTGTACATGAAGAGGGCGACGCAAAAGGCCGACAGCAGAAATGGCCGCTCTTGAGCCGGAGGGGTCTCCTGGTTGCGTGTATCGTTCATCAGTTCATGAATTTTAGTTGTGTGGCATATCCGAGGATGAACGCTGCGGTGACCAGCACGCCTGCGATGCTGAAGGGGAATTCGGGAATGGTGACCACCGGCAGGATGATCAGGAACAGCTGTGCCCCGGTGTACAGGTGAAAGCCAATCTTCCGCATTTTCCACATCGCATAGGCACCGGCCAGCGACACCATGTAAAGGAAAAAGCCGGCAATGAAAAAGCTCCTTCCCCCCGAAAGGAGCAGCATGATCTCCTCCATCCCGATTTCCGCCTCCTCCAGCAGGGAGTCCATCTCATCATAGGTCAGAAAGAGCACCAGGTTGGAAAAGGCTGCCAGCCCGCTTCCTATGAACGACAGGATGCAAAGCACGGTAAGGAGTTCCGGCCTCCTCCGCGGGCGCCTTTCGCCATGCTCCATGGGTCGAATTTCATTCATTTGCCTGTAAAGCTATGGATTTTTTGCGTTCCCGGCAGCCCCGGCCCTCAAAGGGATCCTTATTCCAGGCTGCCCACGGTATTCTCGACCTCTTCCAGGATCTCGCACGATTCCACCAGCTTTTTCATGGTGTTGTGATCGTTGTAGAGCGGCCGGTCCACTTCCAGGAATTCGACATGCTTCCGCACGACCTCCTTGGCGCGGGTCACGCCGCGCCCGAACTGGTATTCCCTGAAGTCAAGCGCCTGGGCCGCGGCCATCAGTTCGATGCCCAGGATCCCGTAGGCATTGTCGAGTATCTGGAAGTTCTTGAGCGCCGTATTCATCCCCATCGAAACAAAATCCTCCTGGTCCGCCGCTGCCGGGATGGATTGTATGGAGGCGGGGACGGACAGGATGCGCTGTTCCACGATCTGCATGTCGGCGGTGTACTGGCTGAGCATAAGGCCTGAGAACATGCCTGCGCCCCTGGTGAGGAAGGCAGGCAGCCCCACACTGAGGGCCGGGTTGTTGAGCCGGTTCATCCGGCGCTCCGACATTACGCTCACCATGGTGATGGCGGCACCGGCCATGTCCATGGGCAAGGCCACGGGGGTCCCCTGGAAGTTGGCACCGGAGAGCTGCAGGTCCTCGTCGGGGAAGAACACCGGGTTGTCGCCCACGCCGTTCAGCTCGATCTCGACCTGTGTGCGGGCATAGGCCAGCGCGTCGTGGGCGGCCCCGATCACCTGCGGGGTCGACCGCATGGAATAGGCGTCCTGCACTTTGCAGGCAATGCGCCCTTCCTTCAGGTCGCCGCCGTCCACCAGCCTGTTGATGGCATTGGCACTGCGCACCGCGCCTGCAAAACCCCTTACCTCATGCAGTTTGGCTGTATATGGCTTCATGTTGGCCTTGAGGGCCTCCAGGGACATGGCCGCTGCGATCTCGGCCTGTTTCAGCCAGCGGTTGGCATCATAAAGGAAGATGGCGCTCATGGCTGTCAGCACATTGGATCCATTGATAGTGGCCAGGCCGTCGCGGGCTTTCAGCCCGGGGACTGGGATCCCGGCCCGGTCGAGGGCTTCCTTCCCATCCAGCAGCTCTCCGCGGTAGAAAGCCTGGCCCTCGCCCATCATCAGCAGGGCGATCTGCGACATGGGGGCCAGGTCGCCGGAGGCCCCTACGGAGCCCTTCGTGCAAACGAACGGGGTCACCCCCTTGTTGAGCATGGCTACGAGCGTCTGGGTGATCTCCGGCCTGACGCCGGAATTGCCGTGGGCATGGACGTTGATCCTGCCCAGCATGGCGCCCCGGACCCACTCCTCGGGCATGGCATCGCCGATGCCCGCCGCATGGTTGTAGATCAGGTATTTCTGGAACTCCCTCACCTGGTCGTCGTTGAGGACGACCTCCGAAAACTCGCCGATGCCGGTGTTGACGCCGTACATGATCTCCCGGGCCTCGATCTTCTTTTCCAGCATGGCCCTGCATTTCCTGATGCGATTGAGGGCTTCGGGGTGTAACTCGACCGGCTGGCGGTGGCGGGCAACTCGCACAAGGTCCTCGATGGTCAGCCCGGCACCCTTGATGATGTATGTCATTGTTTAAGTTGGATTAAATGGTTTGAATATGAAAAACTGCCGAAAGGGAATGGCGGCCGTGGCCGCAAATGAAAGAATCAACCGTGAAGGGCCGTGCGGTTTATTTTTACCTTGAAGAGCAGGTTCCAGTGAATTACCATTATTTTTGCTAGCGTTTTCGCGACTGAATTAAAAAAGTTCGGGCCACCCGGTAATCGATTTCAAATAAAATACCCATGGTACAACCGGAAAATGATCTGATCAAGGTTCAGGATACGGTCCTCCGGGAACCCGGCGTTATCCTCTATTTTTACAACGACGACTGCCCTCCCTGCTTCAGCCTCAGGCCAAAGGTGCAGACCCTGATGGAGCGCACGTTCCCCAGGATGAGGCTGGTGTGGGTCAACAGCAAGGCCTCGCCCGCCATCCCTGCTGCCTACGGCGTCTTTGCCAATCCCACCATCCTGGTCTTTTTCGACGGGAAGGAGTTCCGCAGGTTCAGCAAGTACGTTTCGGTGACCGAGCTGGAAGAAGCTATCGAAAGGTACTACAGGATGGTGTTTTAGGATGGGTTGTCATTCAGAAAATTCCAAAAGACATAATTTAAATATCAAAAAAATTCCAATATGTAATCTCCATTCCCGATTGGTACCGGGACCAAACCTCTTGCAAATATTCCTTCACCTGTTAGACAGGTTGCGACAATGGAATTTCGGAGGGTGTTTGGTGCTCGAATACTGGTGCTTGTGATTTAATTGAGATTTATTTTTTGTAATTTGGGATTTACAACCTATAAGTATCTGGATCTTCCTTCGGCAGCACCAATCTGTAGTCCTGCAGGAACCGGATGGACGCCTCGATATCACGATACATCACCTGGTCTTCCTCCACGAAGGCCACCACCCTGCGGTAATCGGCAAGGAACTGCTCCAGGAAGGGGGAGGTTTTCATGGGCCTCCTGAATTCCATGGCCTGCGCTGCGTTGTACAGTTCGATGGCCAGGATCCGCTCCAGGTTCTCAAGCACCTTGTAAGCCTTGGTGGCGGCATTGGCGCCCATGCTCACATGGTCTTCCTGGCCTTTGCTCGATTCGATGGAATCGGTAGAGGCGGGGTGGCAAAGGATCTTGTTCTGGTTGACGATGGAGGCGGCCGTGTACTGGGGGATCATGAATCCAGAATTGAGCCCGGGGTTGGCCACCAGGAAAGGCGGCAGGCCCCTGTGCCCGTGGAGCAGCTGGTAGGTCCTCCGTTCCGAGATGTTGCCCAGTTCGGCCATGGCAATGCTCAGGTTGTCGAGGGCAAGGGCCAGCGGCTGGCCGTGGAAGTTGCCCGCCGAGATGATGAGGTCGTCGTCGGGGAAGATGGTAGGGTTGTCCGTCACCGAGTTGATCTCCTTCCTGAAAACATAGGCCACATAGTTGATGGAGTCCTTGGAGGCCCCATGCACCTGGGGGATGCAGCGGAACGAATAGGGGTCCTGCACATGCTCTTTGGGCTGGCCGATGAGTTCGCTGCCCTCCAGGATATTGTTTATCCGGAAGGCGGTCTTGATCTGCCCCTTGTGAGGCCGGATCTCCTGGATCTTCGGATGGAACGGTTCGATCCTGCCGTCGAAGGCGTCCAGGGAGATCGCCCCGATCACGTCGGCCAGGCGGGAGAGCTTGAACACCCGCAGGCAGCAATAGACGCCGTAGGCACTCATGAACTGGGTGCCGTTCAGGAGCGCCAGCCCGGCTTTCGACTTGAGCTCGATGGGTTTCCAGCCCAATTCCTTCAGCACGTCGCCGGAATCCCTTCGTTCACCATTGTAATGCACCTCGCCCAGGCCCAGCAGCGGCAGCGACAGGTGTGCCAGCGGGGCCAGGTCGCCCGATGCGCCCAGGGACCCCTGCTGGTAGACCACGGGCAGGATGCCGTGGTTGTAGAAGTCCACCAGCCGCTGCACGGTCTCTACCTGTACGCCCGAATGGCCGTAGGAGAGCCCCTGGATCTTCAGGAGCAGCATCAGCCTGACGATCTCGCCGGGGACCTCGTCGCCGGTGCCGCAGGCATGCGACATCACCAGGTTCCGCTGGAGGGTGCTGAGGTCCTTCCGGTCGATCGTCCGGTTGTAAAGTGCCCCGAAGCCGGTATTGATCCCGTAGATCGGCCCGCTGCCGGTGGCCATCTTGTCATCGAGGTAGCTCCGGCATTTGGCGATCCTGGTGCTGGACTCTTGCGAAAGCTCCAGTTTTTTCTGCTGTTTGAGGATCTGGTCAATATCCTCGAAATTGAGGGTCTCGGAGGTGATGGTATGGACTTTCATACAATCAGTGTTGAAAGTGTTGGATGAATTCGTCTGCCGAAGCAAAGGTGGTCTGTTCCCCGCTGGCCATGTCCTTGACTGTGATGGTCCCGGATCTCATCTCGTTCTCGCCGATGAGCACCACGTGGGGGATCTTTTTATTATTGGCGTACGACATCTGTTTTTTCATTTTTGCGGGTTCGGGATAGAGTTCGGCATTGATGCCCGACATCCGGAGCCTGCCGAGCAGCTTCATGCAATACTGCTGTTCTTCCACCCCGAAATTCACCAGGAACACCCGGGTGGTGGAGGACGCATCCTCCGGGAAGAGCCTCCTCTCGGTCATCACGTCATAGATGCGGTCGGCCCCGAAGGAGACCCCGACCCCTGACACCCCGGGCATCCCGAAGATGCCGGTAAGGTCGTCGTAGCGTCCGCCGCCGCAGATGCTGCCGATCGCGACGTCGTTGGACACCACCTCGAAGATGGCGCCGGTATAGTAATTCAGGCCGCGGGCAAGCGTCAGGTCGAACTCGACCCTGGCACCCGGTTCCAGGCTGTCCACATGCCTGAACACGGTCTCCATTTCACGGATGCCCTTCAGCCCGGTCTCCGAACTTTTCAGTTTCTCTTCCAGGAAACGGAATTTTTCTGTTGTCGGGCCGGTGAAATTGAGGATCTCCTCCACCCGGACGATGGCCTCCCTGTCCAGGCCCCCTTCCTCCAACTCCTTTTTTACGTTCCCGATCCCGATCTTGTCCAGTTTGTCGATGGCGACGGTGAGGGTCATGAACAGCCCGGTGGCACCCAGCGACTCGGCGATGCCATACAGCACCTTCCTGTTGTTGAGTTTGATGGTATGGCTCACCCCGAGCTTGTTGAACACTTCATCGATGATCTGTACCAGCTCCACCTCGTTCAGGAGGGAGTCGCTGCCGATGACGTCGACATCGCACTGGTAGAATTCCCGGTAGCGACCTTTCTGGGGCTTGTCGGCGCGCCAGACCGGCTGGATCTGGTAGCGTTTGAAGGGGAAGGTGATCTCGTTGCGGTGCTGCACCACGAAACGGGCGAAGGGCACGGTGAGGTCGTACCGGAGCCCTTTCTCCGAGATGAATGGTGTTATTTCGTTGGTGCTGGCCCTGCGGAGGATGTCTTCCCCGACCTTGTCGATGTAATCGCCCGAGTTCAGGATCTTGAACAGCAATTTGTCCCCTTCCTCCCCATACTTGCCCAGCAGGGTCGACAGGTTCTCCATGGCCGGTGTTTCGATTGGCTGGTATCCGAACCGTTTGAACACCGACCGGATGGTGTCGAAAATATATTCCCGTTTCACCATTTCGTCGGGGGTGAAGTCACGGGTCCCTTTCGGGATTGAAGGTTTCTGCGCCATACTCTGGTTCTTTGTCTTTATTCCCTTGAGCTGCAAAAGTAATGAAAATAGGAATCAGGGAATGGTGATGCCGAGCTGGTCGAGAAGCCCTTCCAGATAGCCGGCGCATCCTGCCTCTCCCTCGCGGGGAGCCCAGGGGGCGAAATGCTTGTCGTCGGCGGGATCATAGGGACCGTCCTTCAGCTCGTAGATCACCGACCCGGGTGTCAGGGGAATGATGGTATGGTAGGTCCGTGCTCCCACCTCTGCGGCGAATTCGTTCCGGGAAGGGTCCAGGATCATATGGTCGGCCACCGTACCGTCGTCATGGAACTGGATCACCACGAACCGGCCGGTAAGGGCGAGGAACACCTCCCGCTTGTCGGGGTGTTCGTGCTTGTGCGGCTGGAGGTAGGTGCCAGGCTCCATCGCGTTCAGCATTCTCTGCAGCGGGTCGGATGGCCCGTCGTGGAAATTGTGGTTGATCCTTTTCCTGGCGGATCTTGCCGCTTCCTTATGGAGAGAGGCGATCAGCTTTGCGTCGATCTTTTTCATGGGAGGATAACTCAGAACAGGCTCAATTGTTTATACCGGTGTTCATGTTCCAGGAGCCATTTCTTGCGCCAGAGTCCGCCGGCATAGCCCGTGAGGCTGCCGTCGCTGCCGATGACGCGGTGGCATGGGATGATGATGGCGACCGGGTTGCGCGCGTTGGCATTGCCCAGTGCCCGCACCGAGTCGGGTCTGCCCATCCGGTCGGCGACCTCCTTGTAGGTTACGGTCTGCCCGTAGGGAATGGCCCGGAGCTGGTCCCACACCGCCCGCTGGAACGCCGTCCCATGCAGGTCGAGGTTCACGTCGAACTCCTGCAGCCTGCCTGCGAAATAGGCGTCGAGCTGCTCGAAGCAATGCTGCAGGAAGAGGTCGTCGCGGGGATGTTCATACCACGTGTTGGTGAACACCACGGAGGTGATCCCTTTGGCTGAATATGAAACTTTGAGGATCCCGATGCCGGAACTGTAATATCCTGCAGAGAGCTCTTCCATGGTCAATTAACGAATCGGATGGTCAGGGGGTATCGGAAGGTCTCCCCGTTGTTCGCCCTGACAGCTGCAATGATGATCATGATAAGCTGGAAGATGCCGAGGGCGATGAGCATGAGGATGCCGATCACGATGATGATCAGGATGGCGGAAACGATCATGTAGATGGCCATCGAGATATTGAAATTGAGTGCTTCCTTGCCCTGGTCGTCGACAAAGGGATATTCCTGCTTTTTTATAGACCAGATGACCAGGGGGCCGATGATGGACCCCAGCGGGATGATATAGCCCGCAAGGGCGCTGAGGTGACAGAACATACCCCACATCCGTTCGTCCTGCACATTATGATCTACCTGCTCCATGTTTCAATGTGTTTCTATATGAGTATCCGATGGAAAACAACCAAAAGAAACATTAAAATTAAGAAAAGTACGGTTACCCTTGAGAAAAAATCACTTTTCCGCTGTGATTTCCTGTTCACCGCCCATGCCTTACCTGCCAGTCCAAGGATGAACCCGGCAAAGGAGATGTAGATCGACGTCATCAGGAGGGCTTCCATCAGGTGCAGATTCAGGTGTTCACCATCATTTCCTCGAGGACCTGTGTGGCGGCGGCCCAGTTGTAATTCCGATGGATGAATTGGTGCCCGTTCGCGGCCAGTTTCCGGGCAATGGACTCATCTCCGAGCACCTCGAGGATGAGGGATGCGTATTCGTCGGTGCTGTTGCCGACCAGGATCTCCTGGCCATGGCGGGCGTTTAGGGCCTGGTTGGCCAGGGGGGAGGTGATGGAAGGGATCCGCATGGCCATGGCCTCCAGCAACTTGTTCTGAAGGCCGGTTCCGATGCGCATGGGCGCAATGAACAGCCGTGCCTTGGCATAGCTGTCGCGGATGTCCTCCACCCAGCCGGTCACGATCACATGATCATTCCTGAGTGCCTGCACGGAGGCATGGGGCGTGGCCCCGGCAAGGGTGAGGGTGGTGCCGGGCCGCTTTTCCCTGACCTTCGGCAGCACTTCGCGGGCGAGGTAGATGGCGGCATCCACGTTGGGGGGGTAACCCATGTTGCCGGTGAACACGATGTCATATTCCGGTTCGGCTTCGCGCGGGGTGAAGAAGTCGGTGTCCACACCGTTGATCACCACCGCGATCTGCCCGCGGTCGGGATGGGGGATCAGGTCGCGGTCCGGGACGGAGATGATGGTCTTGTTGTCGAACAGGTCGAAGACCTCGTGCTCATACTTCAGCAGCCTTCGGTATTCGGACCTGAGCACGGGCCGGAGGAAGAAGGGTGCGGTCCGGCTGCGACGCTCAGCCCCCTTGGAGAAGACATCCTGGTAATCCAGGGTCTTGGCGATGGGGGAATGCTTCACGTATTCGGCCACCCGCACCAGCTGGCAGTAGATGTGGTCGGGCTGGATCTCGTCCAGCAGTTTCCGGATCTTCCGCTGCCCGCGCGAAGAATAGAAATAGCCCACCTGCAGCGGCTTGCCCGAGAAAAAGGCCCGGGTGATGTTGTACAGGATCTGCCCCCTGGAGATATCGATCACATGGATGGTCTCGCAGAAGGGCTTCAGCGCTTCGATGTCACTGGCCCGCAGCCTGACGTCATTGATGGCGCAGAGGTGTATCTCATGGTTCTTCGACAAGTGCCTGATCTGGTGGTATGCCCTGAGCTTGTCTCCTTTTTCCAGGGGGTAGGGGAACCGGGGTAATAGAACGAAGATCTTCATGCTGCCTTACGGGGTCGCTGGTAACGCTGCCAAATTTAGGTTTTTTCCATGAGCCCCCTGTAGAAACTTTCCAGTTTTTTGACCACATGCTCCAGGCTGTGCTCCTGCAGGATCAGCTCCCTGGCCCTTTTCCCGAGACGGTCGCAGAAGTCCTTGCTGGCAAGGCATTCCCCCACGGCCTCGGCGAAGCCCCTGGCATCGTCGGCAATGAGGATGTTCTGCCTGTCGGTGTAGTGGATCCCTTCGGCGCCGATGCTCGTGGAAATAATGGCTTTTCCAAGGGCCATCCCTTCAATGATCTTGATGCGGATGCCGCTGCCCGAGAACAATGGTACCAGCATCACGGCCTTGGATTGGATGAACGCCATGGCGTCGGGCACCTCGCCCACCACTTCCACGTTCGGGACCTTCAGCCGGAGCAGCCATTCGGGCATCATGCGTCCGGCCAGGTAGAGCTTCACCCCGGGGAATGTGCGGTGGATCAGGGGCCAGGCTTCGTATACAAGCCAGCGGATCCCCTCCTCGTTGGGTACCCAGTTCATGGAGCCGATGTGGAACAGGGAGGGGAACTCATAGTTTCCCTGCATGGGCTTGTAATCTTCCGTCTCGACGCCGAAAGGGACGGCAGCCAGGGGGATGCGGCAGCCCTCCTGCCGGAAGTGATCGGCATCGTGCTCGCTGATGGTGATGATGCCGTCGTACTTGTTGAGGTGGTCAAGCTCATAGTTGCGGAGCTTCCCGGTGAGATGCCGGAGGTAAGCCCTTTTCAGCGGGTTGGACGTCTGGCGGGTGATGCGGTCCCAGATCATGTGTTCCACGTTGTGCGACCTGAGCACGACCCGCGCCTTCGAATGGGCCCTCACCGTTTCCATGTAGGGGGTCATGTAAAGCATCTCAAGCTGTACGATGTCATAATGATCCTCATGGAGCACCTGGATGAGCCGTTCCCTGAAGCCGCCGGAAATGAAGCGGTCCACATGGAACGAACGGCTGGAGAACAGGTTGAAGAAAGCTTCCGCCGGTTTTATGGAGAGGTCCTGGTAAAGGAGCTCGATCCCGGTCTGCCTCTTGTAATCCCCGGGGATGTCCTCCACGTCGACAAAATATTTGTTGGTGTTCAGGGCCAGCACCTTGACCTGGTGGCCGGCCTTGAGGAGCGCCCGGATGTTTGCGTTCATCGCCAGGGGAGCACCCTCGCGGGGAGGGTATGGGGATTTGTTGCAAAGGAAGAGGACCTTCATGTATTCTGGCTTTTTCGGGAAAATTTCTTGAAGAATTTGATCCAGGCCTCCGAATCGAGCAGGGGGGAGTCGGTGGTGGCCTTGTAGGTGAGAAAGATGCCCAGGGGCAGGAGCACGGCAGGGGCGATCCACATGCCCACGTTGGCATCCACCACACCCGACTTGACGCTCTTCTCCCCGGTGATGGAGATGATGTGGAAGAGCACGAAGAAAAGCACCGAAACCACCACGGGGAGGCCAAGTCCGCCCCGGCGGATGATGGCCCCGAGGGGCGCCCCCACAAAGAAGAGGACCAGGCAGGCGAAGGAAAGGGTGAACTTGCGGTGCAGCTCGGCCTGGTGCTTCCAGATCATGACGCTCTTGTTCTCGATCTCATCTTCGTAATAGCCGATGTTCTCCCGCTGCCTCCTGAAACGCTCCGTGGCATCCTGGATGATGGCGATCTTTTCCTGCTTGTTATAGGCGGCAAGGAAATCGGTCGAATAGGGTTCCCCGGGCACGAAATCGGCAGCCTGGGTCGAATCGATCAGCTGGTAGAAGTAAAAGTTGCGGATCAGGAGGATGGGGATCTCCTTCTTCCGGTTGTCCAGCTGGATGA
Source organism: uncultured Bacteroidales bacterium (assembly GCA_964386225.1). GTDB lineage: Bacteria > Bacteroidota > Bacteroidia > Bacteroidales > JAADJA01 > JAADJA01. Next base: position 14,453 of record CAYLTG010000028.1, read on the forward strand.
TCAGCGAGTCCTCGGCCTCGCGGAGCTGGCTGATGTTCAGCATGGAATAGTTGCTTTTGAAAAGGTCTTCGTTGGTCCTGCTCAGGTCGAACCCCATCAGGTCGAATTTCCGGATGTTCTCCCTGAACTTGGTCCGCTGGAAGGGATTGGATTTTCGGTAGCCCCGGCTTTCGGTCTGGTCGGCGTAATTATACCCGTTGAACAATGTGAAATACAAGGCATTGCCATCGGGCGTCAGTTCCATCCTGCCGGAGTCGGCCACCGTCACATTGATGTTGCCCTTTTTTTCGCGGTGGTCATAGATCATCACATCCCGCACCGTCCGTTCGTCCTTTTCCTTCTTCCCGACCCGGATGATGAAGCCGTCGATGCCATCGTAGAACACACCCTCCTTGATGTCGAGGGCCAGCTTCTGCTGGCGGACGTCATACAGGAGCGACTTGAACTTGAGGTTGGCGACGGGGAGCACGTTATTGGAAAAATAGAACGCGATCCCGCTGATCGCCACGGAGAGGATGATGAGGGGCCGCATGGTCCGTCGCAACGAGATGCCCGAGGCTTTCATGGCCACCAGTTCGTAGTTCTCCCCCAGGTTGCCGAAGGTCATCAGCGACGACAGGAGGATGGCCAGCGGCAGGGCCAGGGGCACGAACGTGCTGGAGGCGTAGAAAAGCAGTTCCGCGATGATGTACCACTCAAGGCCCTTTCCCACCAGCTCGTCGATGTATTTCCAGAGGAACTGCATGAGCAGGATGAAAAGGGCGATGAAAAAGGTGAATATCAGCGGCCCCAGGTATGACTTTATGATAAGCCAGTAGATCTTTTTCACTATACCGTCATTCGGATCACAAAGATAATCAGATTCGATTCCCGCCGGACATACCGGCCCTTATGGTAAGGTTTTTCTCCTTGTTTTATTGTGCAATGGCGGCCATATCTTGATCTTCGGGCCAAATTTGTGGCCTTCGGTGAACTTTTGCCTCTTTTAATTCTTATATATTTGTTGCCTCGTTCACCTAATTGGAAGGCGCCATGGAAATCATAAAGGTCGAGGATCGCATGACAGCACGTCTTTTTCGTGATGTCGCCCGGGAGATCTACCGGGACGACCCCAACTGGGTATGCCCGCTCGACGACATCCTCGAGGGGATCTTTGATCCGGACCGCAACGAGTATTTCGTCAACGGCGATGCCATGCGATGGGTGCTCCGTGACGCCGGCGGCAAACTGGTCGGACGGGTCGCGGCGTTCTTCAACCGTGACAAGGCCCTGAAATACGACCCCCCCGTGGGTGGAATGGGTTTCTTTGAATGCATCCACGACCGGGAAGCGGCCTTCCTCCTGTTCGATACGGCGCGTGATTGGCTTCAGGATAATGGGATGGGCGGCATGGACGGACCCGTCAACTTCGGGGAGAACGACAACTTCTGGGGGCTGCTGGTGGACGGCTTCACACCCCCCGCATTCGGGATGAACTACAACCCGCCCTATTACAGGGAGCTCTTCGAGGCCTACGGGTTCAAGCCTTTCTTCGAACAGGAATCCAGGCACCTCAACCTCAGGAAACCATTCCCCGAGCGTTTCTGGAAGATCGCCGAATGGGTCATGCGAAAACCGGGGTACACCTTCGAGCACATCCGGATGGACAACCTGGACAAGTACGTGCGCGACGTAGTGGAGATCCACAATACGGCGTGGGTCTACCATGAGCATTTTACCCCCCTCACCGTCGAAAAGGTGAAAAAGAGCCTCCGGCTGGCCCGGCACATCATCATCGAGGAATTCATCTGGTTCGTATACCACGAGGGCGCCCCCATCGCCTTCTTCGTCATGATACCGGACATGAACCAGGTGTTCCGGCTTTTCAACGGCAGGATGAATGCCTGGAACAAGCTCCGTTTCCTTCTCCTGAGAAGGGGCAAGCGGGTCGACCGTTCCCGGGTGACCATCATGGGGGTGGTCCCCAGGTTCCAGGGGCAGGGGATCGAGTCGGCCATTTTCTGGCACCTCCGCAAGCCGGTATTGGAGGACCGGCCCCATTACAGGGAGCTCGAGATCTCCTGGGTGGGCGATTTCAATCCGAAGATGAAGGCCACCCTGGAAGCCCTCGGCGCCGACCCGGGCAAGATCCACATCACCTTCCGAAAGCTTTTCGATCATTCCACGGCTTTCAGGAAAGCCACAAGCATCCCCGAGGTGAAAAGTTCGAAATGATGCCTGGCGGCCAGGCCGTCTGCCCCGGACCAGCCTCATAAAATCATCCAGTTTTTATCCGAATGGATTTTTTTTGTATCTTGGTCTGGATATAAGGGTATTGACCGGGGCTCCCACCCGGTCATAACAATGATTTACTAACTAAACACACTGAACATGAAGAGACTTTTACTATTCGTGGTGCTGGCGGCTGTTGCCCTGCCAGCGCTTGCCCAGAGGGCCTATGCGCCCAAGGAGCTGAGGAATGTGGCGGCGCCCGTCGGGCCCGACATCACCGAATCCCTCAACTTCAGCCATGAAGTGCTGCCGGCTGCCCCCGTCGAAATGATCGTGGATGAAGCCACCATGGGGCTCACCTATTACGATCTGCAGACCAACAGCTCCATGCAGAACCGGATCCATTACTTCGACGACGGCACCATCGGCGGGGTTTGGACCTATGGGATGAACCATACCAGCGGCTTCGACGACCGGGGTACGGGGTACAACTATTTCGACGGGAGCCAGTGGGGCGATTACCCGGAACAGAGGCTTGAAGCCGACCGGACCGGATGGCCCGCCTATGCCCCGTTCGGCGAGAACGGCGAGCTCGTTCTTTCCCACTACTCCGGTGCCGCTTACGACGGCCTGATATTCAGCTACCGCACCGAGAAGGGGACAGGCGACTGGGAATCCTTCGATTTCTTTGGCCCCGAAGGTCATGAAGGGCTGTTGTGGCCCAGGATGGCCACGGGCGGCGTCGACCACTCGGTGATCCATGCCCTGCCGATCACCCGGCCGACAGGCAATGGCGGAGTGATTTACGAAGGGATCAACGGTGCGATCGTGTATTCCCGGTCCACTGACGGCGGTGAGACCTGGGACCCGGATAACATCCTGCTGGACGACATCAACTCGGATTATTACCTCTCCTTTGGGGCCGACAGCTATGAGATCCAGGCACGCGGCGATGTGGTCGCCTTCCTGTTCGGCGAATCCTTCGTGGACCTCTGCCTCATGAAATCGACCGACGGCGGCGACACCTGGACCAAGACCTTGATCTACGAAGCCCCTTATCCGCTGTGGGACCCTGCTGCCATGTTCGCCACCGATACGTTCTACTGTGCTGACGGCGCTCATTCGCTGGACATTGACATGAACGGCAAAGTACACGTGGCATTCGGCATCAACAGGACCTACAGCGACGGCGCCGGCACTTTCTGGTTCCCGTTCGTCGACGGCGTCGGCTACTGGAACGAGGACCGCCCGGTGTTCTCCAACACCATGAACGCCCTCAACCCCTACGGCGAAGAAGGCAGCGAGCTGGTTGACGACTACAGCCTCGTAGGCTGGGCCCAGGACGTTGACGGCGACGGCGAGATCACCTGGCTGGAAGAGTACGGCACCTACTACATGGGCGCCTCCTCCATGCCTTCGATCCACGTGGATGACATGGGCAAGGTGTACATCGTGTTCTCCTCCATCACCGAGACATACGACAACGGCCTGAAGAACTACCGCCACATCTGGGCACGCGGTGCCAACAACGACGGCCAGTTCTGGGGCAGCTTCACCGACCTCACCGGCGACCTGATCCACATCTTCGACGAGTGCATCTACCCGTCCCTGTCGCATAGCAGCGACGACTACCTCTACCTGAACTACATGTTCGACAACGAGCCCGGGCTGCACGTTCAGGGCGACCTGCATGCCGCCACCGAGAACAAGTACAACTTCATGAAGGTCCCGAAGATGGAGCTGGGTATCGGCATCGAGGAAAAACCGGCTATCCTGGACATCGACGTGGCCCAGAACCAGCCCAACCCGTTCTCCGCCACCTCCACCGTGTATGTCAACCTGCGCAAAGCCAGCGAGCTGAGCCTGGAGGTGACCAACATGATGGGCCAGGTGGTCTATCGCGTTGACGCAGGCCAGGCTACCGCCGGTCTGAACAAGCTGACCATCGACGGCAGCCGGCTCTCCAACGGCGTGTACTTCTACACCGTGAGGGCAGGAGAGGCCATGGTGTCGAAAAAGATGATCGTGGAATAAACACATGAACCATACGGTCCTGTCAAGGGCAGCCACCGGGGCTGCCCTTTTTCATTGCCGTTAACTTGTCAAAACCTACCGTTAACTTATTCAATGGCCTACGTATTGACTTTTTTTGTATATTTCTAGATTTTACTGGCTAACCCGGCGCCGATCCGGGAATTTTCAAAACAAAAAAACAAACGTATCATGAAGAGAACATTACTTTTTATTTTGATCGCCGTATTCGCCCAGGCATCCTTTGCCCAGCGGGCCTATACGTCAAAGGAAATGCGGAACATCGCGGTTCCGAAGACCGCCGCCATAACCGAGTCCAACAATTTCGGACATGAGGTGCTGCCGGCGGCACCCATTGAAGTGATCCAGGAGGAGACCACCATCGGACTGACCTATTATGACCTGCAGAGCAACAGTGCCATGCAGAACCGGATCCACAGGTTTGAGGACGGCACCATCGGCGGAACCTGGACTTACGGGATGAACCATACCAGCGGTTTTGATGACAGGGGTACCGGTTACAATTATTTCGATGGCAACGATTGGGGGGAATACCCCAACGGGAGGATCGAAGCCGACAGGACCGGCTGGCCTGCCTACGCTCCGCTGGGTGAGAACGGGGAGATCGTCGTATCCCACTATTCAGGCGCGGCAGTGGATGGATTAGCGTTTTCCAAGAGGACCGAAAAAGGGACCGGCGACTGGGAATCATTTGATTTCATGGGACCCGATGGTCATGCCCTGCTCTGGCCGAGAATGGCCACCGGCGGTGTCGACAACTCCGTGATCCACCTGCTGCCCATCACCACGCCGGTGGGCAACGGAGGAACCATTTATGAGGGCATTGACGGTGCCCTGGTCTACAGCCGCTCCGCCGACGGCGGGGAGACATGGGATCCGGAGAACATCCTGCTGGAAGAGGTTAACAGCGACTTCTACACCTACTTCAGCGGCGACACTTACGACATCCAGTCGCAGGGCGACAATGTGGCCTTCGTTTTCGGTGACGGTTTTGCGGACCTTTGCCTCATGAAATCCACCGACGGCGGCGATACCTGGACCAAAACGCTGATTTACCAGACCCCCTATCCGCTCTGGGATCCCGCTGCACAGTTTGCCACCGATACATTTTACTGCTCCGACGGAACCCATGCCCTGGCCTTCGACAGCGAAGGGAAAGTGCATGTGGCCTTCGGGATCAACCGCACCTATTCCGACGGTGCCGGCAGCTTCTGGTTCCCGTTCGTCGATGGACTTGGCTACTGGAACGAGGACCGTCCGATCTTCTCCAACACCATCAACGCCCTGAACCCCTATGGAGAAGAAGGTAGCGAGTTGGTGGAAGATTACAGCCTAGTCGGCTGGGCCCAGGATATCGACGGCGACGGTGAGATCACCTACCTGGAGGAGTATGCCAGCTATGAAGTGGGCACCAGTTCCCAACCCACCATTCACGTGGACGACCAGGGCATGGTATACATCGTCTTCGCCATGCTGACCGAAACGTATGACAACGGGCTGAAGAACTACCGCCACATCTGGGCTCGATCAGGAGCCAACGACGGGCAGTTCTGGGGTAAATTCACCGACCTCACCGGAGATCTCATTCATATCTTCGATGAATGCGTGTTCCCGGTCCTCGCCAATACCAGCGATGATTATTTGCACCTGCTTTACCAGTTCGACGGCGAGCCCGGCATGCATGTCAGGGGTGACCTGCATGCGGCCACGGAGAACAAGATCAATTACATGAAGGTCCTGAAATCCGATATCATTTCGGGTGTTGACGACAGGCCTCTAATCGGGATTGCCGATGTCTCGCAGAACCAGCCCAACCCGTTCACCAGCACTTCCACGGTGTATGTGACCCTCCGGAAGGCCGGCGAACTGAGCCTCGAGGTGACCAACATGATGGGCCAGGTGGTCTATCGCGTGGACGCTGGAACGGCCACCGCAGGTCTGAACAGGCTGACCATCGACGGCAGCCAGCTCTCCAACGGCGTATACTTCTACACCGTCAGGGCAGGAGAGGCCAGGGTGACCAGGAAAATGATCGTAGAGTAACAGCGGTCATGATGCCTGCCGATCATATGAAAAGCCAGCGATGTGCTGGCTTTTCTTATTTTGGCAGGGTAAACCATGAACTATGGATGATTTTTTGTAATTTTGAAAGATTACAAATAAAGCACCTTCTTAATCAGTCATTAAAAAGATCAATACCTATGAAAAAACTACTACTCTTCGGAATGGTCATCACCATGGCTGTTTCCACCCTTGCACAAAACCGTGTCCTGGTACCCAAAGAGGTCCGGGACCGTGCCGTCAGGGCAGGGGAACCTGCCGTCGTGATCAATTCATTCGAGAAGGTCCCCGGCGTTCCTGCCTACAAAGGGACCAACCTGGTGGATGAGGAGATCATCGGCGGCACACGCTACGACCTGCAGACCAACTCCAGCATCCAGAACCGCATCCATGTGTATGACGACGGCACGGTGGGTGCCGTTTGGACCATGGGCATCCAGGATCCCGCTTATACTGACAGGGGTACGGGCTATAACTATTTCGATGGCAATGCCTGGGGCGACGAGCCCGAGGCCAGGATCGAAAGCCTCCGCACGGGCTGGCCATCCTACGCACCATACGGGGAGAACGGGGAAATGGTGGTCTCGCATGATTTCTCGGCCGGGTCGCTGTATTATCTGACCCGCACTGAGAAAGGAACCGGCGATTGGACGGAGGATGAGTTTGTCGGCCCGAACAACATCCAGATTTCCTGGAACCGTTCCACCACCTCGGGCATTGACAACAGCGTGATGCAGCTGCTGTATATCACATGGCCCGAAGCGAACGGCGGTCCCATTTATGAGGGTATGGACGGTGCGTTGCTGTATTCCAGATCCTCCGACGGCGGCGCTTCCTGGGATTTTGAACACGAGCTGCTGGATGGCATGACCGCCGACAATTATCTGGGTATTTCCGCCGACAATTATGAATGGGCCGCTTCCAAGGGAGATAACGTCGCGTTCCTTGTCGGCGATTTCTGGACCGACCTGTTCCTCATGAAATCGGCCGATGGAGGCGATACGTGGACAAAAACGGTCATCTGGGAGAACCCCTACCCGCTGTTTGATTTCACCATGCCCTCCGATACCTTCCACTGTTCGGATGGGACACACCACCTGGCGTTCGATTCGCAGAACAAGATCCACGTGGTTTTTGGAATCAACAGGACATATTCTGATGGCTCCACCTGGTTCTATTTCTCGGGTGAGGACGGGATCGGCTACTGGAACGAGGACATGCCCACCTTCTCCAACGACCTGAATGCCCTCAACCCGTATGGCCACCCCGATTCTGAACTTGAGGAGGATTACAACCTCATCGGATGGATCCAGGATGTGGACGGCGACGGGGAGATCACCCTGGCAGAGGGCTGGGGCCTTTACAATGTCGGGCTCAACAGCCAGCCGCAGATCGTCATCGACGACATGGACTACATCTACGTGGTGTGGAGCGGCGTGACTGAGACCTACGACAACGGTGCCATGAACTACAGGCACCTGTGGTCGCGCGGCTCCTGGGCCGAAGGGGTATGGGGTAATTTTGAGCTCCTCACCAGCGACCTCATCCATATCTTCGACGAGTGCGCATTCCCATCGGTGGCCTCCTTCACGGATGATTACTTCTACCTTGTCTACCAGACCGACAACGAGCCCGGGATGAACATCCAGGGAACGCTGCACCCGGTCACCGACAACAACACCACCTTCATGAAAGTGGCCAGGAACGAGCTGATCCCCATCGGGATCGAGGAACAAAGTGCCATCCTGAATGAAAGCCAGGTTTCGCAGAACCAGCCCAACCCGTTCAGGGGAACCACATACGTAAGCGTGGAGGTTTCAGAACCCTGCACGGTGAGCCTGGAAGTGTCGAACCTGGCCGGGCAGATGGTTTATGCCATGCCTTCCCGTGACCTCGGAGCCGGAACCTACAGGTTCGGGATCGACGCCGGGGAACTGACGCCGGGCGTTTATTTCTACACTGTGAAAGCGGGGGGATCCTCCGTCACGAAAAAGATGATCGTGGAATAATCAGTTCCGGATATCGACCTGAACCCCGAGGCTGCCCGAGGCCCCGGGGTTTTTTTTATGGGATGTTCATGCCGATCCATTCCGGGTAGCCCATGCAATTGGCAGGATGGAGCGCTGTCACCGGGATGTCTTTCAGTATCCGGTCCCCGTTTGCAAGCAGCAGGGCTTGCACTTCACCGGCACGGCCAAAGCACTCAAGGCCGATGGTCCACCAGTCGGCTCCGTTTATCTGCAACCCGGACAATTCTGCAACAATGCCCATTTCGGGATAGCCCCCGGAAGGTGGCAACACCAGGGATCCCTCCGGATCTATCCCGTATTTCTGAAGGTAACGCTTTTTGCTGACGGTGATCCAATGCCCGGACCCTTCAAGTTGCGCTCCCTCCGAATGGATCCCTGTCGCTGCCTGAAAACTCCATTTGATCCAGGTCTCTACCTGGCCGGTCGCCGGGCCCAGGAGGTGATCCCTGCTCACCCCAAGCCGCTTCTTGAATTCCAGCCGTCCTTCCCGCAGTTTGATGCCCAGGCCTTCCTGACCCGGGAAGAGCAGGTAGAGGTCGTCACGCGGTTCCTGTTCTTCGAAGATCCCGTTGAGGCCCTGAAGCCATTCCGATAGACCTGATTCCGGATATCCCCGGAGGAACCAGCGAATTTCAGCTGTGGTTACGGTGAACATGTTTACAGGCGGTGTTGAAGGTCAAAGATAGCAAATCCCAAGATGCAAAGGGATGGCCATCGTCTGGCCGTTCCGGTCAATACGTCCTCATGCTGATCCGGTGCAACCGGTACTTGTGTCCCTCCTTGGCGCAGATGCGGCAGTAGCGGTGGGAGGAGGTGTATTCCAGGCCGCAGTGGTTGCAGCGGTAATGGACCGTCTTCAGCACCGATCGCTGCGGGCTACGCAGCACATAGAAGAGCCCGGCGACGGGGGTCAGCAGGAAACTGACCATGAATGCCTTCCGGGCCCCGCAGGCACGCCGTGAGCCAGCACCGGCCAACAGGAGGGCAATAAAGAGGTAGGCCGTGAAGGCCATGCCCCATAACTCGAATTGCGCGCTGAACCCAAACATGAATTGTGATGATCTGCAGACCTGCTGCTGACAACCGGGCATAAAAATAAATGAAAAAACAACATGGTGCAGGATCTTTGCTAACAGGTTGGTCCCGGGTCCCCTTCACAGGTATCGGTGTCCGGAAAGGAGGAAGCGCTGCTCACTCGCCGGGCAAGCCGCTCAGGGTCCTTGCCCCGAAGACCCTGCCCGCCGTGGTCCCATGGCAGGCATCGACGGTAATCCTGACCGAAGCGTTGTCGCCGATCACCCCAGCAGGGATGATGTATGGCAGGTTATAGAACTTCCCGGTCTCACCTCCTTCCCAATCCACGGTAGCGATCTTTTCACCTCCCGCAAGGATGTCGAATTTCCTGTTCCTGTCGTCGCCGATGTAAGTGAGCAGCAGGATATTGTCCTTGCCCGGCAGTACCTTCATGTTGAAACTGAATCGGTTGTCCTTTCTGGCCTCCCGGCCGGCCCTTCCCAGGGCGGGATCAACGTACGACCGCTCCGTGGCTTCCAGTCCGTGGTCCCGTTCCGGCTGCATCTCCCCGATGCGGAACTCGTCAATGGTCAGATCTTCGATAAGTTGCTGCTGCCTTTTCTCTTCTTCATAGGCGGCCTGCCTTTCCCGCCAGGCCTCCGGAGTGAAAAGGTCGAAATAGACGCTGTAATAGGAATCAAAGAGGGTATGGAAAGGCTTGAGTGTAAAGTCGGCAGGCCTGCCTACGTCCGTTGTTTGGAAAACTGGCCTCTCCTTGCTGAGGGGCACTACCCAATCTGAACAGTTGGTATTGTCGGTGAGCAGGACCGGCACCCCGTAGACGGGATCGGGCATGGTCGACCCAAGGTCGGCCGCCAGGACGAGGGGGCCATAGAGGAACGCGATCCGGCCGGGGTTGTCGGGCATGGTCTCCACGCGGAGGTCCGGATGGAAGGTGATAGTCACCACGTCGCCGTCGCGCCAGTTTCGCCTGATCTCCAGGTAGCCCGAACCATTTTTTTCCGCCCTGAACGGGGTCCCGTTGACTTGCACCTCCGCCGGGCTGCTGTTCCATGAGGGATCGCGGACCAGCAGGCTGAAGGTGCGCTCCTTTCCCCCTTTGACCGTGACCCTGATATCACGGCCGTAAGGAAATCCTGTCTCCATCTGCACCCTGCACCCCTGCGATCTCCATTCCAGCTCGGCGGGGATGAACAGGTTGACGTACAGGTCGCCGCCGCCGGTCTCCGCAAAAATGGCCCCGGCATATTTCACATGGTTCTCCATTCCTGTCCCCACACAGCAGGTGAAGGTGTTGAACGGGTCGCTGAACTCCTTCCGGGCCCCCATCCGCAGGGGGGTGAAGTAGCACATCATGCCGCTTTCCGGGTGCTGCGACGACAGGATGTGGTTGTATAGCACACGCTCGTAATAGTCGAAGTAGTGGCTTTTCGGGTCCCAGGAATACAGGTGACGGGTGAGCTTGAGCATGTTGTGGGAGTTGCAGGTCTCGCAGGTATTGTCGCTCAGCCGGTCGTTGAGCCGGTCGGGCTCGCCGAGGTACTCGTAGTTGCTGTTGCCGCCGATCACGTAGGTATGGTGCCTGGCGATGATCTCCCACAGCAAGGTGGCGATCCGGCAGTCCGTGGAGTCGCCTGTCAGTTCGAAGCGCCTTGCGGCGCCGGTGGCCTTGGGGATGTTGGTGTTGGCGTGCTTGCCGGTGAGCGGGTCATGCCCCCGTGCCAGCTGTCCCATGACGAAATCATCGTCGAACCGGTACGAAAGGTCAAGGTACCTCCGCTCACCCGTGATGGCGTAGAGGTTGGCCAGTACATCCTGCATCCCCCCGTACTCGCAGCGGAGCATCGCCTGGCGCTGGTCCTCGCCGAGCCCTTCCAGGATGCCCTCCGCCCAGTCGGCCATGCCGGTCACCACCTCAAGGGCCTGCCGGTTGTCGCAAAAGAGCCAGGCGTCCACCAGGCCGGCCATCACCTTGTGCACCGTGTACCAGGGCGACCAGGCGCCGTTCAGGTCGAAGCCCCCGGAACGGATCTCGCCCCGGGCCACCTGCGCCCACAGGCTGTCTTCGCCGGGGATGGCACCCACATAGCCCGTTCCCCGGGCCACCTGGCAGGTGGCCAGCCCGGCCACTATGTAATCGCTTCGTTCCTTGAAGGTCACGCTTCCCGTACCGGCGAATGCCATGGAACAGGCCGAAAGGTAATGCCCCAAGGTATGCCCGGACAGTCCTTCGCTCTCCCATCCCCCGTAGACCTCGCCTTTCGGCGGCAATCCGGCATTCACGTGAAAACGGTGGAGGAGGCGGTCGGGATCCAGCGACACAAGGTATGCCGTATCCTTTTCCATGGCATGATGGAAGGGGCTGCCAGGCAGCAGCTTCACGTCGCGGAGGTTGAAGGCATAGGATCGCATGTCTATTGCAGGCCGGCTGGATATCAGTTTGTTGTCCCGTTCAGGGAAGACTGTTTGTGCCCGGACCATCCCGATGGAGCAAAGGACCAGGAATCCCTTGATGATTAATTTTCTTTTCATTGATCTGATCGTAATGTTGAGCTGCCTGCCATGGACAGGTCATTATCAGTCATCCCGTTCGTTCAGGATGATTTTTTGAAGCAGCCCCACCTGGAAACTGCGCCGGAACTGCTCGATAAAGGCCCTGTCGGTCTCCGTTGACCTTCTCGATTTCCAACGGTCATATGCTTTCAGTATGGCATCCTTGATCCCTCCGATGTCATCAAAGCCCGCAATGAACCCGGCATTCGCCCGCCGGATGATGCCGGCTGCCTGCTCCCCCTCATCCATGAGTGCGACGATGGGCTTGAGCGCCCCCAGGCACTCATACATCTTGCCGGGGAGGGTCCCCTTTTTTGATGCGGGCATGATGATGAGGTTCGCATCGGCCTCCAGCATGTACCGCACTGCCTCGGCATGCACGATACGCCCGGTGAGGTGCACATGGTCCTTGAGCTCTGCCGGGATGATGAAGGCATTGCCGGCCCCGATCAGGTTGATCCGGAAATCGGTCAGTTTTTTCTCCTCCATGAGTTCGGACACGGCCCTGAAGAAGGTATGGGGCTTGATGTCGGAATAGAATGTACCGGCATGGGTGATGGTGAAGACCGGGTTGAACCCATAATTGACCGGCGGGTCGAAATCGAACCCGTTCTTGATCTGTTCGAACCGGGTGTCAGTTCCGCTGCCAAGCTGCCTGAAATTGGCCAGGAAGGCATCCGACGTGGTCGTCACCATCCATGCCCTGCCAAAGATCCTGCGTTCCACGCCGGCGAAAAACCTTTGCTTGATCCTGCTGTAGAACGGGTTGAGGCTCATCTCGTCGCGCATGTCGGCGATCCATCGGATGCCCTTTCCCGGAAGGCCTGACTGCAGCACGGCCAGGTGGGCGGCGACCGGTGCGAAGCTGCTCAGGAGGATGTCGATACGGTCGCGGGCATGGACCTCCCGGAGCTTCTTTGCGGCGTTCCGGGTCCAACCGGCATACTCATCCATCACCACCAGGTCCATGAGCTTGTTGAGGGCAGCACCCGCCTTATGGACCAGGTAGGGGTAGTTCTTCCTCAGGTTGACGGGCTTCAGGAGGTGGTCGTTCCTGAGCCGGATGATCTCCACCTCCCCGAGGTCTGCCGGCTTTTGCCACGCCTGCCCCGTATCCAGTGTGATCAGGGTGATCCTGAAAAGGCGCTTGTCGAAATACCGCGCAAAGGCCAGGATCCGCTGGGACGCGATGGAGATGATGGGCGGAAAATAAATGGCGACGATGACGAGGTGTTTTCTCTCCATGTATGCAAAATTATTTTTTCTCCAGAACGAAGAAATACTGGTAGCTGAGATCCGTTTTCTTTTCCCTGGTGATCCTGAAATATTTCTTCAACAGCTTCCTGATCTTCTTTCGCGGGTAATTTCGCTTCCCCATCTCCCAATAGTGTGTGCCGTCATACTTCCATTTGCGGGTGATGAAACCAAGGTTGAGGAAAAGGGACAACTCCCATCGCCTGAATAACCTGTAAAACAGGGATGAACGCACCACCATTTCAATGCTCACCGGTGTGAATGGGACGGAGATGATCACATATTGCCTGGAGACCCGTGCAAGTTCACACAGGGCAGTGCCGACCTCTTCCCAGGGGATGTGCTCCAGGATCTGGAAAGCGCAGACCGTGTCAAAGCGCTTGTCGTCAAAAGGCAGGTCGCGGATGTCACCCACATGATCAGGGCCCAGCTTTTCGTCCGCATCGCACGAAACGGCTGCGATGCCGTGCTGACGGAGGTAATGGATGAGCGTTTTGTTCCCCACGCCGATCTCCAGCACGCTTTCCGGCCTGCAATCGCGGATCATCGTAACCTGGTCGTGGTAGGAGATGAACCGGCCCTTGTCGTCATAGCCTGGATTCAGGTAATTTTCCGTATCGATGTGCGCCATGTCCTGTTGGCGATTTCTTCAAAAGTAGCAATTAATTCTGCAGGGGAGCTCGAAAAGGTTCCCTCACGCGGATTTCATCGGTTCAGCCCGGATCATGGCCACTACGATGATGCCCATCAATAGCGCCGCTGCGGCGCCGGCAAGGAAGGTCGCATCCATCCCCAGGCCGGCATAAACGGCCCCGATGACCACCGGCCCGAGCGTCTGGCCCAGCCGCAGGATGGTGCCGTTTGCCGAGAGAAAGGCGGCCCGGTATTCCAGCGGGGCACTGCCGGCCAGCAGCGTTTGCAGCGCCGGTATGTTGATGCCCTGCGCCAGGCCGAAAAGCCCTGAGGGCAGAAGCATCCACCACTGACTTCCCGTGTAGGGGATCAGCACCATGGAAACCAGGTAGATGACGTTCACTCCGATGAGCAGGGTCCGGTAGGAGAGCTTCGACACCATCCGCCCCAGTTGGGTCGAAACCACGGCGGTAGCCAGCGAGGCAAAGGAAAGGATCAGCCCGATCTGGTAGGGTGGGGTGCCGAACTGCTCGTCGAGGTAAAGCGGCAGGTAGGTGAGGAAAGAGCCGTAAAGGATGATGAAGGTCAATCCGCTGATCAGGAACAGCCCGATCACGGTCCGGTTGCCGAAGGAGCGCACCACGGCCTGCAAGTAGAGTTTCAGGGACTGTTGACTCCTGGGTTCCGGGTTGTCGAGGCCGAAGATCACGAAAAGGCCGACGGGCAGGGCCAGCGCGGGCAGGAAGAAGGGGTAGTTCCAGGCCAGGGTCGCCAGGGC